>JANLTU010000242.1:0-5369 GCA_031363085.1 Gammaproteobacteria bacterium
GCGTCGATGTTGGTGACGATGGCCAGCACCGGTTGCAAATACAAAAACGACGCATCGCTTTCGTCCGCTTCGGCCACTAGGTATTGACCGGCGCCCAGGCGCGCATGTGCACCGGCGCTGTTCAAGCGCCCGCCGATGACAAAGGTCGGATCAAGTCCGCCTTCGGCCAGCAAACTTGCGACCAGACTGGTGGTGGTGGTTTTGCCGTGCGTGCCCGCCACCGCAATGCCGTAACGGAAACGCATCAATTCGGCCAGCATTTCGGCGCGCGGCACCACCGGAATGCGCTGCGCGCGTGCGCTCAGCACCTCAGGATTGTTTTCGTCCACAGCGCTCGACACCACCACCACGTTAGCACCGGTGACGTGCTCGGCGGCGTGGCCGATTTTCACCTGCGCACCCGCCTGCGCCAGACGCTGCGTCACCAGATTGGCTTTTAAGTCGGAACCTGACACCGCGTAGCCCAGATTGATCAACACCTCGGCGATGCCACCCATGCCGGAGCCGCCGATGCCAACGAAGTGAATGCGCTTGATACGCCGCATGCTCGCACCGGAACGTAAAGCTTGATTCGCGGGGCTAGTCATGACATTCCCCGGCGCAGTGCCGCACGCGCCACGTGTTGCACCACCCGTTCGGTGGCGTTGGGTTGTGCCAGCGCGCGTGCGGCGACCGCCATGCGCAACAGCCGCGCCCGCGCCGGCACGCTGCCTTCTACAAACGATTGCAGCAGTTCGGCCAGATGTATGGCGGTCAGTTGCGGCTGCTGCACCAACAAGGCCGCACCCGCGCCGGTGAGGTAGCCGGCATTGACCGTTTGGTGATCATCGACCGCGTGCGGGTACGGCACCAGAATCGCCGCCACGCCGGCCGCTGCCAGTTCCGACACGGTGAGCGCGCCGGCGCGGCACAACACCAGGTCGGCCCAGGCGTAGGCTTCCGCCATGTCGGCGATAAACTCCACCACGTCGCCATGCGCCTGCGCGTATTTGTAAGAACGTTGCGTTTCTTCGATGTGGCGTTTACCAGCCTGATGCAACACCTTGGGACGATCCGCTTCCGGCAACAAGGCGAGCGCCGCCGGCACTACGGAATTGAGCGCTTGCGCGCCCAGGCTGCCGCCCAGCACCAGCAAGCGCAGCTTGCCGTCGCGCGCCGCAAAGCGTGTCTGCGGGGGTAGGAGCGCGACAATTTCGGCGCGCAACGGATTGCCGGCCGTGACGGCGCGCGCGCTCGCCGCGAACGCACCGGGAAATGCTTCCAGCACGCGCACCGCGATGCGCGACAACCAGCGATTGGTCATGCCGGGAAGCGCATTCTGCTCGTGGATCACCAGCGGTTTGCGCAACAACCACGCGCCGATGCCACCCGGCCCGGTGACGAAGCCACCCAGCCCCAATACCACGCTGGGACGATAGCGCGCCACGATGAGCAACGCCTGCATTACGGCCAACAACAATTTGAACGGCGCTAATGTCAAGGTAAGCACTCCTTTGCCACGCAAACCGCCTATCGACAGGTAATGCAATTCGAAACCGGCCTTGGGTACCACGTCGGATTCCAGGCCGCGTCGCGTGCCCAACCACGCCACCTGGGCGCCGAGCGTGCGCAGATGCTGCGCCACCGCCAAGGCCGGGAACACGTGACCGCCGGTGCCGCCGGCCATGATCAGCACACGCAATTGGGCGTACATTTCCGGGGTCGCGGTGAAGTCGTGCGCGTCAGACATTGGCTGGTCCTTGGCGCGCGGCGCGCGTTTCGTGGTCAACCCGCAACAGCAGCGCACATGCCAGCAGCGTAACGACCTGACTGCTGCCGCCGTAACTCAATAATGGCAAGGTCAGACCCTTAGTTGGCAACACCCCCATGTTGACGCCGATGTTGACCAGCGCTTGCAGACCTAACCACAGCGCGATGCCGTAGGCGACGTAGGCAGCGAAAGCATTGCCGCCGCGTTCGGCGCGCGCCGCGATCATCCAGACGCGCGCGATCACCAGCGCGAACAGGCCGATCACCAGCACGCTGCCGATCAAACCCAGCTCTTCGGCCAGCACCGCAAACACGAAGTCGGTGTGTGCTTCGGGCAGGTAATTCAATTTTTGTACGCTGCCGCCCAGGCCCACGCCAAACCAGCCGCCGCGTCCGAACGCGATCAAGGCTTGCGTCAATTGAAAACCGCTGTTGAACGGATCCGCCCACGGGTTCATGAACGAAGTCAGCCGCTCCAGCCGATACGGCGCGAGCAACGCCAAAGCAAACAGACCCGCAGCAATGACGCCGGCCAGCATCGCAAACGGCCACAGCCGCATGCCGGCCAGGAACAGCAAGCCAAGCACCGTCGCGGCGAGCACCGCAGTGGAACCGAAGTCAGGTTCCAACATCAACAAACCCGCAACCAGCAGCAACAACAACAGCGGCTTGCCGAAGCCTTGCAACGAGGTGCGCACCGCATCGGCATGACGCGCAAGATAGGCCGCCATGAACATCACCATGCACAGCTTCATCAATTCGGACGGCTGAAAATTCAGGTTGCCAACGCCGATCCAGCGACGGCTGCCGTTGACGACATGACCGATGCCCGGAAGCAACACCGCAATCAGCAACACACCGGCGAGCAGTAATAACAGCGGGGCTAAGGTTTGCCAGCGCTGTAACGGAATACTCGCGGCAGCCAGACCCAGACCCAGGCCCAGCAGCGTGAAGATGACGTGGCGATACAGAAAATGCAGCGGTTCGCCGTATTGCCGATCTGCAAGCGTGATGGACGCCGACGCCACCAGTACGATGCCGATGGCCAGCAACGTGAGCAGCGCACCGATCAGCAGATAGTCAGGCGAGGTTATCGCGCGCTTACGCACGTCGACATTTTTGAAGTCGGTATTGACGGACGCCACCGTGCTGGTGCGTATCATGCGGTCACCTTCTGCACGGCAGCGCAAAACATTTCGCCGCGCTGCGCGTAATTTTTAAACATGTCGAAACTGGCGCAGGCCGGCGACAACAACACGCAATCGCCCGGCTGGGCAAGCGCGCGCGCGCGCGCCACGGCGTCATCCATATCCACGGCGTTGACGCTCGGCACCACCCCGGCCAGCGCCGCTTCGATCAAGGCGGCGTCGCGGCCGATCAGCACCACCGCGCGCCCCTTGGCTTTCAAGGCATCACGCAAGGGTGCAAAATCCTGCCCCTTGCCTTCCCCGCCGGCGATCAGCACCACCGGTCCGGGCGCGCCGGAAATCGCCGCCAGCGTGGCGCCGACGTTGGTGCCTTTGGAGTCGTCATAAAATGTCACGCCCTGCACTTCACCAACCTGTTGCATGCGATGCGGCAGACCGGTGAACTGGCTGAGCGCCTCCAACATCAGGTTCATCGGTAAGCCGGTGGCATCACCCAGCGCCAGCGCCGCCAGCGCGTTGGCCCAGTTGTGCCGGCCGGTGATGCGTAGCTCACGCACATCGATCAAATGGTGGTCGCCGCGTGCCAGCCAGGTGGAAATGCCTACGTTGCGAATGCCGAAAAATTGCGCGTCGGCCGGTGTGCGCAAGCCAAAACGCAACACCCGGCGGCGCGATTCCAACATCGCGGTCACCAGCGGGTCGTCGGCGTTCACCACCATGACTTCGCTGCGCGCGAAAATGCGCTGCTTGGCGGCGGCATACTCTTCCAAGCTGGCGTGGCGGTCCATGTGATCGGCGCTGATGTTGAGCACCACCGCTGCCCGCGCGCGCAACGAGGCGGTGGTTTCAAGTTGGAAGCTGGACAATTCCAGCACATACAAGGTGGGCGCCGAACCTTCGTGCTGCACGCTGGCCGGGTCGTCGCGGCGGCGCGACTCGGTGAGTAAATCCAGCGCCGGGATGCCGAGATTTCCGCCGACGCGCGCGTCGTAGCCGCAATGTTTCGCCATCGCCCCGAACAAGGTGGTCACAGTGCTCTTGCCGTTGGAGCCGGTGATCGCCACCACTGGCGCGTCGACATAACGCGCGAACAATTCGATATCGCCAAGCACCGGCACCCCACGCGCGCGCGCCTGCACGATGGCGGGCTCGTTGAGCGACACACCCGGCGACACGATCAGTTGGTCGGCGGCAGCGAAGGCAACGGGATCGAAGCCGCCGAGAAATAATGCCAAGTCCGGTAACTTCTCGCGCAGACGCTCCAACGCCGGCGGTTGCATGCGGCTGTCGGTGCCGGCAATCGGCACGCCACGGCCCGCCAAAAAGCGCGCGACCGAATAGCCGGTGTCGCCCAGGCCGACGATCAGCGTGCGCAATGCTTGTGTACCGGATTGTATGGTTGACAGTGCCAAGTCTTGCCTCTTTCAACGAATCTTTAACGTCGCCAAACCCACCAGCACCAGAATCACGGTGATGATCCAGAAGCGCACGATCACGCGCGGCTCCGGCCAGCCTTTTAATTCATAGTGGTGGTGCAGCGGCGCCATTTTGAAGATGCGTTTGCCGGTCAACTTGAACGACGCGACTTGCAACACCACCGATACCGTTTCCATGACGAACACGCCGCCCATAATGAACAGCACCAGTTCCTGGCGCACGATCACCGCCAGCACACCGAGCGCTGCGCCCAGGGCTAACGCACCGATATCGCCCATGAACACCATCGCCGGATAGGTGTTGAACCATAAAAAGCCGAGACCTGCGCCCACCAGTGCGCCGCAGAACACCACGGTTTCACCGGCGTGCGCAATATGCGGGATGACCAGATATTCGGCGAATTTGACGTTGCCGCTGACGTACGCGAACACGCCCAACGCACCGGCCACCAACACCGTGGGCATGATCGCCAGACCATCAAGGCCGTCGGTCAGATTGACGGCGTTGCTCGATCCGACGATGACCAGATAGGTTGTGAACAGGTAGAACACGCCAAGTTCAATCGAAATGTTTTTGAAAAACGGCACGATCAATTGCGTCGCGGCCGGCTCCTGCGCCGACGCCAGCAGCGCGAATGCGGCGGCGAAACCGCACACCGATTGCCAGAAATATTTCCAGCGTGCGATCAAACCGCGCGGGTCTTTCTTGATCAGTTTCTTGTAGTCGTCGATCCAGCCGATCACGCCGAAGGCCAGCGTGGTCAACAACACGATCCACACGTAACGATTGGTCAAGTCCGCCCATAACAAAGTCGCAACGCTCACGGCGACCAGGATCAGCGCACCGCCCATGGTCGGCGTGCCGGACTTGGTTAAATGCGTCTGCGGGCCGTCGGTGCGCACCGTCTGGCCGATTTTATAAAATGTCAACTTGCGGATCATGGCCGGGCCGATCACCAAACTGATCGCGAGCGCCGTCAACACGCCCAGGATCGCGCGCAAGGTGAGGTACTGGAACACATTGAAGACGCTGAAG
>JANLTU010000007.1:0-1656 GCA_031363085.1 Gammaproteobacteria bacterium
TGCGCGCATCGGCACTGCCAAAAAAATACGGCTGGGGTATCCATTTCGATGCACAAGGGAAAACGGCAATTTATCCCGTCGAAAGTGCGGCGTATCGGCGCTTCGCAGACAGCCAGAACATCACGCAACTTTTGGCGATGAGAAGCAAGCGCGCGTGATGGTTGCTTGTGGTTTCCTTCTCCCGCCGATGCGGGAGAAGGCGGTTTCCTATCGGCACACAAATCCGTGTCGAGCCGTACCCTGCCGAGTCCAAAGTTCCCGCACCTGTGCGCGCTGGGCGGTGTTCAGGCTGTCGTAAAATTCGCCGAGCGCCGGCACCGCAATGCCGATTCGGGTGTTGACGGTTTGCATCACGCGATCAATCAATTGGATCACCCGGGTGCGATCCAGTGTGTCGTCACGCAGCAGTCCGTCCACCACGTCATGTTGCAGGGCGCGTTCGCGTTGCAGTGCGGCGCGTGCCGCCATGAGCTCGGTTTGTGCGTAGGCAAACTTCGCCTGTTGCTCGGCGTCCAGCTTCAAGTACTTGCCGACGCGTCGGGCGATCCAGTGCTGCAGGTCGTGCCGACAGCGCACCAGCCAGCGCTGGCGCAGTTGTTTGAAGAACATAGCGGTTTCCTGTTTCAAGAAGTGGTTAGTTCCACGAGCCATGCCCGTGATGGCGTTCCATGCGCTCAGCGAGTTCCTTGCGCAAGATCTGCTGCTGTTCCGGCGTCAAACTGTCGAAGAAATCGCCGAAGGCGTTGACCACGGCCGGGGCCTTGTCGTTCATCAACTGCGCGTGCGACGCAATCATCGCCAATGCTTGCGTGCGGTCAAAGCTGGATTGATCCAGCAGTGCTAACGCCTGGGCGCGGGTTTTGTCATGCGTCGCATGGACTTCGCTGCGGGTTTTTAATACCTGATCTTTGAGCGCGTTAAGTTTCCCGCTTTGTGCGTCATTGAGTGTCAGTAGCTTGGTCATTTTCTCCACCACATACTGCGCCATGTCTTCCGGGTCCTGTCGATGCGACCACGGCCCGCACGCCGCCAGCCCGCCGACCAAAGTGACAATACCTGCGCCCACTGCAATACGTTTAATCATCTTGTGCATGTTCGTTTCTCCGTTGGGTTAAACACGCTCACACAGTAGCCGGGTGTGGGGGGCGAAACCTTTCACCTGCGTATCGAAGTGTTTCGGTGTGTAACAGCTTCGCGACGTGTGTGTGGTTGTGACGATAGGCTTGGTAATAGAATGCGGGTTTTCACCGATCACGCGTTGCGCGCAGCGGAGGCCGAATCATGAATATCTACCAGATCAGCGTCACGCTCTATAACGTCAACGTCTTCCCGCTGATCTGGCGGCGCGTCCAGGTCAAGAGCGACATACGGCTCAACCAGTTGCACGACCTGCTGCAAATATAGAACTTGTCGAGATGGACGAGATGCGCACCTACATTGGCTCAAAAAAACGATTGCTGGATCTGGATTGCAGTTGATCGTGTTGGGCGAAAGTTCATCCAGTGCGCGTTGGGTTCACGCGACACGGCGACCGGAAGAACCCTCTGGGAAAAAATAGACGACCAGGACATCGGGGCGCTCATGACGGACTACTGGAAGCCGTATGAGAAGTTCAGTTCGTGCCACCCGAAAAACACACGCAGTCGAAGGCTGAAA
>JANLTU010000066.1:0-4680 GCA_031363085.1 Gammaproteobacteria bacterium
ATTTGGTAGCGTTCCCCACACGCGTGGGGATGAACCGATTCGTTCATCGGTCCTAATCGCGGTGCATTGGCGTTCCCCACACGCGTGGGGATGAACCGTTTTTCCAGGAACTGTAGGAAACGAATCGGATGCGTTCCCCACACGCGTGGGGATGAACCGAGTCTCGGATTCAACGGCAAACGGCTGCATGTGCGTTCCCCACAATCGAGGGGATGAACCTTACCGTGTCGAGCTCGCCGAGTAGTTGAGCGAGCGTTCCCCACACGCGTGGGGATGAACCGGCATCGACATCCGTGATCATTGATCACACACCGCGTTCCCCACACGCGTGGGGGAAGTGTTTTGCGCTTGAGCGATGTGCTGCAAAGAAACGCGCGCCTCTGCTGCCACAGTTGATAATTGTCGACGCCGCAAAATTCAGACGCTGACTGTGTAACGCGTTCGATCACCTGCGGGCGTTAAGGTCCGACAGCCGCTGGGCAGCGCCCTTTCTGCGTTAAGGTTGGAAGAAGTTGCAGAATGTTGCTACGAATACGCGCGATGAGGTGCTGGCGAGCGCACCGATTGGATCGATGAAGACCCTTGCAATCCAAAGAGTTGGCGGTTAAGTTGGCGTGCGAAAATTATTGATTGGTGCCGAGGAGAGGACTTGAACCTCCACGAGTTGCCCCGCTAGTACCTGAAACTAGTGCGTCTACCAATTCCGCCACCTCGGCAGGTGTGGCCGGGCATTGACCCCATCGCCCGGAACGCGCAATTTACTGATCCGACTTGGCAAAGTCAATGTAAGGGCGCATGCAATGCGCGCACCTCAGCTAATTTTATTTTTTAGGAAGATCGAAGACCCATGACAAAACACACCGATCCCCATTGGGAACGCGAACAAGAAAAATACCAGAGCCCCATCCCCAGCCGCGAATTCATCATGGCGATGCTGACGGAGCGCGGCGCACCGCTGACCTACGACGAAATCGCCGCTGAATTAAAGCTTACCAGTGACGATGACCTCGAAGCGCTGCGCCGCCGCCTCAAGGCGATGCTGCGCGACGGCCAGTTGCTGCGCAATCGCAAAGAAGGTTTTGCGCTGGTGGATCGCATGGACATGGTGGTCGGGCGCGTTGAAGGGCACCGCGACGGCTTCGGTTTTCTGACGCCCGATGAAGGCGGCGGTGATCTGTTTTTGTCCGCCAAGGAAATGCGCGCGGTGATGCACGGTGACCGTGCCGTGGCACGGGTGTCGGGTCTTGACCGGCGCGGACGTAAAGAGGGCCATATCATCGAAGTGCTGGAGCGGCGCAATCACAGCGTGGTCGGTCGCCTGCACACCGAAGGCGGCGCGGCATTCGTGGTGCCGAATAATCGGCGCATCACGCAGGATATTGTCGTGCCCAGTGAAAACCTCGGCGGTGCCGTTACCGGCCAGATTGTCGTGGTCGAGATCACCACGCCGCCCAGCCAGTACCGCCAGCCGGTCGGCAAAGTGGTCGAACTTCTCGGCGACCATATGGCGCCGGGCATGGAAATCGACGTTGCGATTCGCGATCACGAATTGCCGCTGGACTGGCCGGATGCGGTTGAGCAGGAAATCGCCACGCTCACGCCGCAGGTGCCGGAAGACGCCAAACAAGGCCGCGAAGACCTCCGCAAGATGCCGTTGGTGACTATCGACGGCGAAGACGCGCGTGATTTCGACGATGCCGTGTATTGCGCAAAAGACGGGCGCGGCTGGCGGCTGCTGGTGGCCATCGCCGACGTGTCGCATTATGTCAAGCCTGGCACTGCGCTGGACGAAGAAGCGCGTGAGCGTGGCAACTCGGTGTATTTTCCCGAGCGCGTGATTCCGATGTTGCCGGAAATTTTGTCCAACGGCTTGTGTTCGATCAACCCCGATGTGGATCGCTTGTGCATGGTGTGCGAGATGTTCATTACTGCGGCGGGGGTGGTGAAGGATTACCGCTTCTTCGAAGGCGTGATGCGTTCGCACGCACGCCTGACGTACACCAAGGTGGCGGCCATGCTGGTGGATCAGGACGCCACGCTGCGCACGCAATACGCCGCCGTGGTGCCGCATCTTGAAGATTTGTATCGGCTCTACCAGGCGCTGCGCGTGCAGCGCGACAAACGCGGGGCAATTGATTTCGATACCACCGAAACCCGCATCGTGTTCGGCGCAGATCGCAAGATCGAACGCATCGTGCCGGTGGTGCGCAATGACGCGCACAAACTGATCGAAGAGTGCATGATCGCCGCGAACGTATGCGCCGGTGAATTTCTTCAAGAGAAAGAAATCGCCACGCTGTTTCGTGTGCATGAAGGCCCGGGCGACGAAAAACTGCTTAATTTACGCGCGTTTTTGTCCGAACTGGGTTTAAGCCTGGGCGGCGGCGAAAAGCCCGAACCCAAGCACTATGCAAAATTGCTGACGCAGATTCAGGGCCGCCCGGATTTGCATCTGATTCAAACCGTGATGCTGCGCAGCCTGAAGCAGGCGGTGTATGCGCCGGAAAATCTCGGTCATTTCGGTTTGTCGATTGAAGCCTATGTGCACTTTACTTCGCCGATCCGCCGTTACCCCGATCTATTGGTGCATCGTGCGATTCGTCATGCCATCTCCGGCAAGCCCGCGCAGAAATTCCGCTACGACCACAACGACATGGTGGCGCTGGGCGAGAACTGTTCTGCCACCGAGCGCCGCGCCGACGAGGCCACGCGTGACGCGGTGGACTGGCTCAAGTGCGAGTACATGACCGATAAAATCGGCGAGATCTTTGACGGACTGATCACCGGGGTGACAGGTTTTGGCATTTTCGTCGAACTGAAAGATATTTATGTCGAAGGTCTGGTGCATGTCACCGCCTTGAGCAACGACTACTACCGCTTTGATCCTGCCAAGCACCGCTTGCTGGGCGAGCGCACCAATACGGTTTATCGCTTGGCCGACAACGTGCGGGTGCGCGTGGTGCGCGTGAGTCTCGATGACCGCAAGATCGACTTTGAACTGGCGGAGGGTGGCGTAGCGGCAGGCAAGGTAGCGGATCAGCCCGCATCGAAAAAGTCATCCAAGCCATCGCGGAAGCGCGGGGGTAAGCGCGTCACCAAAGAGGCGCCCAAAAATGAGGCGCCTAAAAAATCGGCGAAGAAAAAACGCTCGCGTCGCAAACGCGCGCCGAAAGCGCCCTGAGTTGACATCGCGCGATGCCCAACGATGATTTGATTTTCGGGCTCCACGCCGTCGCGGCGGCGTTGCGCAACGACAGCGTGCGTCTGCTGGCCGTGTGGGTGCTGCAAGGCCGCCACGACGCGCGCGTGCACGAGGTGCTTGCGCTCGCGCAGCAACGCGCAGTGGCCGTGCATCATGCCCCGCGCCACACGCTCGACGAGATGGCGCCGGGTGCGCGCCATCAAGGCGTGCTCGCGCGCTGCATGGGCTTGCCGTCTTACCACGAGGGCGACCTGGACGCGCTGCTTGAGGGCGTGCAAGGTGTGCCGTTGCTGCTGGTGCTCGACGGCGTGCAAGACCCGCACAACCTCGGCGCCTGCCTGCGCAGCGCCGACGCCGCCGGCGCACACGCGGTGATCATTCCGAAAGATCGCTCCTCGCCACTGAACGCCACCGCGCGCAAAGTCGCAAGCGGTGCCGCCGAGAGTGTGCCGGTGGTGCAGGTAACCAATCTGGCACGCACGCTGCGCGACTTGAAGGACCGCAACATCTGGTTGGTCGGCGCCGCCGGTGAAACCGACAAATCCATTTTTGAAACCGATTTGAAAGGACCGCTGGCGCTGGTCATGGGCGCTGAAGGTCAAGGCCTGCGCCGTCTGACCAAAGAGCATTGCGATTTTCTGGCTTTTATTCCAATGGCCGGCGTGGTCGAAAGCCTCAACGTCTCGGTCGCAACCGGCATCTGTTTGTTCGAAGCGGTGCGGCAACGTTCTTTGTGAATAGCCGCAGGGAAACCTGCGGCGTAACAACAGATCGAAGCTTGGCTAAAGCGTTGTTCGAATGTGGCGGGCGGGCGCTGCATCTGCGCTAACGCAGGATCGCTGCGTTCCAGCGCGCGCCAGCAGATATAACAAAGCCGTTGCGCGCGCCTAATTGTCGAAAGGTGCTACTTATGCTGTGTTAGCGCAGACATCGGGGCGGCCGAGTAACCTCAAAAGAGGGCGCATCGTAACCGAAGTGTAACAGTATGAATTTACACTTCTGAAGTCGTCGACTTGGCGTGCGGCGCGAATAAGCAGAGCTAAACAATTTCGCCTTGACAGCCACACCCTGCGGGCACTTAAGTTCGTCTCAGTTGTTCGCACTGTTGGGCCGAAAATGGTTCCCCGCCGTGCGGATTTTGCGTGGAGTGCGCGCGATAGCGCGAGCGTAGACAAAACACAAGGCACCCGACACGGCGTAGAGTCACTGTGGGAGTCATGGAGCGTCGTGACGGACGCAGGACGGCCCGGGCCGCCGCAGGCATACTCGCCGCCGAGCGCAGGCGTTTTGGGACTTGGATGTCCCAAAATGTATACCGAGCACGGCGGCGCAATCGAGCGGTGCTGGACGCGTTTCGAGCCTTGCGCTTCATGGACGAAATGCTTTATCTACGCTCGGGCTCATTAAACATTTTCAACGGCATTGTTGGCCTAACCTTCTCCTGCGATGGATCACACTACATTCCCCACGACGAGTTT
>JANLTU010000068.1:0-2403 GCA_031363085.1 Gammaproteobacteria bacterium
GCGCTGTTGCGCGAACTTTTGCCGCGCTTAACGGCAGGCGAAGTGCTGGTGGGCGACCACGACTACGGCACCTATTTTTTACTGGCGCAGCTCAAAGAGCGCGGTATTGACAGCCTCTTTGGCAAGCACGGCGCACGCAAAGTGGTGCAGAACAGCTAGAAGCGGCAAAAGTGTTGCTGAAGCACGCCAAAACGGCAGATGAACTACGGGCAGCCCAAGCGATCGTGCTGCCCCTTGCGCTGGGTTTGAGCCTGGAGCAAACGGCGGTGGCGATCGGGCGCTCCGTGGGCATCACTTGCACGATGCGCACCCGCTTTGGCAAGGCGTTGGGGGGAGAAAAGAAGGTGGCGCGCAGCAAGCGGGAGTTGCGCAACCGCGCCAAAGCCAGCCTGGAAAAAGAATCGCAGATACTGGACGACGTGCTGAATCAAGCTGCAACGGGAGGCGTGGTTATCGTCCCTCCCTTGAAACCGCTGGTAGAAGCCCGGCTGGGCAAACTGATCGGGTTATCCACGCTGTATTTGATGTTGTCCCGCCACGGCTGGCGCAAGCTTGCGCCGGATAAAAGCCACCCTAAATCTGACCCGGCAGCGCAAGACGAATGGAAAAAAACTCCCCCAGCGGCTGGCAACGGAAATAGCCGCGTTTGCCGCACCTCGCCCGCTCAGGCTGAGGTTTCAGGACGAAGCGCGTTTTGGCCGGATCAGCGATGTCCGCCACTGCTGGGACAAGAAGCCGCACAGGCCGATGGTTCGCGCCAGGGTGACGCAGGAATATACCTACGCCTATGGCGCGGTCAGCCCGGCCGATGGTCGATTTGATTCGCTGATCCTGCCGCAGGTTAACGGGCAGTGCATGCAGCTGTTCTTGGACGAAATTGCGGCGCGCTACCCGCACGAGAATGTGATCATGGTGGTTGATGGGGCGGGTTGGCACAGAAGCCGAGAGATCAAGCTTGCCGAAAATGTGCGCACGGTATTCCTGCCACCCTATGCGCCTGAACTCAACCCGCAGGAGCACCTCTGGGACGAGCTGCGCGAGAAGTTCTTCCACAACCGCGCATTCGACACGCTTGATGCGCTTGAAACGCATCTCGAAGGCGCTTTGAAAAGCTTTGAATCAAACCCGGAACATATGCGCGGCATCACCGGATGGGAATGGATAATTAATTCTGTTTCTAATTAGAAATGGAATTAGACAGCGGGAGCTTAACCGAGTGACATGAGGGTCAGACTCCAATGGCGCTACCGGTCGGCGCCAACATGCAGGTTTTTCTCAGCCAAGCTGGATGGCGCGAGGTTGGTGGTGCCCGGAATACTGTGCGCGATACCCGCCCCCAGTCACTCACACAAGCAGCGTTCCTGCGTGGTAGAGATACGCTGTAGTCTGTTCCTTTTGTAATGTCTGTAATGCAAATATGCAAGCCTGCCCCGGTTACATGCGAAACTAACTCCTAAGTACTGGGCAATCTGCGGAAACTTCATGGTGATTCCATTTCAAGAGTCGTTACAGGAAAGTATTTCTCGCCAGCGTGAGGCACTGATGGAATCTCTGCGCGGGCCATTAGCGCGTCTGGCGGCGAGTGCGAGCCAAGCATGGGGTGATCGCACGCAGCTCAACGCGGTCCTTGGCGCCGCGTTGCCGGAGTTGCCGCACAGCAAATTTCTCTACGCACTGGATACCCATGCGGTGCAAATAAGCGACAACGTTTGCCACGAGGGCTTAATCGAAACCGACTTTGGGCGTGACCGCGCCCAACGACCCTATATGCGCGAGGCCGTGCCTAGCACGGCCTTCCTGCTTTCGCAGGCTTACATCAGCTTGCGCGCACGGCGTCCGTCGCTCACCGCCATCCAGATTGTGCGCGATACCACCGGAGCCGCGTTGGGATTTATCGGCGTTGATTTCGATTTACGCGCTTTACCGTTAACGCGACAACTTTACGAAGAGCCGCGCCGTTGGCGCCAGATCAAGGGCGATCCTTCAATCCGCAGCGGCGTGTTCGCACAGACCCGCATCGATAGCGAAATGGATCGGCATATCGACACCGTGCTGGGCGTGACCGAAGAGTTGATGGCGGATCACGGAATATTTCACGTCGCGCTGCATTTTTCCAGCAGCCGCGCCATCGTTTGGTTGGTGGACGATCCGTACCGCTACCGCCTGTTGGACATCAACGCGTTGATCGACCCCGACGTTTGTCTTGCGTATCCCACGCGACCGTATCCCAGCACGGCCTTGGTGTCGGCACACGAAATCCGCGCGGTGCTGGACGCGTTTCGAGCCTTGCGCTTCATGGACGAAATGCTTTATCTACGCTCGGGCTCATTAAACATTTTCAACGGCATTGTTGGCCTAACCTTCTCCTGCGATGGATCACACTACATTCCCCACGACGAGTTT
>JANLTU010000092.1:0-2618 GCA_031363085.1 Gammaproteobacteria bacterium
CGCGCTTTCCTGCTTTCTCTCCTCCCAGGTAAGCATCGTCAATTTCCACGCGCTCATCCAGGCGGCGCGGCGCTTCACGCAACAGCATGGTTTGCAGCAACTTATGCTTGATCAGCCACGCCGTCTTGTAGCTCACGCCCAACTGACGTTTGAGTTCCAGGGTGCTGACCGCGTTCTTGGCGAAGCGTCAGCAGGTAGATCGCCAAAAACCAAATCGACAAGGCTAGCTTGGTGTGCTCGAACACGGTGCCCACGATGGACGAACATGGGTAGCCACAGCCCAGGCATTCCCACAGCTTGCGCCCATGGTGGGTGCACGCATAACGCGCCCCCGCGCAGCGTGGGCAGCTCCATCCCTGCGGCCAGCGCGAAGCAAACACCACCGCTTCGCATTGCGCGTCGGTTCCGTACTGGCGCTGAAAATCGCGCATCGACAGGCCCGCTTGGAACTGAATCTTGTTCATCGCCATGAGGTACTCCTGCATACCCTTGAAAGGGCGTTTAGCCTATTTCCTGCCCGTGTCTGAGGCAAGTAACTAATCAGGAAAATCATTGTCGAGCAACATCACGCCCGTAATGTTCGCGTGTTCGGCTCGGTATTGCACCACAACGACACTGAAGTAAGCGATCTCGACTTATTAACTGCGTTTCTGCATGACACTGAAGACACCAGACGCCGTGATTCGGAATCTTGAAATCATCGGTGAGGCGGCGCGCAATATCGAACGTAATCACGCTGCTTTTGCGGCGCAACATGCCGATGTGCCGTGGGGTATCGCCTATGAGATGCGCAATGCGCTCGCGCATGGGTACTTCAAAGTGGATTTTGAAATCGTCTGGAGAACGATAGAAAACGATCTCCCCGGATTGGAAAAGAAAATCTTGTTAATCCGCATACGCGAATAAATCGGCGCAAGAGCGCCACGTCAGACATACACCGCTTCCTGGTCGATGCGCTATTTCAGATAGGCGTTCATGCGTTCACGACATCGTACGCTCCGGCCGAATGTCTGTTGCAGTGTTTCTTTGATATGCACCAGAGAAAAAAGATCGGGCTCGCGCATACGCAGCACCACATCGACGTCGCTCAATTCTGTCGCGTCGTCACGCGCAGCCGAGCCAAATACTCCCAGTACTGTTACACCGTACACTCGCGCACGTTGTAGCCGCTTGCCGCTCATGGCCGTGAACCTCCGTAACCGAAACCAGATTGGTTGGTGCGCGTGGCACACCCTACCGCAACGTCGGCGTTGCGCCAATCGACAGCGGCAGTTGGCGGCCAATGGCCACCCCAAGACGTTCAGCAAAGCGGTTCAGGTAATTGGGTTGCGGGGTGAAGTCGACGATTTTTTCTTCGCCGATGATTTCGCGTGCGACGTAGCTGGTGCTGCCCAGGCCGTCGACCAAGCCGAGCTCGACACTTTGTTCGCCGGTCCACACCAAGCCGCTGAACAGGTCGGGGTTTTCTTTCAAACGCGCGCCGCGCCCTTCCTTGACCACGTCGATGAACTGCTTGTGAATGGTCTTCAACAGGCCCTTCACGTGCATGATGTCTTCTTCTTTGGGCGGCGTGAACGGATCGAGAAAGCCTTTGTGTTCGCCGGCCGTGATCAAGCGGCGTTCGACGCCGACTTTTTTCATTACTTCGGTGAACCCGAAACCGTCCATCAGCACACCGATGGAACCGACGATGCTGGCTTTGTCGGCGTAAATTTCATCCGCTGCCGCCGCGACGTAATATCCCCCCGACGCGCAGATGTCGCTGATGACCGCGTAGAGCGGAATGTTAGGATGTTTCTCGCGCAGGCGGTTGATCTCGTCGTTCATGTAGCCGGCCTGCACCGGGCTGCCACCCGGGCTGTTGATCCGCAGAATCACGGCGGCGGTGTTGCGGTCATCGAATGCGTCACGCAAGCCTTGAATGATGTTATCCGCACCGGCGGGTGCGCCATCTTCGATGACGCCTTGCATCTCCACCAACGCAGTGTGTTTGCCGATGGTTTTGGAGCCGCCGAAATCAAACGGCAATGCAAATAACAACACCAACAGATAAACGAGAATCGACGACTTGAACACGATGCCCCAACGTCGCGCCTTGCGTTGTTCGACCAGCGCATCGGTCGCCAAACGCGTAATGAGTTCACGCTCCCAACCGTCTTTCTTGGCTTCGGCTACGGCGACGACCGGCTCGGCCGCCTTCTCAGGTGGCGGCACTTCGGCGTGCGGCGCCGACCATCCCTCGCCTTCGCTATTTTTTGTTGTCATGCCTGGACCCGTCCACGGATCTTGCGGCGTTTGTGGTTGTTCAG
This sequence comes from Gammaproteobacteria bacterium, assembly GCA_031363085.1. Classification (GTDB taxonomy): domain Bacteria; phylum Pseudomonadota; class Gammaproteobacteria; order SG8-11; family SG8-11; genus UBA6921. The sequence goes on from JANLTU010000092.1 coordinate 2,310, forward strand.
GCGGAGTTTTTTCGTCAGACATAGCAGCTTCCTGGGATGGCAATCATCATTATGTTACCCGAAACCGGCAGCGACGCCGCCGGTTAATTCAACCACGCGAGCAACTCGCGAAACTCACTTAAACAATGCAGCGGCGCATGCCGTGCGAGACGCACCCGATCATGCACGCCGTAGTCGACCGCCAGCGCATGCGTCCCGGCGTTGCTGGCCATTTCCATGTCGTATTCGGTATCGCCGATCATCAAAGTGGCGGCGGCCGGCACGGCCAGCTCCTGCATGATCTCCAGCAACATCTGCGGATGCGGTTTG
>JANLTU010000131.1:0-7934 GCA_031363085.1 Gammaproteobacteria bacterium
TATCCGACGAGCACGCTTGATGCCACGCTGATTTATATCCGACAGGCTGCCGCTAGAACCACCGGTTACCCGCCAGTGAAATCGTAATTCATCGCGTTGTCGGGCCGCTGCAAATAATAGCCCTGGATGAAGTTCACGCCGCTTTGCCACAGCACCGCCAGACTGTTTGCGTCTTGCACATGTTCGGCGATGGTCTGTTTGCCTTCGGCGCGTGCCAGGTCGGTGATCAGCTTGAGCATGTCGCGGCTCTTTTCGTTGCTCGCCAGTGTGGCGATGTGCGAGCCGTCGATTTTCAGAAACTTTACGTCCAGATGTTTGAGGTAGTTAAACGACTGGGTTTCGCTGCCGACGTGATCGATGGCGAATTCGCAATGCAGTTGTTTCAAGCCGTTGATGAACAGTTTGGTTTCTTTCAGCGCGCTCAGCACCGAAGCCTCGCTGGATTCGAAAATCAGGCTGGCGCCGTGCAAGCGGGCGGCCTTGAGCAGCTTGCTGACCCATACCAAGAATGTTTGGTCCTTGATGGAGTCGTGTGACAGCTTGATGAACAGTTGCGTATTTTGCGCACTGGTGTTGCGCTTGGTGGTCAGCATCTTCACTGATTGTTTGGTGACCCAGCGGTCAATCTCCGGCATTAGGCCGGCGCGTTCCGCCAGCGACAGAAATTCTGCGGGTGGAATCTCTTTGTTTTGTTCGTCGAGCATGCGCAACAACACTTCGTAACGTTCGCCGGGTTCGGCATGCAGGCTGACGATGGGTTGGTAGACCAAACGAAAGCGGTCTTTTTCCAGTGCGGTTTTGATACGTTGAATCCAGCCCAGGTCGCGTTCGTTGCTGGCGCGTTCATCGGCGGCGGTGTGCATGTGAATCTGGTTGCCGCCGCCGGACTTCACTTGCTTACACGCCATGTCGGCATGCGCCAGAACTTTTTTTGCGTCGCTCGACGTTTCGGTGATTTGCGCAACGCCGATGCTGCAGGTGGTGGTGATCGACTGGTTTTCCAGTTCGAAGATGTTGTCCGAGATCGCCTTGAGCAGATTGTCGGCGAGTTTTTTTACTTTGCCGATGTCGGCTTCGTGCACCAGAATAGTGAACACCTCGCCGGCAAAACGCGCGGCGACATCGGTCGGGCTAATGTTGTTTTTGATCACGCCGGCCATGTCGCTCAACACCAGATCACCCGCCGCAATGCCGATGGTTTCGGTGATCTGTTTGAATTCGTCCGGCTCCAGATAAATCAGCGCGCTGCTTTTGCTGGCTTTCTCGTTGGTGGCGGCCTTGATCGCCGCTTCCAATTGCTCCATGAAATGATTGCGGTTGTACAAGCCGGTGAGCAGGTCTTGACGGCGCAGCGTGTCGAGCTCTTTTTCCAGTTCTTTGTTGTCCGACTTGCCGCGGATCAACACTTGCGTGCACGGTTCGCCTTCGATGCTGGCCGGCGCGAACACCAGCACACCGGGAAAGTTTTTGCCGTCGCTGCGCACCAGCGTCATGTCGACATCGCCGGCGGGAGTTTCACCGGCGTTCAATTGCCGCAAGATGCCTTTGAACTGCTGATGATGCTCCGGCGCGATCATGTCCATGATCGGAACGCCTTCGACATCGCCGGCTTCCGCGTAGCCGAACATTTCCAGGTAGGTCGCATTGGTGTAGATGTGCATGCCTTCGTGGATGTAGGCAATCGCGTCGCGCGAGCTGTCCATCAACGAACGGTTGCGGCGCTCGCTTTCGCGGTACATGGTTTTGGCGTTGCGGTGGCCGCGACGTTCTTCCAAATCGTTCAGTTCGCGCGCGATTACCAGCAACAATAATTCGTGGTTGGTCTCCGGCAGCAGATCGCGCGCGCCGGCGCGCAGCAGTTCGGTGGCCACGCCATCGTCAAACTGTGCGGCGGTGATGATCACCGGCACGTCTTTGCCGGCCTGCTTGATGATGTCCAGCACGTCGGCGACGCTGAAGTTAGGGAGATCCTGCGAAGCGATCACTAGGTCCCAGGTTTGCTGGGCCAAGGCTTCCTGCAAATCTTCGCTGTCTTCCACATTCGACGAGCGGATCGCGTAGCCGGCATTGCGCATCACGCTGGCGATCACTTCCGCTTCGTTGGAAGATTCTTTTATGGTCAGTAGTCGAATGACCTTTTCGTTTTTCGTCACGTGTCTTCCCTCACACTAGCGATGTGCGACCGGCGGCCCGGGGTTTGATGTTCAACAGGTGGTTAGCCCATTCGCTGCTTTCACTAGTCTAGCTTATTAAAGAGACGACCAAACATTTTCGAAATCCCCCTTGTGCTCGTCTTCGTCGCCGGAGTCGCGCGTACGCCCCGGATGCTTTAAATCTTTAAACTGATAGTGCGCAAACGCGCCGGTGGTTTCCAGCACTTTCGTGATCTGAATGGTCTTCTTGTCGCTGTCGATGCTCAGCGACAAGGTGTCGCCGGCGTCGTAGACATTGGGCGCGATCAAGGTCACCGGTTGGTCGGCATTTTTAATCTCGGGCAATACCAGCGCCGGTTGGAAGGTGCGCGTTTTACCGGTGCGTTCCTGACGCACGGCGGCGGCAATGGCGTAAGGCGCCAGTTTTTGAATGCCAAGTTCCAGTTGTTTGCCATCGCGGCTTTTCATCCAGCGCACCACACCGATGCTCCAGCGGCTCTTGTTGGGCTCATCCATTTCCTGCATGCCGATGAGCTCGCCGACCAGCGCACTCAAGCCCGCGTTGTCGGTCCCTTCCACCGGCAACCACACCAGGCAAAAACCGCCGGCGCTTTCGTTCACCGTGCTGCAGATATGAAAGTGATATTGGATCGGCGCGGCGGCTGCATCGCCTGCGCCGGGCGGGCGTACACCGTGCGTTGTTTGCAACTGAACCAGCGGATTCCACGGATCGTTCTTTTTGGACGTCACATGGTGGACACCATAAACCGGTTTGCCGGCAAGACGTGATTTGGCGTGAGCGTGCTTGCCCATGGCGCTGTCCAGCGGAACCAGATCGAGCGCCGGTGTTACGGGCGCGGTCGCCGTGTCGATGTCGTCGATAATGCGGTCATGGGTTTCCTGGTGCAGCGCATCGTGGATGAAATGGTGCAGCGTGCCCAGGCCCAACGTGACCAGGATATTGCTGTTTTTGGTGGCGCGCGAAAAGTTGCGTTTGGCCATGCCGCCCCAGGTGAGCACTAAGCGGCGTAGCAATTCCACGCTGAGTTTATTGGTTCGGCCCAGCGCGCCGGGCGCATGCACCGGAATGCCGGCGACGATGTGCTGCCCGACCACTTCAATCAGCGGTGCGGTGTCGAGCACGCGGCAGTAATTGATGTTCAGGTCGCTGCACAGCGTTAAATATCCGGGCGGATCGTCGCCGTTGAGATTGAGCGAGCACATGCCGGTTTGCTGTTCCGGGTCGATGATTTCATTGATGACGGCGAAGAGTTCCCAATCCACCAGCATGGTGTTGATGGTTTCGATGTCGCTTTGCCGCAGACGATACGGCCCCGCCAGCGACAGCAGCAGCAGTTGTTTGTAAAGACTGGCAATGGTGGAATCGAAGCTGTGTTCGCCGATCTGATTTTTTATGACCGTGGCGTGCAGGTTAGTTTCCTGTGCGTACAGATACAGGCGGTGAATTTCCCGCCACACGTTGTTCGGCGGCGGGATATAAATTTGATAACAGCGCAACAACACTTGGCTCAGGTAATAGAGCGCGCGATGTATCGCCTGGCCCAGAACTTTATGGTCAAGACGTGATACCCCGTTGGCAAGTTTATGCTCGATGACGATCTTGTAAGCGATGGCCATTTCGGCTTGCAGTTCGCGCGCAAGCAATGCAACGCGCTGTTTTTTGCGCGCCAGCGGAAAGGGCAGGCCGATGTAATGTTTTTTGAGCGTCATGGCCAGATGCTGCACCGGCTCGCGGAACAGCTCGGCAATCTGGAAACGGTCAGAATCCGGTACCTTTACACGATTGAGTTCATGCAGACCCTTGTAAACCAGGCGCGCCATCTCGCCGATGTCGGCGCGCGGCAGCCCGTTGATCCATTGCTCAATATGGCGCGGACGCGGATCGAAGCCGTTCAGCCCGGCGTCTTGTTGCTCCGGGATGCGCAACACGCCGATAGGTAACTCGCTTTCAAACACCGGTGGCTCTCTCTATAAGCTAGGTCACACCGTCGTATATCGACTTGTGCGAATGAAGCTTAAATTTTCTGAGCCACGCTTAAGGAGTGCACGTGTCAGCTCGTGACAGGCAGTAGGGCGACCGGAGTTTTATAGGGGGCGGCCGCCTGTTCACGTACTAGGCGTGGAACCAGATAACCGGGCAGTTGCGTGTGCAGTTGGTCCATGAGCGTGCGTGCCTGCGCAGCGGAAATTTCAAAATGTGCTGCGCCGCTGACGCGGTCGAGCAGGTGCAGGTAATAGGGCGTGACGCGTGCCGCGAATAAGGCTTCGCTGAGTTCCCGCAACGCTTGCGTGCTGTCGTTGATGCCACGCAACAACACCGCTTGATTGTAAAGACGCGCGCCGGCCTGTTCGAGTTGTGCAAATGCGGCGCGCGTTGCGGCGTCCAGTTCGTTGGCGTGATTGACGTGCAGCACCACCACCACGGCGAGACGGGTGGCGGCGATCCAGCGCAGCAACGCGGCATCGACGCGTTCGGGCAACACCACCGGCACGCGCGTGTGTATGCGTAAGCGTTGCAGATGCGCAATGGTGTCGAGTTGCGCCACTAGATCGGCCAGACGCGCATCGCTGAGCGCGAGTGGATCGCCGCCGGACAGAATCACTTCGTTGATGGAGGTATCGGCGCGGAGATAATCTAACGCTGCGCTCCATTGGTCGGTTGCCGGGTTGGCTGCGCTGTAGGGAAAATGGCGCCGGAAACAATAACGGCAGTGCACCGCGCAGGCGCCGGTCAGCACCAGCAACACGCGGCCATGATATTTATGCAGCACGCCGGGGACGGTCATCGCGGCGAGATCACCGACCGGATCAGTAGAAAATTCCGGCGTGTCTTCGAGCTCGCGGCCCAGCGGCAACACCTGGAGCAACAGCGGATCAAGCGCGTCGCCCTTGCGCATGCGCGCGATAAAGCCACGCGGCACCCGCAGCGGAAACAACTCGGCGGCGCGGCGCGCCTGCGGCAGCAAATCGTCGCCCAGCTCCAGCAGGCGCAGCAATTCGGCCGGGTCTTTCACAGCGCGCGCAAGCTCGGCTTGCCACAGCGCAGGGCGCCAGGATGACGCGGTTAGAGGCTTCATGTAAACTTCGACTCCAATTTTGACCCGCAGAAACATCGGCGGCATCGACACCTTCGCAGTAGTGCGAATCTTCCCAGAACGAGGCACACATGGCTACTTACGGCACCAACGATTGGAAGCCCGGATTGAAAGTAATGCACGATGGTTATCCGTGCACCATCATTGAAAACGAAATGGTCAAGCCCGGCAAAGGTCAAGCGTTCAATCGCGTGAAGCTGCGCAACTTGAAAACCGGGCGCGTGCTGGAAAAAACCTTCAAGGCGAACGACTCGCTGGAGGGTGCCGACGTGGTCGACACGGATATGCAGTATCTCTACAGCGACGGTGAAGTGTGGAACTTCATGCATCCCGAAACGTTTGAACAAATGGGCGCCGATGCACAGGCCGTGGGCGATGCCGCCAAATGGCTCAAAGAACAGGACATGTGCATTATGACGTTGTACAACGGTGTGCCGATGGCCGTGACGCCACCCAACACGGTCGTTCTGCGCGTGGTCGAGACCGATCCCGGGCTGCGTGGCGACACCGCCGGCGGCGGCGGCAAACCCGCCAAGCTCGAAACCGGTGCGGTGGTGCGTGTGCCGCTGTTCATCGAAAACGGCGAGCTGCTTAAAGTCGACACCCGCACCGGCGAATACATTGGCCGGGTAAAAGAATAATGGTGGACTGGCAGCCCGCTGCCAAGCTCGAAACGCTGCGAACCCGCGCGCGGATGCTGCAAAGCACCCGCGCTTTTTTTTCGACGCGCGACGTGCTGGAAGTCGACACGCCGCTGTTGTCGGCGGCGGCAACCACCGACGTGCATCTGGAAAGTTTTGCCACCGTCTATCGCGGCCCCGGTGCAGCCAAGGGTCGGGTGCTGTATCTGCACACCTCGCCCGAGTTTGCGATGAAGCGCTTGCTCGCCGCCGACAGCGGTGCAATTTATCAGCTCTGCAAAACTTTTCGGCAGGGTGAAACCGGCGCGCAACACAATCCCGAATTTACCATGCTGGAATGGTATCGCCCGCACTACGACACCACCGCACTGATGGATGAAGTGGAAGAGTACCTAACGACGGTGCTGGGCGAACACATCAGTCTCGCCCCGACCGAGCGACTGACCTATGCCGAAGCATTCAAACGCTTTGCAGCGCTCGATAACGTGCACACGGCCGATGTTGCACGCTTACGCACCTGCGCCCGCGAACGCGAAATTTCCGACGTGCCTGGTCTTGGCGAAGATCGTGACGTCTGGCTGGATTTATTAATGTCGCACGTGGTGCAACCCATGCTCGGGCAGCACGGCCCTTCGCTGGTATACGACTACCCGGCCAGCCAAGCCGCGTTGGCGCGCGTGCGCAGTGGGCCACCCGACATCGCCGAACGCTTCGAGTTATTCATCAACGGCATTGAGCTTGCCAACGGCTTCCATGAATTAACCGACGCCGCCGAACAACGCCGGCGCTTTGCAAGTGATCGGGCGCGGCGTCAACAACGCGGCCTGCGCGACGTGCCGATGGATGAGCACTTGCTTGCCGCCCTGGAATCGGGCCTGCCGCCCTGCGCCGGCGTGGCGCTTGGTTTTGACAGATTAGTAATGTTGGCGACGGGCGCGCGCAGCATCAGCGAAGTGATGGCGTTTCCGCTTGAGCGGGCGTGAAGTTAAAGGGGCAGCGTCCCGATGTCGGTAAGTTAAGGGCGCACCTCGTGTGTCGGCACGTCGACCCCGGCGCGCCTCAGCGCATCCCTTAACTTACTGATATTGGGTAGCGTCCCCTTTCTTCTCTTTCTTCTAGAGGATTCCACATGCAGGAATTACTATTTACTTTCGCAAAGCTAGTTGCCGCAGGCAACTATCCTGTTTTGATCAGCACCATTACTCTAATTGCCTCATTGAGCATGCGTAACGCGCATCTTTCAGATCGCAGTAGAAGTGTGGTCGATGAAATGCTCTATAAGCTAAAAGACGCTGAACCAGCCCTGAAGGAGTCTCGCTACAATTCGCTTAGCCAACAAAACGTAAAATTTGTTGAACGATACATTCGCACATGCAGGGCGATTGGGTCAGCGATATTTTCTCTATTATCATTTGCAGTCACTATGACCTGTGTGACCGTTTTTGAAAAGACAGCCTCGACATCTGTGCCAAGTACCCCCAGCGATTTTTTATACTATTACGTGGCAATACTATTCGCACTCTTTGGTTTGGTTGCCTTCACGTTTAGCTTATTAGCCACTTTTAGTGAGTTCAGAGACGGTCCAACAACGCTGAAATGGAACGATCAAATATTTCAAGAAGCTGAAAGAAAAAACGGCAAACAACCAGAGCGCCGCCCATGGGAGTAATTCCTGAGCCCATCTCTGAATGAAATACTTCCCTAATCCACGTGTAATCCGGTGAAGTTTTAGGATGGAGGTCAGGCTTGCGGTATTGTATTTTGTCTTTCTTTGAATGCTACGAAAAATTACAATTAATCAAGCCAGACCCCATTCACTGGCATTGGGGAGCGTCCCAATGTTGGCAAGTTAAGGGCGCACCTCGTGTGTCGGCGCGTCGGTCCCGTCGCGCCTCTGCGAATCCATTATTGGGTAGCGTCCCCTTTCTTTAGTTGTTAGAGGGACGTTCTGATCATCGCAGTGTGGCAAAACTAACGGCTTACTTTGCTACCGGTTCGACTACACCTGTAGCAAATACTATCAA
>JANLTU010000158.1:0-12563 GCA_031363085.1 Gammaproteobacteria bacterium
TAGCTCGATGCACTGTGACAGCTCGGCGTCGTCCAAACAGGCGCCGACCAATCGCTCCGGCAGTTGGCTGGCGCCGAAATCCAACCCGCGCAACCACGCGTCGCGCAAATCGACACGACGCAAATCCAGTCCACTTGTAGGGTCGCTCAACAATTCCAGAATCGACTGACGCCGTACAACGGGCGCATGGGCCGGGCTGAGCTTGCGCGCCAGAAGTTCTAGCGCGCGGCGCATTTCGAGTGCGTCCGAGGCTTTTTTGTCGGTCATACCGGTGGCGTTCCTTGGATTGCGTCGTTCAGCCGTTGCAGCAATTTGCTCTCGCGGTACAGTGCCACGAGTTGGTCGGCGCTGAGATAGGGATCAAGCTGTTCGAGCCAATGCACGCTGACCACGTGCGGTGCGCGACGCACCCGGTCGAGCAGCGACTGAAAACTCGCATTGTCAAGAACATGCCCGTTGAGTCGCTCGGCCTCTTGTTCAATCGCGTTGCGCCATGCAATTTCGTCGCCGCTGAAAAGTTGATTGAAGAAACCTTCCGGATCGGAGGGTGCAGCAGAGGCTCGGTCATCGGGTGCGTTAGTTGCGTGTAAAACTTGGCTAACGGCGGCTTTTATGGCGCTCTTGCGCAGTCGCGTTGGAACGACCTCGCCGACATCCGGCTTGGATTCGCCCTTGCTCTCAAGACTGAAGTAGCGAATCAGATCGTGGTCGCAGGGGTTTTCGACGTCGATGAGATTGAACGGATCGAAGCGGCTGCGTTGTTGTTGGGCGCTGCGCACCCGCTCAAGCAACGGACGGTAATAGCGGCGCAAGTTATACAGTTTAGCTGCGGCCTCGAAGTCCTCTGGCCGAGTCTTCAGCGCTGCTTCGTGGGCCGCGATGCGGTCGCGAATGTCGTTGTCGAGTAAGGTGAGATTCACTGGCTTACCATGCTCGCTGCACCACGCTTCCATCTGGCTGAAGAATACAGCGTAGTGGCGACCGAACCGGTAAAGGTCCGGCGCCAGTAATTGCAGGATGACAAGTCGCAACAGCGTCAGTTGTTCCTTGCGCTCGGTCATCCGCCAGTTGTTTTCGCGCGCGACCTCCAAACACAGCCCGAACAATTCGCCGACGCGGTTGAGTTTGCGCGGCACGGCGGGCACCGCCTTGCCGACCAAGTCGCGTAACAGACGGCGCGTCTCGCGCTCGGCGGCGCGTTCCGCTGCGACGCGGTCGCGGCCTGGCAGGTCTTCGTCGCGTTCGCGCTCAGCCTCCATCACGTGGGCCCGGATCGCCAAACAGAGAAGGGAAGTGTTCGTTCAGATAGGTTTCGACTTGTTTCACGCTGGGTGCGGGCACGCGCACCGGCAGTTGCACGATCTTTTCCAGGTACTCGTGACCGGTGATCGGGTTGGCGTGCACGTGATCGTGTCCGCTGTCGAATTCGCGATAGCGTTTCGGGCTCAAGCTGTGCGCGATGCTTTCCATCGCGCGGTTGTTGTGCGTCAGGCCGTAGTCGCGATAGCGGTGCGCGATGCCGCGCTCCACGACTTCATCGTCGAGCGCGAGCACGAAGGCGCAACCTTCGACGTCTAAAAACAGCTTGATGGATTCGAGCATCTTCACCGCTTTCTCGGGCAGGCAGCGGTCGAGGTCGTCGACCAGAAATAATAAATTGAGTTTCGGCCCATCGCCTTCGCGCCCGGTCAGACGGCGCATTTCGGTTTCGAAGTTGTAGTAGAGGGATTCGAGCTTGTCGGTATAAGACGCTTGTTTGTCGGCGCGTTGTTTAATGCGCTTCCGCTCTTCTTCGAGCATGGCCGATGGGTTGATTTCCAGCTTGGCCCCCGGAAGCTCGAACGTGCCTTTGATCCCGCAGCCGAGGGCGACGGCTGAATCTCCGAGCTGAGTGATTCGATTGCTAATCCATTTCAAAGCTTTCTTTGCCGGGGTTTTCTGGCGGTCGTACCACTGCTGTAATTGATATTCGGTGGTCTTCAACAACGGAATGATCAGATGCTCTTCCGCTTCGTAGCGCCACGCGTTGAAAAACACCGGCAGCGTCAAGCCCGAATCGTGCTTGCTCGTGTCGAGGCGGTTTTGAAAGTGCTGCTGGATATGCCGCAAGTGCAAGGTCTTGCCGCAGCCCCATTCGCCGAACAGGCCAATGACCAGCGCGCGCTTGCCCTGGCCTTCGGCGTCGCCGGTGGAGTCGCTGAAATGCCGCTCCAAGCGCGTGCACAGCGCTTTGTTGAAGCTGCCGCCGTATGCCAGTTTTATCGGCGCGGATGCAGTCGCTTCCGTTGAGGTGTGTGCGTCCATCATTATTTTTCTGCTGCTGTGAGGGGCGTGGCGGTGTGCACTCCATCCAATCTATTAGTTCAGGCATCAGTGATTTTCAAGGTGATTATTTAACACCGGGTTTCACGACGAATGAAAGAACTGATGTGGAGCGGCTTTACAGCCGCGCTGATCGCGGTTGAAAACCGCTCCCACGCAATGAAGATGGTTGCATGCGGTGTTTATCGTAGTTGACGCGACCGCCGATGTTGCCCACACTTTCGGCTCTCCAACTTTTGGTGTGGGACTGCGGAAGTCGTGATGGCCGAAGCGATCAATAAGGACGTGCTGGTAAAAACCCGTGGCCTGCGCTTTGCGCATGCGTCGCGCGTGATCCTCGACGGGGTGGATATCGACATCCGTCGCGGTGAAGTCACGACCATCATGGGCCCCAGCGGCACCGGCAAGACCACCTTGCTGCGCTTGATCGGCGGGCAACTTAAGCCCAACGCGGGCACGGTCGAGGTGGACGGGCAAAATGTTCCTGACCTGGCACTTAAAGAGTTGTACCAGTTGCGTAAGCGTATGGGCATGATGTTTCAAACCGGCGCGTTGTTCACCGATCTGAACGTATTCGAAAACGTCGCGTTCCCGTTGCGCGAGCACACGCGGCTGCCGGAAGCGTTGATCCGCGATCTGGTGTTGATCAAGTTACAGGCAGTGGGTTTGCGCGGCGCGCGCAAACTGATGCCGGCGGAATTGTCCGGCGGCATGGCACGGCGTGTGGCGCTGGCGCGCGCGATTGCGCTGGACCCGATGATGATCATGTACGACGAACCGTTCACCGGGCAGGACCCGATCACCGTGGGCGTGATCATGCAGTTGATCCGGCAGATCAACGATTCGCTCGGGCTCACCAGCATCATCGTGTCGCACGATGTGGCGGAAGTGTCGACGATTTCGGATCGCCTTTACCTGCTGTCACAGGGCAAGGTGGTGGCGCAGGGTGCGCCCACGGAATTGCAGCAATCACCGTCGGAATGGGCGCAGCAATTTTTACAGGGGCGGCCCGATGGTCCGGTGCCGTTTCACTATCCGGCGATGCCGTTTGAAGATGACCTCATGGCGGTTGCGTAAATGATTCTTTGGCTTCGATCTCTTGGGCGTGGTGGTCTGGATTTTTTCGAGCGGCTGGGGCGCGGGAATTTATTCGCGCTGCAAGCGCTGGCTGGCATTCCGTCGGTGCTGATGAAGCCGATGCTGCTGGTGGCGCAACTGTATTCGGTCGGCGTGTTGTCGGTGCAGATCATCGTCGTCTCCGGGCTCACCGTCGGCATGGTGCTGGGTTTGCAGATGTACAACACGCTCACCGACTTTGGCGCCTCGCAGTCCTTGGGCCCGGTGGTGGCGCTGTCGTTGGTGCGCGAGTTGGGCCCGGTGCTGGCCGCCTTGTTGTTTTCCGGGCGGGCGGGTTCGGCGTTGACGGCGGAAATCGGACTGATGAAAGCCACCGAGCAGTTGTCCGGCATGGAGATGATGGCGGTCGATCCGATCAAGCGCGTGATCGCGCCGCGCCTGCTGGCCGGCATCATTTCGATGCCGCTGCTGGCGGCGATGTTCAGCGCGGTCGGCATCTTGGGCAGCTACTTTGTGGGCGTGGGACTGCTGGGTGTAGACTCCGGTGCGTTTTGGTCGCAGATGCAATCCAAGGTCGATTTTTACCAAGACATCTACAACGGTTTTATCAAGAGCATGGTGTTTGGCATCGTGGCGACATGGATTGCCGTATTTGAAGGTTATGATGCCGTGCCCACCACCGAGGGCGTGAGCCGCGCGACCACGCGCACCGTGGTGCACACGGCCTTCGCGGTGTTGGGTTCAGACTTCGTATTGACAGCGTTGATGTTTGGGGAAAAATAGCCATGGTGAGCAAACACGGGTTAGAAATTTGGGTGGGCTTGTTCGTCGCCGCAGGACTGGCGGCGCTGCTGATGCTGGCGATGAAAGTCAGCAACATGAGCGCCTTTGCCGACGATCAAGGCTATCGCGTGCAAGCGCGCTTTGAGAATATCGGTGGATTAAAGATTCGCTCGCCGGTGTCGATGGCAGGGGTGCGCGTTGGGCGGGTGGCGGATATCGCCTTCGACGCCAAAACCTACGAGGCAGTCGTGACGCTGCGCATTGCGGAAAAATACAACACGTTACCCAAAGACACCTCGGCCAGTATTTTTACCGCCGGCGTGTTGGGCGAAAACTACGTGGGCCTGGAAGCCGGCGCGCAAGACAGTTATCTGAAAGACGGCGACACCATCAAGCTGACCCAGTCGGCGGTGGTGCTGGAAAACCTCATCGGTCAGTTCTTGTTTAATAAAGCGCAGGAAGGCAAAGCCCCCGAGGGTAAAAAATGAAATTACGCTGTTGGTTGTTGCTGGGAGCGGTTGTGCTTACCACCGACGCGGTTGCAGACGTGGTGAATCTTGAGCAGGCGGTGGATCGCGCGTTGCGGCACGACGCGCGTATCCGCGAGCAAGATCAACTGGTCGAGGTCGCGCGTGGGATACAAAAAGAAGCCGAAGACGCCGACCACGTCGTTTACAACACCAATTTGTTTGTCGGGTTAGCGCCCAAAACGCGCGGCAGTTTGTTCGAATCCGATCCTTCGGTAGGGGACAATAAGGCGGGATTAAAGCTGCGCAGCGATGCTTTCGACGTAAAGGCGGTGGCGCCCTGGTACAACTTTGAATTTGCCGTGATCAAACCGCTGGCCACTTTCGGTAAAATCAAGCACTACACCGAGGCCGCGCAAGCCAATGTTGATATCAAGAAGGGTGATCTGGCGTTACAGCGGGCGGCAATTATTCTCGACGTGCATCGCGCCTACTTTGGCTTCTTGACCGCACAAGACACACGCTTCCTGATGGAAGATGTAAAGTCCCGCCTGGAAAAGGCCACTGCCTTGGTGCAGGGTTGGTTGGACAGCGGCAACGGGAAAATCAAACAATCGGATCTATTCGCATTACAAACCGCCAGTTCCTTGGTCAACCGTTACATCGCCGAAGCGCAGGGTTACGAAAAAATTACCATGGAGGGTTTGCGTACGCTCACCGGTACGCCGCCGGGCAAGGAACTGGAGCTGGCCGATAAAAAACTGGTGCCGGTGGAGCTGCCGAAAGAGTCGCTCAAGGATCTACAAGCGCGCGCGTTACTGCAACGACCGGAAATGGGGCAGTTGGATGCTGGGTTGACAGCACGCCGCGCCTTAGTTGAGGCCAAAAAATCTGACGGCAGTCCTAATTTATACGCCGGTGTGGTGGGTTCATTTGCCTATACGCCGAAGCGGGATCGGTTAGATAACCCTTACATTTATGACCCGTTCACGCATGGCGCGCTGACGCCCATCGTCGGCTTGAAGTGGGACTGGGACAGTGGTCGTCAGCCGGCGCGGGTAAATCAGGCGCAGTCGGAACTCAATGCGCTGGTAGAAAAATCCAGCTTTGCGCGTGACGGTATTCCGTTTCAAGTGTCTGAGCAGTACCAGCATGTGCACGCGAACCACGCCATGGTGGATGAGCTGACGCAATCAAGCCGTGCCGGGCGGCGCTGGATGATTTCCAGTTATGCGGATTTCGAAGCGGGGTTGGAGGAATCAGCCAAAGTCATGACCGCGTTTCAAGGTTACATCGTGGCACACAGCGATTATTTACGTACCGTCAATGATTACAACATGTACGTCGCGACGTTGAAATTTGTCACTGGAGACTTTAAATGAAATACCTGTACAGCATTTTGGCCCTGTTGATGTATGTCGGCGCACCGGCGAGTCGCGCCGCCGATGCGGTGCACCCGGCCTTGGCGCTGGTGACGCAAACCGCCGACAAAATTCAAACCCAACTGCGTGCAGAGCGCGACGTGGTGAGCAAAAATCCGAAACGCGTCTACGAACTGGTCGAGCAGATCGTGTTGCCCAGTTTCGACTTCACCAACATGTCGGCTTCGGTGTTAGGCAAGTACTGGCGCGGCGCCAGCGATGCTCAAAAGCAGCGTTTTACGCAGGAATTCAAGTTACTGTTGGTGCGCACCTATGCTAAAGCGCTGGTTGATAACATGGACCAAAAAATTGTTGCGTTGCCGCTGCGCGCGGCCGACGGCGCCAGCGATGTCTCGGTGCACACCGAGATCGCGCAGAAGGGTAGTTTTCCGATCCCGATTAACTACAGCATGGAAAAGAAAGACGGCGCTTGGAAGGTCTACGACGTCGACATTGACGGCATCAGCATGGTGAAGAACTACCGCACCACCTTTGGCAATCAAGTGAAGCAGGGGAGTGTGGATGAGATGATCAAGAAACTTGCCGAACGCAATCAGCAGGCCGCCAATGAATAGTGCCGCGATCCAGTCGCAGGGCGACGGCCGTTTTTTGTTGAGCGGCGATCTTGATTTCAACGACGTTCCGCAGTTGCTCGATGCCGGTGCGTCGATGTTCGCGTACCAAGGCGCGCGTCTGGTACTGGATTTAAGCGGCGTGCGCCGTACCACCAGCGTGGGCTTGGCCTTGATGGTCGAATGGTTGCGCCGTGCACGGCACGCCAACAAGAGCATTGAGTTTCAGAATGTTCCGGCGCAGATGCTGGCGATGGCCAAGATCAGCGGGCTGGATGGAATTCTCATGAAGCCGGGAGCATGACGTGATCACTGCAGAAATGATTGGCGACATGATCGAACAAGGCTTGCCGGGCTGCCAGGCAGCGGTGGAAGGCGACGGCCGCCATTGGTATGCAACTGTGATCAGCGACGTGTTCGGCGGCAAGTCGCTGCTGCAACAGCAGCGGCTGGTCTACGGTACGCTCGGTGAGCGCTTGACCAGCGGCGAAATTCACGCGTTGTCGGTGAAGACGTTTACCCCGGATGAGTGGCAGAAAGCACAGGCGTCGGGTTCCAATTAAGAGCCTGTGCACGCTCTCATTGACGGGCGCATTGCGGCGTTAAAATCGAATTTACGCATGCTCCATGCTGCGTGTATGCGTTCGCTTCTGTATTCGATTTTGCCTTGCGCTGCATCTTGCCAATGAATTCTTGAACAGGCTCTAAGGTCAGTTTCCAAATTTAATTCGAGTTCCGTATGGATAAATTAATCATCACCGGGGGCGTACGCCTCGACGGCGAAGTGCGGATTTCCGGCGCAAAAAACGCTGCGTTGCCGATTCTTGCCGCAACGTTGTTGTGCGACGAGGTCGTCACCATCGGCAACGTGCCGCATCTGCAAGACATCACCACTACCATGGAGTTGCTCGGCCGCATGGGCGTGCAGTTGGTGGTCGATGAAAAAATGCAGGTTGAAGCGGACGCGTCCGGAGTCAATGAATTTCTGGCGCCGTATGATCTGGTCAAAACCATGCGCGCGTCGATCCTGGTGTTGGGACCGCTGCTGGCGCGTCACGGCCATGCCGAGGTGTCGTTGCCGGGAGGCTGCGCGATCGGCTCGCGTCCGGTGAATCTGCACATCGCCGGACTGCACGCGATGGGCGCGGATATTAAAGTCGAGAGCGGCTACATCCGCGCCAGCGTCAAAGGCCGTCTGCGCGGTGCCAAGTTGGTGATGGATTTGGTCACCGTCACCGGCACCGAGAATCTGATGATGGCGGCGACCCTGGCGCAGGGCGTGACCATTATCGAAAATGCCGCGCGTGAACCCGAGGTGGTTGATCTGGCGCATTGCCTGAACGCGATGGGCGCGAAGGTCAGCGGCGCTGGCACCGACGTGATCCGTATTGAAGGCGTCGAGCGCTTACACGGCGCGTCGTATAACGTGCTGCCTGATCGCATTGAGACCGGCACCTATTTGGTGGCTGCGGCCATTACCTGCGGCCGCGTGAAATGCAAAGGCACGCGCCCGGAATTGCTGGATGCGGTGTTGTCCAAGCTGGTGGATGCTGGCGCGCACATCACGACCGGCGTGGATTGGGTGGAGCTGGACATGCAAGGGCGCCGGCCCAAGGCGGTGACGCTGCGCACTGCGCCGTATCCGGCGTTTCCCACCGACATGCAGGCGCAATTTTCCGCATTAAATGCCGTCGCGCAGGGCACCGGCGTGATCACCGAAACGGTGTTCGAAAACCGCTTCATGCATGTGCAAGAAATGCAGCGCATGGGTGCCGATATCCGCCTGGAAGGCAACACCGCCGTGGTGACCGGCGTCGAGCGGCTGTCCGGTGCGCCGGTGATGGCGACCGATTTGCGCGCCTCTGCGAGCTTAGTGCTGGCGGGTTTGGCGGCTGAAGGTGACACCCACGTCAACCGCATTTACCACATCGACCGGGGTTATGAGCGCATTGAGGAAAAATTGGCGCAGCTCGGTGCGAAAATCAAACGTGTGAAAGCCTAGCAGCCTGTCGGACTTAGGTGGTGTGGAGCGAAACCGTGGGAGAGCGAGGACAGAACAGCGCGAATTTGAGGCGAATAGCCGGCCTATTTAACGAAAATTCGCGTTGTTATGGACCGCTCCTCCCGCTGTTGCAGCCCC
Organism: Gammaproteobacteria bacterium; assembly: GCA_031363085.1. GTDB lineage: Bacteria > Pseudomonadota > Gammaproteobacteria > SG8-11 > SG8-11 > UBA6921. Next base: position 8,783 of record JANLTU010000158.1, read on the forward strand.
ACCATCCTAAGTCCGACAGGCGGCTAGGGACATTACGCAGGTGTCCAAGAAAAGGCCGCATTGCGCGGCGATCCCAAGTAAAATAATGACTCGCTAAAACTTTCGCAGCCCACCACCATGTTGCAGACCTTAACCATCGCGCTCTCAAAGGGTCGGATCTTTACAGACAGCCTGCCGTTGTTGCGGCACGCGGGCATCGAGCCGGTGGACGACCCCGACACCAGCCGCAAGCTCATCCTGGCCACCAATCAGCCCAACATCAAGCTGGTGATCGTGCGCGCCAGCGATGTGCCGACCTACGTGCAATACGGCGGCGCCGATTTGGGCGTGGCCGGCAAAGACGTATTGATGGAACACGGCGGCACGGAATTATACGAACCGCTGGATTTGAAAATCGCGCGCTGCCGCTTAATGACCGCCGCACCCACCGGGTTAGCGCGCGAGGCTTACACGCAACGGCTGGGCAAACGCCTGCGGGTCGCGACCAAATATGCGCACACCACGCGCGATTACTTCGCCGCTCAGGGCGTGCAGGTTGAAATCATCAAGCTGTACGGCTCAATGGAGTTAGCGCCGCTGGTCGGCATGGCGGATTGCATCGTGGACGTGGTCGACACCGGCAACACCTTGCGTGCCAATGGCCTGGAGCCGGTCGACAAGATTGCCGACATCAGCGCGCGCCTGATCGTCAACAAAGCGGCGATGAAAATGAAACATCAGGTGGTCAAGCAATTGATCGACGCACTGGCGGCTGCGGTGAAATAAACCTATGAACATCAAACGCCTTAACTCGACGGCAGCAGATTTTTGGCCGGCACTGGAACACCTGCTGGCGTGGGAGTCGGTTTCCGACGCCACGGTCAACACGGTGGTGCATGACATTATTGCGGCGGTGCGCGCGCGTGGCGACGCCGCGTTGCTGGAATACACACAGCGCTTTGATCGCGTCACGGCCACCAGCATGGCCGAGTTGGAAATTCCAGCCGCGCGCTTGCAGACGGCGCGCCTCAGTATCCCTGCCGAGCAACGCCTTGCGCTGGAGCGTGCGGCGGAGCGGGTGCGCCTTTTCCACGGGCGCCAGAAGCAAAGTTCGTGGACCTACACCGAAGCCGACGGCACGCTGCTGGGGCAGCAAGTCACCGCGCTGGACCGCGTCGGCCTGTACGTGCCCGGCGGTAAGGCGGCTTATCCATCGTCGGTGTTGATGAACGCAATCCCGGCTAAAGTCGCCGGAGTGCGCGAGCTAATCATGGTGGTGCCGACGCCCGGCGGCGTAGTCAATGACATGGTGTTGGCGGCGGCGGCCATCGCCGGCGTCGACCGCGTGTTCACGGTCGGTGGCGCGCAAGCGGTAGCGGCGCTCGCCTACGGCACCGCCACGGTGCCTAAAGTTGACAAAATTGTCGGTCCTGGAAACATCTATGTTGCCACCGCCAAGCGCGCGGTGTTCGGCCAGGTCGGCATCGACATGATCGCCGGTCCCTCGGAAATTCTGGTGGTGTGCGACGGCAAGACCGAGCCGGATTGGATTGCGATGGATTTATTTTCGCAGGCCGAGCATGACGAAATCGCGCAGGCCATTTTATTGTGCCCGGATGCCGCCTACCTCGACGCCGTTGAAAGGAGCATCCAGCAATTACTGCCGACGATGGCGCGCGCCGACATCATTCGCGCGTCGCTGGGCCAGCGCGGTGCGTTGATCCAGGTGCGCGATCTTGACGAAGCCGTCGAGATTGCGAATTTCATCGCGCCGGAACATCTCGAACTGTCGGTCGACAACCCGCAGGCGCTGGCGCAGAACATCCGCCATGCCGGTGCGATTTTCATGGGCCGTTACACCGCAGAAGCGCTCGGTGATTATTGCGCCGGACCCAACCATGTGTTGCCCACGTCACGCACCGCGCGCTTTTCTTCGCCCTTGGGCGTGTACGATTTTCAGAAGCGTTCGAGTTTGATCATGTGCTCGCCGCAAGGAGCGTCGGACTTGGGCAAAATTGCGGCGACGCTGGCCGACGGCGAAGGTTTAACAGCGCACGCACAGTCGGCGCGCTACCGGATTAAAACTTAACCGCCGCGTGCCATGACCAACAACGCAAAAATTCAACACTGGATACGTGCCGAGATTCGTGCGCTCGCGCCGTATCACGTGCCCGAGTCCAGCGGCTTGATCAAACTGGACGCGATGGAAAATCCCTACCTCTGGCCCGAAGATTTGCATGGCGAGTGGCTGGGTAGGTTGGCGGACGTTACAGTCAACCGTTATCCCGACCCGCAGGCGCGCGTGCTACAGCAGAAGTTGCGCACGGTGATGAAGATTCCATCGGGCATGGACGTGATGCTTGGCAACGGGTCCGACGAACTGATTCAAATCATCGCACTGGCGCTGAGCGCGGCGGGGCGTGTGTTGCTCGCGCCCGAGCCGACCTTTTCGATGTATCGCATGATCGCGCTGTTCACCGGCATGACGTTTGTCGGGGTGCCACTGCGTGACGATTTCAGTCTGGACGGGCGCGCGATGCTGCACGCCATCGAACAGCATCAGCCCGCCGTGGTGTTCCTGGCGTATCCGAACAATCCAAGCGGTAATTTATTCGAGCGCGCGCAGCTCGATGCAATCATCAAGGCGAGTCCCGGTGTGGTCGTCCTTGACGAGGCTTACCACGCATTTGCCGGCGACAGTTATATGCCGCAGCTCGGCAGTGCCGACAACCTGCTGGTGCTGCGCACCTTGTCGAAAATGGGCTTGGCGGGCTTGCGTCTGGGCCTGCTGGCCGGACCGCCGGCGTGGCTGCGCGAATTCGAAAAAGTGCGACTGCCCTACAACATCAACGTCTTGACGCAGGTGAGCGTGGCATTCGCACTGGAGCACGTGCAGGTGTTCGATGCGCAAACTGCTGCGATCTGCGCCGGGCGTGAACAGATGATGAGCGAATTGCAGCGCATTGACGGTGTGCGTCCCTATCCCAGCCGTGCTAACTTTATTTTGTTTCGAGTGCCGCCGGGGCGCGCCACTCCGCTGTTTGCGGGACTCAAGCGCGCCGGAATTCTGCTCAAGAATCTGCACCGCGCCGCCTCACCGCTGGCGGAGTGTTTGCGCGTGACCATCGGTACCCCTGAAGAAAACACCCGCTTCCTTGCGTCATTGCGCGCGCTGATGTAAAGCATCGGGTTCATTGAGGACTACGTTATGGCTGACCGAACCGCGACGGTAAAACGCGACACGCTCGAAACGCAGATCGAAGTCAGCGTCAATCTCGACGGCAGCGGCAAGGGCACGTTCGCCATCGGGGTGCCATTTCTTGAACATATGCTCGACCAGGTCGCGCGCCACGGCATGATCGACATCAACATCGTTGCCAAAGGCGACCTGCACATCGACGCGCACCACACGGTGGAAGACGTCGGCATCACGCTCGGCCAAGCCATTGCGCGCGCGGTCGGCGACAAAAAAGGCGTGCGCCGCTACGGCCATGCCTACGTGCCGCTCGACGAGGCGCTGTCGCGCGTGGTGGTGGATTTCTCCGGCCGGCCCGGCGTGGAATACGGTGTGGATTATCCACGCGCGCGCATCGGCGAGTTCGACGTGGACTTACTGCGCGAATTTTTTCAAGGCTTCGTCAATCACGCCCAAGTCACGTTGCACATCGACAGCTTGCGCGGCCGCAACGCGCACCATATCGCCGAGACGATTTTTAAAGCCTTCGGCCGTGCGCTGCGTATGGCATTGGAGCTTGATCCGCGCATGAGCGGCATCATGCCGTCGACTAAGGGTAGTTTGTGA
>JANLTU010000161.1:0-2723 GCA_031363085.1 Gammaproteobacteria bacterium
TGAGGGCTCGATCCTCATGCTGCCCGCCACCTTCGCGCTGATCGAGTCGGGATCGCACAAAAAAGGGGATGTGCTGGGCGTGGCGAGACTGGCCGCGATTGGCGGCGCGAAGCGATGCGCCGATTTGATTCCGCTGGCGCATCCGATTCCTTTGACCAAAGTTTCAGTGCTGTTCGCGGGCGACGCGGCGAGTTCAACCGTGCGCATCGAAGTAACAGCAGAGACCGTCGGTCGAACGGGCGTAGAGATGGAAGCGCTGACTGCGGTGAGTGTTGGCCTGCTCACCATCTACGACATGTGCAAGGCGGTGGATCGCGGCATGACCATGCAGGACATCGGCCTGCTGGAAAAGTCCGGCGGCAAGTCCGGCACGTGGCGGCGCGCCGCCGAGTAGCCGCATGCCGCCGCACGATCACAGCCATCATCACCATCACCCCGATCATCGCGCCCACCTGCACACCGGCGGTGGCACTGCGCTCGCTTGGGCGTTGGTGTTGACATTTAGCTTTGCTGTGGTTGAGGCGCTCACCGGCTGGTGGTCCGGCTCGTTGGCCTTGCTGGGCGACGCGGGTCACATGGTGTCCGACAGCACCGCATTGGGCTTGGCATTTTTAGCCGCATGGATTGCGCGCCGCCCGCCTTCGGCGACGCATACTTACGGCTTTGGTCGGCTGGAAACCCTCACTGCGTTTACCAACGGCATATTGATGATCGCCATCGTCGTCGCCATCGTGGTGTCCGCGATTGAGCGACTGCTACACCCGCAACCGGTGCAAGGCGGTGCGGTGATGATCGTTGCCGCACTAGGGTTGCTAATCAACATCGCGGTGTTGTTGGTGCTCAGTCGCGGCGAACAAACGCTTAACACGCGCGGTGCGTTATTGCATGTGATGGGCGACATGCTCGGCTCGGTCGCAGCCATTCTGTCGGGCGCCGTGATTTACTTCACCGGCTGGATGCCGATTGATCCGATCCTGTCGATGCTGATCTGCGCGCTGATACTGCTATCCAGCATTAACCTGCTGCGCGAGTCCTTGCACGTGATTCTCGAAGGCGTGCCGACCCACCTGCATCTGCGCGATGTGGGCGCGGCGATGGCACAGGTGCCAAGTGTGCTCTCCGTGCACGACCTGCATATCTGGACCATGGGCAACGGCCAACCGGCGCTGTCGGCGCATGTGGTGATCGGCGACATGGCGCAGTGGCCCGATATCCTCGCGCAACAACTACACATGCTTGAAGAGCACTATCACGTCGAGCACGTCACGCTACAACCGGAGCTGCGCGCCGAAGTGCAGCCCTTGGTGCAGGTGATCCGCGAGCCGCAGGGCTGATTAATTTGTGTCCGTACCCCCTTTATCCCGTCAGAAAATTAACTCGGCAACGGGTTACGCGTGAGAATTTTATAAAATACGGGAATAATTCCCCGTTTTTATGTTGACAGAAAAATAAACGGTGTTACAGTCCCGTTTATTAAATTCCAACCACTTGCTTCGGCCTGCCATGGAAGACACAAAATCACGATTAGTAAAAGCAGTGACCCGGATGCTGATACCGCTCACCAGGATTCTGTTGCGGTATGACATCTCACACAGCGAATTCAGCGAGCTGGCAAAGCGCGCCTATGTCGAAGCTGTTTATCGCTTTTTCTCGATTGCAAATCGCAAACAAACCTATTCGCGCGCGTCGGTGTTGACGGGGTTAAATCGCAAAGAAGTCGTAAGGCTGGCAAACCTGAGCGCGGAAGAAGTCTCTCCCGCACGCGGGCCGGTGAATCGCGCGGCTCAAGTGATTGGCGGATGGCTCAGTGATGCGGATTTTTTGGAGCAGGGTCAACCCCGGTCTTTACCGCTGCGGGGCGACGCGGGAAGCTTCGAGTCGTTGGTCGCGCGCTACAGCGGTGACCTCACGGCACGCGCAATTTTAGATGAATTGGTGCGCGTCGGTGCCGTTACCAAAATAGATAAAAAAACGGTCAAGCTAAACGCACAAGGGTACATTCCGGCTGCGAGTGATCCCGAAAAAATCGAGATATTCACAACCCACGTCGCCGATCTACTCAACACTATTTCGCACAATCTGACCTGCGAACCGGGTGACGCCCGATTCCAACGGCAAGTCACGTATAAAGACGTTCCTCGACGCGTTATAGACGAATTTCAAACATACAGTCACGAGAAGAATCTCGCGCTACTGATGGACTTCAATCAGTGGCTGGCAGACAGAATCCAGGGCATTGATTCGGCGCCTGATGAAGTTCATGGGCGCGTTGGCGTGGGCATTTATTTTCTTAGAAACAATAATGAAGAGGAGAGTTAACTGTGAATTTCACACCGATTAAAAATTGTGCCGGGCTGATGTTATTCGCAGCCCTCGCGACCAGTGGCTGTGGTGGCAGTGGCGGTATTGACGGCACCGGCGCGGTCAGTATCGAAATCTCCGGAACCGCAGCGCTCGGGTTGCCCATCGCCAACGCAACTGTGACGTTCAATGCAGCTGATGGTTCTAAAAACTCCACGAACACCGGTGCAACCGGGAAATTCAATGCGGTAGTTACTAGCAGTAAATCGGGTGCCTCTCTACTGCGCGTTAGTTTGCCGAACGGAAATACTCTCTACAGTATTGCTTCGGGGAACGGGACGACCAACATCCACCCGTTTACTGATCTGATCGTGCGCAACTGGTTTAAGGTCAAGAATATCGACATCAATGCGGAATTCGAG
>JANLTU010000163.1:0-47626 GCA_031363085.1 Gammaproteobacteria bacterium
GTGGCAAGAATCAAATGAATCCCTGCCGCGCGCGCTTTTTGCGCCAACCGCGTGATCAGTTCTTCAACCTTCTTGCCGACCACCATCATCATGTCGGCCAGCTCGTCGACGATCACCACGATGTAGGGCAGATGCGTCAGCTCGCGCTTGGGAATCGTGGGATCGGTTGGTTTGTAGGTGGGGTCGAAAATCGGCGTACCGGCGTCGATCGCGTCCTGGATTTTGCGGTTGTAGCCGACGATGTTGCGCACCCCTTGCGACGCCATCAATTTATAACGGCGATCCATTTCGACGCACGACCAGCGCAGCGCGTTAGCCGCCTCTTTCATATCGGTGACCACCGGCGCGAGCAAATGCGGAATGCCTTCGTACACCGATAATTCCAGCATTTTCGGATCGATCATGATCATGCGCACATCGTGCGGCGTAGCCTTGTATAACAGGCTCAAGATCATCGCATTGATGGCCACCGATTTGCCCGAGCCGGTGGTGCCCGCCACCAGCAAATGCGGCATGCGCGCCAGATCCGCCGCCACGGAATTGCCGCTGATGTCCTTGCCCAAGGCCAGCGTCAGCGGCGATTTGCATTCGTCGTAGGCCGACGAACTCAATACTTCGCTCAAGCGGACGATTTCGCGGTGCTCGTTGGGAATTTCCAGCCCGACGGTAGACTTGCCGGGAATGACTTCCACCACGCGCACACTTTTCACCAGCAGCGAGCGCGCCAGATCTTTTGATAAATTGCTGAACTGGCTGGCCTTCACGCCGGCCGCCGGTTGCATTTCGTAACGGGTGATGACCGGGCCAGGATGGACTGCGACGACTTCGCCTTCCACGCCGAAATCCGCCAACTTGAGTTCCACTTGGCGCGACACCGCCTCCAGCGACGCCTTGGCAATGACGTTGCGAGACGGCTCGGCCGGGTCAAGCAACGACAAGGGCGGCAAGGCGGCATTTGATGGCGTAGTGAACAATGGAATTTGCTTCTCGCGCTCGACACGCTCACTGACCTCGATTTTTTTCGCGACCGGTTCGATTTTGGGCGGCAGGCGTTTTTTATTTTTCTTGAGATCTTCCTTCACTACCTCTTTGCGTTCGACGCGCGCGCGGCGACCCGCCCATGCATCGCGCCAGCGGTACAGCGTGAGCTTGCACCAGTCAAAAAATGTCAAGGTCAGTCGACCCAGCGCGTCCATCACCCACAACCACGAGAAATGCGTGAATAACGTCACGCCGGTGAGGAACAGCATGAGCAGCAATAACGTAGCACCCAGAAAACTGAGGCCGGCGACGAGGCTTTGCCCCACACCGCTGCCCAGGATGCCGCCGCTGTCCGCCGGCAAGCCAGAGCCGGTAAAGTGCAGCGCCGCCAGTCCCGCACCGCCGAGCATGGTAAGCACGAAACCGGCTGCGCGCGTCACGCTATGTGCGGCTGGCGTCGGTGTTTCGGAGCGCCGGCCACGCAAAATTAACCAGCCGCTGAATGCCACCATGACAGGACACAGATAGGCCAGATAGCCAAACATGTAGAAGAAAATATCCGCGAACCATGCACCCGCAACGCCGCCGAGGTTCTGGATTCTCGCCACTGTCTGGCTGTGCGACCAAGCCGGATCAAACGGCGTGTAACTGATCAGGGCCAAAAGCAAATACAACGCCAAGACGCTGCATGCGATGAACGCGGCTTCGCGCAGACCACGATTCACGTGGCTTACAAAGGGAATGCTGCGGTGTTTATCTGGATTCAGTTGCACCAATGTCGATCCCATGCGGTCAGATGAACCGCGCCATTATAGGGAGCATCCCGCGCCTGCGACATCTTAAATTTTGGGATGCCGCGCAGCGACGCTCGACGCTTTTATCGCAGTTGAGCAGGTGACGTAGATTTAAATTTCAAAATACTGAAATATGGGCGATATATAAGTAGTCATGCCGTTAATATTTAATCTCCCAATCGTGAGGAAAGTGATGAACATGGACAATGATCGGTCGTTCCGCAAAATCGCTTACGTACTCGACACCAATGTCCTGATCCACGACCCCAACTCGTTGCAAAATTTCCAAGAGCATCAGGTGATCATTCCGATGACCGTGCTCGAAGAGCTCGACAAGCTCAAAGACACCAAACCATCCGTCGCCGCCGATTGTCGCTCGGCCATCCGCATGATCGACAAACTGCTGGGCGACGCACCTCCACAGGCGATAGAAAAGGGAATTCCGATCCGTCACAGCGACAGTGACGAAGTGTGCGGCACATTATCCATCATGCTCACGCAACTGGATCGCTCCAAGGAACACTGCCTGCCGGATGACGACAACGATAACCGCATCATCAACCGGATACGCGTGCTGCAAACTGAAAACAAAGATACAAAAATTATTCTCGTCACCAAAGATATCAACATGCGGCTCAAGGCGCGTGGGTGTGGAATTGAATCGCAGGACTACCAAACCGACCAACTGGTCTCCGACATTCGACAGTTGACGAAAGGCTATGTTGAAATTCCCGGCTCGTTCTGGGACTTGGTCTCAAATGTCAAGACCGTTTACAAACATGGTTCCGCCTACCATACCGTGCCGCACCAAGCATTGAACTACGATATCTTCCCGAACCAATTCGTGGTCGATCAAAAAGGGTTCGTTGGCCGCGTCACGGAGGTCACACCGGATCAACTGATCCTGCGCGATTTACCGCAAGACAAATTACTGCATCAAAGTGCCTGGGGCTTGAAACCGCGCAACATTTACCAGGGTATCGCGCTGCATTTGTTGTTGGATCCCGAAGTCCATCTGGTCACGCTTACCGGCGCGGCAGGCTCAGGGAAAACCATCTTGGCGCTGGCAGCGGCGATTGAACTCACAGTCGAACACAAGCTGTACAATAAAATCATCGCTACCCGCAGCACCCCGCCGCTGGCCGAAGATCATGGTTTTCTGCCCGGCACGGAAGAAGAAAAAATGGACCCGTGGTTAGGTGCGATCAACGATAACATCGAAGCCTTGCATCTCAACGACGCGAACCCGTCGAGCAGCATCGAGTTTGTGAAGAAAAAAGCCAACATCCAGTTCAAGGCTTTGAACTACATACGCGGCCGGAGTTTTCAGCGAAGTTTTATCATCATCGACGAATGCCAAAACTTGACCCCCTATCAGGTCAAGGCAATTATCACCCGGGCCGGCGAAGGCAGTAAGGTGGTCGGCCTTGGCAACTTGTCGCAAATCGATACGCCGTATCTCAATGCCACCAGTTCCGGACTGACCTATATGACCGAACGCTTCAAAGGATTTGCGCACGGCGGTAGCGTGCACTTGAGTGGTGTACCACGGTCGATCTTGGCGGAGTACGCCGAGTCACACTTGTAGCGCGACTGGACAACTAAACGGGGAAGATGTTGCTGCTTTCGTGGCCGAGATATTTTCGGTTAAACGGAACGACCACGGATTCAAAATAACGAGTGATACTTTTTACATAGTAGAAATCTTCGTGTGCCTCAAAACGTTTTGAGGCACGCAAGCCCATGTTGTAAGCCATAAGCGCTTCTGCATCGCTGTTGGTTTTATTACGCAAAAACAACAAGAACTTCGACGCGATCCGGAGGTTGAAAGCGTCATCCGTCATCAAGCGCACAATTAATTCTTCGTCAGTACGCGATGCGCCCAATTGTGGATGCCCGTCCAGTACATCCAAGGCTGCCGCAACTTTTATCTGCATCACGCCGTAAGAGCGTTTACCCACCGGTGCTGCGCGGTGCCCGACACGCCCGAGCTGCCCGGCGATGGTTTCTTGCAGCAGTGTGCTTTGTAACAGGATCGCATGCTGTTCCCCAGCATCCTGATAGCCAATATCGTACGCAAGCTTTAATAAACCGACCTGTTCTTCTGTTAGCCACGACTTGGCCAGGGGATTCCAAATCGTCTTTTCCTCGTCGCCTGCGCTGCTTGTCGACGAGGCCACGCTTTCACTTGTGTCAAGACAACCCATTACGCCGGCAGTCGCTTTATAAAGCCAGCTCTCTTCGCAATGTGCATCATGGGTCACGACCGGCGTGATAGCGTTGATCGCTATAAAAGAGGCCGCAAAAAGCGCGGAAACCATCAAGGTTCGATAGACGTAATGGTTGATCCGCGCGGAGCGCTTTGAGGATGTTTTGCGGTTTCTAGCCATCATGTACCCCGTGAACTTAACTTGCACTGTGAGAATTCGGTAGATCTTCTGTTGGATAACCCCAATGAAGGCTCGAACACTAATCCACGATGTTGCACTGGGTAGCTATGGGCTGGGCAGTTGGAAATAACGTATATGCGTGTATTGAATTTCCTTGCTACCGGTGCTGAACAACAACTTGTGCTGCATTCTATCTGTTTTGGGGCAGATATCCAAACCTAGCGGCTCATTTAGAGTCAATTATTTGGCGGCACTGCGATCACATAGACGATTCAGCGAGCTGAATCCTGGAGGTAAATCAAATGCATACCGATGGCCAGCAAAACAAATGCCATCTTTGTGACAGCGGCGGAGAATATATTTTGCGGAATTAGCGGGGTGACGGTCGGAAAATTGATCATTGTTTAGCCGCATGCCCTGTTCGGTTAGGCATGTCGCGCAGCGTTAAAATCATCACCTCGATCAACCACCACGCCGCTAGCATCGCTCAACTCATCGGCAATTTCAATGCGGTTTCGACCCAGGCGCTTGGCGCGATCAAGTGCTGCATCAGCACGTTCAATGAAATCGCTGAGGGTTTCACCGTGGTGATATTCCGCCAAACCGGCAGAAAAAGTCGGCATCGGATAGCGCTCACCATTGTGCGTGCACACCACCTCGCTTACGCGAGTTTGCACCTTCTGTAGGGCACGCCATGCGCCTTCCAGCCCGGTATTGGGGAGAATGACCGCGAACTCTTCGCCACCGTAACGCGCCACCATATCGTGGTGGCGGAACACCGACAGGATTTGCTGCGCATAACCCTGCAACACCGCGTCGCCGCCACCCTGTCCCCGCAGATCATTGATTGCTTTAATACCATCAAGGTCGATGATCGTCATGGATACCGGAAGCCCATAACGTTTCACTCGCCCCACTTCGTCTTCCATACGGCGCAAAAAAGCGCGCCGGTTTGGTAATCCAGTCAACTCATCCGTCAAGCTCGCTAGTCGCACCCGATCCAGCTCATCATTCAACTGCTGATTATTGGTTTCCACCAAGTTCAAATACTTGTTCGCATTGTCAAACTTATCCGAGAGTAAGCGGTGTTTTTTGACGAATTTATTGACCTCTTTGATAAGGATGCCACGACGCTTTTCCACATCCTGGATGCGCTCAGCTTCGCGCAAGGCATCAAGCTCGACACCCAACAACACACCAAATTCCTGATTTTGTGCAATCGCCTCGTTCACATGACGCGTAAGCTTGCTACGAATTTGTAGAAACTCCTGGTTTTTTTGGCTCAGCTTTTCACGAAATGCGGCGTCGACAGTATTATCTAAGTTATCGGTTTCTACGCGTAGAGCAGAGCCGCTCTCGGTAACTGTGGCCACTGTTTTGGCTATCGGTCCAGACTTGGGGTACACCGTAACATCGGGTGCCATGCTAGAAACAGTATCAGATTTTTCAGTGAGCATCGCACGCAGGTAATCATGCACGGCTTTCAGTTCGGTGGTCAGCAACGGTGGGGCCATGCGTAGCGCCACCATCCGCAGTTGCTTTTCCAACACCGGATCCTGCCCCGCCATGCGTTCCGCAAAGGCATCCAAGATCAGTTGCTGAATTGAGGCGTTGGTAAGAACAAAGTCTTGGTGCGTCTGTTGCGCATCTGCAAGCATCGCGCGCACATGGGCAACAATAACCGTATCGACCTCGCTGAGCTTTAATTCGTCTAAAAGACGCAGCGCTTTGGACAGCGCTAAGGTATCGAAAGTCCCAGTTAATCCCTTACTCGACATCTATTTGCCTCGTCAACAACACCAACGACTGAATATAAGTCAAGATCACACACCGGCCCAGAGATTTTAAAATTATGGTTCTTAGAGCTAGTGTTAGTATATTACGTCAACCTTGTCACGCAACAATTTTATCTATCATAGATTGAGATCATCAACATCAGGTCGTTTGCCACAGCGTGCCAGTATTCGGGCTCCCGCAGATTAAAGTCACGCTCATTACCTTTTTAATTCTTGTCTCAGCGACTTGAGCGCACTTACAACCATCGTTATTACAGGATCAATTTGCTTCCGCATCACCGAGCCGCCCGCGTCGCTCTGGGCGAAAATCGGCGTCACCCAGTCATCGTGGGTATGTGCAAGTAGATATAACGCCCGCAGTTGCGCTTGTACAACAGTATCTTGATAGCCCGCGTCTAAATTTGCTTGCTTGGCAACCGCACCGTCAACCCAGTTGAGAGTGCCTTGCAGCGTGTGTGCGTGTTCGCCATAGACGCGCAGCGCCGCGTAATACGCGCCGATGGCATTGAGCGCGGCACTCACTTCCGCCTGGTTGTTTAAACCACTTAAAACATCAAGACTTGCCGCCAAAAATGATTGCGCCTCGGCTTCTGCGGTCTTGATTAACACGCGCGCCTCCGCGCCGCCAGCACCTGCGAGCACGGCAAAGCGCTCTGCCACTACCGCCGTATCGGCGCGTGCAGCGACTTGGCGCGGCAATTCATCCGGGCATTCCAGCAGAAAACCAATACGATACGCTTTGTTGCGCCGCCCCATATCCCACAACCGAATACGCGTTGCAGCGTCGATTAAATTGCGCTGCAACAACAAACGTGCCGAGTCCAGCATATCGCTCAACTCGGTTTCAAACGGCAGATACTCAACCAGCCATTGCGCCAGCAACTTGCCGACCGCAGCATCAGCAACTGCGGGGTGCCGCAGCAGTTGCCGCGCCATGTCGGGACCGGGCGCCGTCCACCAGGCGCGCTGTGCCAATACTGCTGTTAAACCTCGCGAACAGGCCACCGCGAAAACTGCTTCCGGATTACCCAGCAGCAAGAGTTTGTCGAGTGGCGCATTGTCGATCTGTCCATGCCCGGCCCAGCGCCGCAGATGAACCGGGTAGTGTTTGGGCGAGCCCAACACGGCGGTGGAAAGATACGCACGCACTTGGTGCAGATAGCGCTCGGAAGAACCGACCGGGGTCAGTTGCACCTCGAACTCGCGCTCGCTGGACAACCCAAACACCACCATGCGCTGCTCATCGATGCGCACCGCTTCGGCATTGATCAGCAACACCTGGAGTCGCAGTTCGTCTTCGCTGGAGAGTTCCAAAATCTGCGTCCTTAATTCAACTGGATGCGTGCGCCGAAAGGTACCGGTGCTTTTCCTTTAACCAGCCAGAGCACCGGAAACATCGGCGCAACTTGCGGGAACTGACCCAGCGCATCGGTGAAGTACACCAGCAAGTCCGGCGTCATCGGCCGTTGCTGATACCACGCGAACGGCGCGGTAAAACGCGTGCCGCCGCCGCGCGGTAATTGTTGCGGCAGTTTGAGTTCTTCCCAGGCTTCAAACACCCACGGTGCGCCGGCGGCGATTTCGGTATCGCAGGCAAACAAAGTCACGTGCGCACGCACCTGCGCCTTGAGCGCATCAACTTCGCCGAGAAATTCCTGGATTTCGGTTGCGCTGATCGAACCGCTGGTATCGAGCACAATCGCAATATCAATCTGCCGGCTGTGCAGCCGTGGCAAAATCGCCTCGCCTTCGCGTCGTGCGGGCCGGGTGTAGTCATAATCTTCGCGTGCACGCGCAACCATGTAGCGCGCCAACAGCGTGCGCCACGACAGCTTGGGATGAAGCAAGGTGTCGACCAGATTTGCAAGCGCGCCGCTGAGCTTGCCCGCCTGCGCGGCACGTTGCGCAGCCACCACGCGCTGGTGTTGCCATTGCTTGTCCAGTTGCTCGCGCTCGCCTGGAGTCAACGGAGGCGGCCGCCTGCCGGGCTCATCGCCATTTTCTGTCAAGCCTTGGCTAGCTGCATCCTGGTTGGGAGGAGTTTTTGGCGGTTCCGAGGCCCCCGCAGAGGTGGTCTCATCCAGATGCTGATCCATCGATTCGGTATTGTCGTTGTCCTGCAGCAGCGGATAAATTTCCTCCGCCGTCATGCCGGCATATTCGACAAAGGTAATTGCATTCGGTGGCGGGCGCAGCCCTTCGGCGAGCAGCACCGGATTGATCGCGAAGTCGCAGGCCAAGTCCCAGCGTCGCTTGTCGCGGTGTCCGCGCCGGCTGAAATGCGCCAGCGCGCAGTGCAACGCTTCGTGCGCCAGCACGAATTCAAGCTGCCGCGTTCCTAACGCATCCAGATAGGCGGGGTTGTAATACAGGCTCTTGCTGTCGGTCGCGGTGGTCGGACACCACTGCGGCTTGGCGGCCACCAGCGGCAGGCGCAACACCAGCACACCCAGAAACGGCTGGTCGAGAATCAGGCGCGTACGCGCTGCGGCAATTTTTTGTTCCAGCGCGTCATTCATCACAGCAGGACGGCGGCGATGTCCTTCGCCCAGCGGTTGAATTCCGGCACGGCGTAAACGTCGCGGCCCACCGTACGGGCCAAGTCGTGAACAATCATGACGCCCATTTCGCGCTGCTGAAAACGGGATGCATATTCAATGATGCGCCCGTAAATCAGCTTCGCTTGCGCGTCGCCTTTTGCACGCACGCCTCGACTCACCAGGGCGCTGGCCACCGCATATTGCATGTCGATGGCCTTGGGCAAGGGCACTTCGTCGCCGCGCAAAATTGCGTCGATGTCGGGTAGTTGATCGAGGTGCTGAATAAAGGCATAAAGCTCAATGCCTGCCGCCGGTCCGACACAGGCTTGCAGCGTGGCGGAGAGTAGATCCGCCTCGCTGAAAAATTTTTGCAGCGCGCGATGTGCGAATTCCCACGAGCGCGGCGACGGGAACGCCACCGGATTACGCGCCGCGTCGAAGTCGAACAACAGCTCGGGACGGAAGCGCAAAAATCCGATCAGCCGTTCATCGATGCCCTGCGCGTAGGCCCACGTCACCCAGTCATCGGCATGCGCTTCGATTTCATAGTGTGTAAAGCGATTAGCGAGCGGCGCGGGCATCACGTAACTGACGCCGCGATCCCCCTGGCGATTACCGGCCGCAAAAATCGCCCAACCGTCGGGCACGCGGTACTCACCCAGACGTCGATCCAGAATCAATTGATACGCGGCCGCAGAAACGCTCGGCGGCGCCGAGGTGATCTCGTCGAGAAACATGATGCCAACCACGCCGTGACGCTGTGCGTCCGGCAGGATCGACGGCGGCGCCCACTCGACCAGCTTGTCGACGCGAAACGGAATACCGCGTAAATCGCTGGGTTCCATCTGCGACAAGCGGATGTCAAGCAACGGCACCGCATGCTGCTGCGCGATCTGCGCGACGATTTGTGATTTACCGATGCCCGGCGGCCCCCAGATCATGACCGGCGTGTGGTGGCCGTCACGCACGCTGAGAAACTCGCGGTCGAGCAGTCGAGTGAGATGCGCAGGTCGCATGAATACGTGGTCTTGTTGTCTTACGGTGCGGCGGGAGAAGCGACGCCGGTAGTTTTTTGTTGCGCAGAGGCTAACGGCTGCATGAAGTTGGAGAATGCTTTGTCAAACATGATACGCAATCCATCGAGTGTCGTTTGATCGGGAGTGCTGCCGGATAAATTTAGATCCGTTTCAGGAAACAAGTGTACCACGATGCCGCGAATCGCAGATTGAAATACCGGCTGCAAGCCTTGCGCGGGGGCACCTGTCATTTCGAGTGTTTTGAACTTGGCGCGATCAAACACCACCAGCAGCAGTTCCCAGGTGGTGCGGCCGCTCGGTGTTTGAAACGGCGAAAGTATCGACGCAATTCCCGCCTGCGACTGCGTCGGCTCAACCACCTTGAAGCCGCTGTGCACAACGCGCTCGTGCACCAAACTGCGAAGCTGTTCGAGCATCGCCGCCGGCAAGGTGCCGCCGTTCACGCTCACCACGATGCTGTTGTCGAACGTGTGGTACGCCTGCGCCTGCATACCGGGAATTTGCTTGACGACATATTCGGTCAAGCCGGTGCTGCCCAGTTGGGCTAGACCATTGGCTTCGGTGGCGGAAATAATTTTGCTTTGCAGCGACAACGGCGTGTTAAAAATTTTACGCGGCGCGGCTTTCTCGGCCGCAGCCGTTTCGGCGGCGGCCGACCACGCCGGCCAACCCAACAGCGCGCACAGCAACATTCGGATAAACATCAGCGCCAATTCACTCGCCGCGTCGATCAACAAAGCGCACCGGCGTGGCACCCGAAGTCATCTTGATCGCGCCTTCGATCACCGCACCTTCCGCCACCGCCACTGTAGGGCCAGTGATCGAGCCGATAATTTTAGCCGTCTGCGCCAGTTCGATTTTTTTGTGGCCGAGCACGTCGCCGCGCACCTCGCCGGCGATAATGACATTCAAGGCCGTGATGTTGCCGCGCCAGATTCCGCCTTCTTCAACCACCACCGTACCTTCCAGTTCGCAATCACCGACAATGGTGCCGTAAATCACGTAATTTTCCGTACCTTTAAAATGACCGGTGAAGGTTGCGCCGGCTCCGACCACGGTTGAGATGCCGCCCACTTTGTCCAGCGTACGGCGCTGTTTTTTGGTACCCAAATCCAATACTGAATCGCTCATCTTTGCCTCCGTCGCACACGCCCTGCTCCCACTATATCGGTGCATGCAGGTTGATAATGAGCAATGAGCGCGGCGACTGGATTCAGACATCTCAATAATTGCAGACATCGACGGCAAGCGTTCCGCCTTCACTGACAAATAGCGTTTAGCGCTATGCCGCAAAAATTACGCCGTCTATAATCCGCTGCTTCCATTCGATAAAGGATTGTCGTCATGCCCTCTGTACTCGACTCGCAGTCACCCGCCGTTGCCGCGCGCGGGTTGGTCAAGACCTTCGGCGCATTGCGCGCGGTGGATGGCATTGATCTTGAAGTGCCGCGCGGCATGATCTTCGGCATTCTCGGCCCCAACGGCGCCGGCAAGACTACGCTGCTGCGCATGTTCGCGACGCTGTTGAAACCCGACGCCGGCTCAGCTCAAATCATGGGCCATGATCTGGTCTTGGCGCCGCACGCGGTGCGCAAATCGATTGCCATGACCGGCCAGTTCGCGTCGCTCGACGAGGATTTAACCGGACGCGAAAATCTGATATTGCTGGCCAAGCTGTGGGGGTTTCGTGATCGCGCGAGTACACGCGCCGACCAGTTGCTCGACGTTTTCGAGCTCACCGAAGCGGCCGGCCGTCAGGTGAAGGATTACTCCGGCGGCATGCGCCGCCGGCTCGACATCGCCGCCTCGCTGGTGGTAACGCCTGCGGTTCTGTTTCTCGACGAACCGACCACCGGTCTTGATCCCAACGCGCGCCAAAGCGTGTGGCGCATGATCCGCGCGCTGGCGGGTCAGGGCGTGACTATTTTACTCACCACGCAGTATCTGGAGGAAGCGGACCAACTGGCTGCGCGCATTGCCGTGATCGATCACGGCAAGAAGATCGCCGAAGGCAGCAGCCGCGAATTGAAAGCGATGACCGGCTCGGGTTACCTGTACGTCACGCTTGCGGATACTGCCCGGCTCGACGCCGCCGCGCACCTGCTCGAACAGCACCTGGGCGGCGAAGCGCACCGCAACCGGGAACGCGCCAGCTTGTCGATCAAGGCGAATTCGCCCGAGCAGGCCAACACGGCTTTGGCCGCGCTGACGGCGGCCGGCATTCCCCTCGACGGTTTCTCGATGGCCGCGCCCAGCCTGGATGAAGTTTTCTTCGCATTAACCGGACACGCCGCACAGAACGCAGCGCAAGCAGGAGCACGCACATGAACAACGACCTCGCCACGAGCGCCATCCAAGTGGATCGCCCCGCCGAAGCCAGCGCGCTTTCGAACGCGCTCACGTTCGGCTGGCGCGCGGTGCTCAAATTCAAACATGTGCCCGAACAGTTGTTCGACTTGGTGATGACACCGATCATGTTCACGTTGCTGTTCACCTTCGTGTTCGGCGGCGCGCTGGCCGGCTCCACGCAACAGTACGTGCAGGTGTTTCTGCCCGGCATTCTGGTGCAAACCGTGGTGTTCAATTCCGTGTATTCGGGCATGGGCCTGAGCACCGACCTGGGCAAGGGTTTGTTCGACCGCTTCCGCTCATTGCCGATCTGGTCGCTCGCGCCGTTTGCGGGGCTGATGGTCGGCGACGTGTTGCGGCATCTCATCGCGTCGCTGATCATTCTGTCCATCGGCATGCTGCTTGGCTATCGGCCGGAGGCAGGCGTAACCGGTGTGCTCGCCGCCTTCGCGCTGCTGCTGGTGATCGGCTTCGGTGTGGGCTGGATATTCCTGGTGCTCGGTCTGGTCATGCGCACGCCCAACACCGTAATGACCATGGGCTTCACCGGCATCATGCCGCTGGTGTTCGCGTCGAACATCATGGTTGATCCGGCCACCATGCCCGGCTGGCTGCGTGTGTTCGTGGAGGTCAATCCGGTGTCGTTGATGACCACCGCCATGCGCGGCCTGATGAACGGTGCTGCGACTTGGGAGCAACTCGGTCTCGCATTGCTCGCCCCCCTGCTGCTGACGGCGGTGTTGGCGCCGCTGACCTTGTGGCTGTATCGGCGGCGATAGAAAAAAGGGAAAAAGGGGATGCTCCCATGGGTTCCCGATTCATCGGGCAGGGCGCGATGAATCGCGCCCCTACGAATACCTCAGCTTACAGGATACTGGGATGCTGCCCTTCGGCCCCTCCGCCGAGAAATTTTATCCAGCACAGGCGAAAATAAATCATTCAACATGAGCGCCCTTTCTCTCCTTGACCCAAACATCACCTTTTTAAATCACGGCTCCTTCGGCGCGTGCCCGGAGCCGGTATTCCTCGAATATCAGCGCTGGCAGCGCGAGCTTGAACGACAACCTGTGGAATTTTTAGCGCGGCGCGCCACCGCCCTGATGGCGGACGCCCGTGCCAAACTCGCCGCCTATGTGGGTGCGGACGCGAACGAGCTCATCTACTACCCGAACCCGACGCATGCCATCAACATAGTGGGGCGTAGCATCGCGCTAAACGTCGGCGATGAAATTCTGACCACCGATCACGAATACGGCGCGATGGATCGTACCTGGCACTGGCTCTGTAAAAAAGTGGGGGCCAGGTATGTACATCAACCCATCGCCCTGCCGGTCACCACTGCGGAAGATTTTGTAGAGCATTTTTGGGCCGGTGTGAACACGCGCACCAAAATCATTTTCATAAGTCATCTGACCAGTCCGACGGCGTTAATTTTTCCAGTGCAGGCGCTGTGCAAACGCGCGCGCGAACACGGCATTCTCACCATCATCGATGGCGCGCATGTGCCCGGCCATCTGCCGCTAAACCTGCATGCGCTGGGTTGCGATATTTACACCGGCGCTTGCCACAAGTGGCTTTCCGCACCCAAGGGCGCCGCTTTTTTATATGCGCGCCACGCAGTGCAAAGTTGGCTTGAACCCTTGGTTATCAGTTGGGGCTGGGGGGATGAAGTGATCGCACCGACTCTGGAGCGGGGCGCAACACAGTTTATACGCAACCACGAATGGCAAGGCACGCGCGATCTCGCCGCCTTTCTCACCGTGCCCACGGCAATTGAGTTTCAGCAGCGACATCATTGGGATCAAGTGCGCACGCGCTGCCATGCTTTCGCCGCGCAGACGCGAACGCGCATCAACGCCATCACCGGGCTGGAGTCCATCTGCCCGGACACACCTGCGTGGTTTAATCAAATGGCTACGATTCGTATCCCACCAATAAATTTGGCGCTGCTCAAAACCCGGCTCTACGACGAATTTAAAATTGAAGTGCCGGTTATCGACTGGAGCCAGCAACATTTCATCCGCGTGTCGTATCAAGGCTACAACACGCAGGAGGATCTGGAGAAATTGCTTGGAGCGCTTGAAAAATTATTACCCAAGAGCACCTGAACCTCGGGCAGCCACAGTGAGGGACAATAGCCTATAAAATAGCCTGACTTAAGTAGATTTTAATACGTGATGTTTACAGTCAAATTTGGGCACTACATCCTGAACTTCAACTTAAACGAATTTTTAAATAGGGAGCTTACAAAAATGAAAAGGACACTCGCTTTAATTCTATGCATGAGCGCAATTGCACTCGCACCGATGGCCACTTTTGCTGCCAGTAAAGGTGAGGCTGTGGCGGCGCTGAAAACCGCGCGCGAAAAGGTGGTGACATTGCTAGACACGAAAGAAAAGGGCGCACAAGACGCGCTGATTGCTGAAATTAATAAAGCCAGTGCCGAAGTAGACTCGCAGTTGGGCGCCCTGTCTGCTGATCCTAAAGCAAAGGAAGCAGCCACGGTGTGGGCAGAATTTAAAAAGACCCGCGAAACGGAAATTATTCCTGCCATACAAAAAGGCGACGCCGCCAAGGCCAAAGAAATTGCCGGCGGAGTCCAGAAAGACCGCTTCAAGAAAATGATGGATTTACTGCAATAATTCCTGATAGAAAATTTTCCGGAAGCGCACTAACCGATTGGCAAAAGCGCGGGTTTCCCTGCTTTTGCCAGTTATTCAACCTGAACCGGATGTAGAGGCGCACCCATGTGTGCGCCTGGGTTGGCGCGCCGACCCAGAGCAAGGCCCAACGTCTTGCCTATATGGGCTCGGTACGATTTACAACTTCTTGCCCAATCCTAAGCCACCCCTTACCGCTGATGCTGATATTCCACTAGCCCACCTTGCACCCGTAGCAAATCGCGTTTAAACAAAACCTCTTTCCGGTTTGTTCTCCGGCACACGCAGGCGCCAGATGTAGGTGTCAAGAATGTCGTGCGTTGCCTGCGGAACTTCCAGCAGCGCGAGCCGCGTGACATCGGCAACCTACGGCAGCCACGCAGGATCATGCGGTGCTCGCGCCACATCAACACCTTGCGCCGGAGCGCGGCCATCCTGGCCGCTTTCCTTTCTATTCTGGTGGGCGGAAAGCCCGCGTTCCCGGCAAGCGCGCGTCGTGCGATTTTAAAATGGCGGTGTTTTTTTATCCTATAGTTAAGCCATGCGGCAGGCACCGAACCTGCGCTGAGCAACGCTCATTGAATTCACCGCAAGCGGTTACGTCACTTTGAAGGTAGACCTGACGACTGAAAACGCATCAAATGGGCCTGCGGCGCGCACCCTAATTCGCTTGCAGGTGACCGACACCGGAATCGGTCTGGGCTTGGCCATTTGCCGGTGCCTGGTGGAATGAATGGACGGCACGATACGCGCTGAAAGTGAATTCGGCACCGGTAGCACGTTCACCGTTGCACTACCACTGCGTGGAACCACCAGATGAAAAGAAAAATTTTGCTGAGCGAAGACAACGAGCAGAACCGCTATCTGGCCACGCTTCTGCTGACCCACCACTACGACATGACCCCAGCAGAATCCGGCCCGCTGGGCATCGCGCTTGCCACGTCGCTGCGTCCTGATCTGACCCTGCTCGACATTCAGTTGCCGGGCATGGACGGATCTGCAGTGGCCGCCGCTCTGCAAAATAATCCCCAACTCCGCTCGATTCCAATTGTTACGGTGACCTCCTACGCCATGGCAGGTGACCGCGAAAAAGTCCTCGCCTCCGGCGCGCAAGGTTATATCGAGAAACCCATCAACCCCGCAACCTTCGTCAGTGAGATTGAAGCCTACCTGCGTGCGGCGCAGCCCAGGTCGTCCGCATGACGCACGTGCTCATCGTGGATGACAAGCCGCAGAACCTTTACCTGCTGCGCACCTTACTGCAGGCTTCGGGTTGCAGCGTGGACGAAGCCCATCACGGCGCCGAGGCTTTGGTCAAGGCGCGCCAGACGCCGCCCGACGTGCTCGTCTCCGACATTCTGATGCCGGTGATGGATGGCTACACGCTGCTGCGCCACTGGCGGGCTGATGAACGCTTGCGGCAGATTCCGTTCGTGATCTACACCGCGACCTACACCGAGCCGAACGACGAACGCCTCGCGCTCGACCTGGGAGCAAGCGCGTTCATAGTCAAACCTGCGGAACCTGAGCTGTTTATGGCCCACATCCTCCAGGTTCTGGAGCAGCAACAGCACGGCGCATTGCCTGCGGGCAAGGTACCCGGCGGCGAAGCAAAAGACCACTTCAAAGAATACAGCGAAACGCTGGTGCGCAAGCTCGAAGAAAAGGCGGTGCAGTTGGAGCAGGCTAACCGGGCACTGCGACAGGACAACCTGCGTCGCCAACAGGCCGAGCACGCGCTGCGCGAGAGCGAGGAACGCTTGCGGCTGGCGCTCGATGCCGCGCATATGGGCACCTTCGACTGGGACATCCCCAACAACCACATCACCTGGTCGCGCTGGCATGAGGAATTATGGGACTTCAAACCGGGTGAGTTTGGCGGCACTTACCAGGCGTTCGCGGCACGCGTACACCCGGACGACCTCCCCGGCATTGACGCCCAGGTCGCCGCCTGTATCGCTACCCGCATGCCGTTTGTAGGCGAGTTCCGTGTCATTTGGACCGACGCCAGCATCCACTGGATCGCTGCCCGGGGCGAATTTAGCTACGATGCTACTGGCCGGCCGTTGCGCATGCGCGGCGTGGTCAGGGAGGTTACCGCGCGCAAGGAAACCGAAGCGGCACTGCTGCAGAACGAGCGGCTGCTGTCGGAATCACAGCGCATCGCGCAGATCGGAAGCTGGTCCTGCGAGCTTGCTTCCAACCAACTGCACTGGAGCGACGAGACCTATCGTCTGTATGGCGTAATACGCTCTGAATTCGTGCCTACGCCGGAGTCGTTCTTGCGTTTGATTCATCCCGCAGATCAAGCTGCGATGCAGAACTGGGTCCAGGCCTGTCTTGCGGGTGCCGCGCCCGGGGAGCTGGAGTTTCGCGTGCTCATGTCCAGCGGCGCAACCCGACTGCTGCGCGGTCGCGGGTATTTGCGCCACGACGACGCCAAGCGCGCGGTTGAGATGATCGGTACCGTGCAAGACATCACCGAACGCAGTCGCATCGAGGCGGAAAAGCAACGCCTCGAAAGCCAGTTGCAGCAAGCTCAAAAAATGGAAGTCGTCGGCCAGCTCACCGCCGGCATCGCGCACGATTTCAATAACATTCTGGCCAGCGTGCTGGGCTACACCAGTCTGGCACTCGACCAGCACGTGCCGGACAAAACCAGCAAACTCGCAAGCTGCCTGCACCAGGTGGAAACCGCCGGGCTGCGCGCGCGTGACTTGATCACCAACATGCTTGCGTTTTCGCGCGCCAGTGCGAGCACGCAACAAGCCGTGCCGCTGGGGCTCCTAGCGCAAGAAGTGGCCAAGCTGTTGTTGCCCACGTTGCCGTCGAATATTGCATTTACAACCTGCGTCGACACCGACCAAGCCACGGTGCTGGCCGACCCGGCACAGTTGCACCAAGTCATCATGAATCTCGTCATCAATGCGCGCGATGCGGTCGCGGCCGACGGCCGCATTGAGCTGTTAGTTCGGGCAGCGTCCGCTGTAAACACAGTATGTTCTGGATGCCATGCCGATATCGTCGGCGACTTCGTGGAACTCTCCGTCAGTGATAACGGCACAGGCATTCCGGCGGATATTCTTCCGCACATATTTGAGCCGTTTTATACCACCAAGGGCATCGGTAAAGGCACCGGCATGGGCATGTCGGTGGTGCACGGCGTCGTCCATGGTTGCGGCGGGCACGTGGTGGTGACGTCGGCGCCGGGGACTGGAACTCTTATCCGGGTGCTGCTGCCGTGGTCGGGCGTGTCCCCTGCCGTCGATGCCGCCACAGCAACTGAACTGGCGGCTCACGGCAACGGAAATCATCACATCCTGGTGGTGGACGACGAAGAGGTGCTGGCGAAATTGATTGGCGAGGTGCTGGGATCTTACGGCTACCGCGTCACCGTTTTTGGCGATAGCCGGCAAGCGCTGGAGAATTTTCGTGCCGCGCCCGCCACCTTTGACGCCCTGGTGAGCGATCAAACCATGCCTGGATTGACCGGTATTGAACTGGCTAAAGCGGTGCGAAGCTTGCGCCCGGGCTTACCCATTATCTTGTTGACCGGGTATAACGTGGCGCTCAATGCGGACGTCGCGGCACGTCTGGGCGTCGGTTTCCTGTCCAAGCCGATCTCATTCGACGCGCTACGATTGACGCTCGGTAACCTGCTGCCCGGCGCGTGATAGCCACGCGGTGAAAAGTAGAGCTGAGCCCCACGGCATTATTTTCAGCCGGCAAAAACGGTTATATTTCGCTCGATTTCCACGGCGGGCCCGTATATACATCACTGCAAATCCCGCTACGGCGACTATTTATTTGCGCGATCTGTTACCGCGCGCGGCGATCTGGGATAATGGGACCAAACATAAACCGCACTCACCTACAGTGCAGGGAAGTTTAAACACCAACACGGAAACTAGGCCATGCACGCTATGCACGCCAATAAACCCAAAGCCAATACTCCCAATTTCACCGTACAAATTGTTCACCTCGAAGGTCCGCGTCGCGGACAGATCGATGAGATCAATAAAGAGCGCATCAGCGTGGGCCGCAATCCGGACAGCGATGTGGTGTTCCCCAAAGACCTGCGGATTATTTCGCGCCGTCACGCCGAGATTTTTAATTTAGGCGGGCTCTTCCTGTTAAAGAATTTGAGCAAAAATGGCTGCTTCGTCAATGGGCAACCCACGCAGATTAAATATTTGCAGCAAGGCGATATCTTCACCTTCGCCGAAGGCGGCCCCCGGGCGCGGTTTCAATATTCCCCGCAAGCCGGCATCGCTGCGCAGCCGAAATTTTCCTATACAACGCAACTGCCGGCCGACAGCGGGCGCGAAAGCGCACGCTTCACGATTCAATTCGGCATCAATATTAAATCGCTGAAACAAACCGACGTGAGTTTGGGCAGCGCGCCGGATTGCGACTTCGTCCTGAGCCATCCGAACGTGCTGCCCAAGCATGCGCAGGTCTACGTACACGCCGGCAAATACTATTTGCGCAACCTGAGCCAAAAACAAGCCACCCTGCTCAACGGTCGTCCGCTGGCAAAAGAAACGCCGCTGCAAAGCAAAGACGTGATTGGGCTGGGCACCGGGGGGCCGCAGTTGCAATATCTGGGCGCGGGTTGCTTGGCGGAAGTGCGCGAACGACCGCTGCCGAAAATTCGCAAGCGCCTGCCGCCCGGCGCCTGCTGAGCGCCGGCTTTTAGAGCGATCTTCCTAGCAAATTAGCAGTGAACCGGCTCTCAGGCTTTGGGCAGAGTTACACCACGCTGAGCTTGATATTTTCCGCCGCGATCTTTGTACGAGGTGGTGCACACTTCGTCGGATTCCAGAAAAATGAACTGTGCGACGCCTTCGTTGGCGTAAATCTTTGCCGGCAGCGGTGTGGTGTTGGAAAACTCTAAAGTGACATGACCTTCCCATTCCGGCTCCAGCGGCGTGACGTTAACGATGATGCCGCAGCGTGCGTAGGTGGACTTGCCCAGGCAAATCGTCAGCACGTTGCGCGGGATGCGCAGATATTCGACGGTACGCGCCAGTGCAAACGAGTTGGGCGGGATGATGCAGACGTCGGCTTTCACATCGACAAAACTTTTAGCGTCGAAATTTTTCGGGTCGACAATGGTGGAATTGATGTTAGTGAAGATTTTGAATTCGTCGGCGCAGCGCACGTCGTAGCCATAGCTCGACGTGCCGTAAGAAATCAGCTTGCCCTTGTCGGAAGCGCGCACTTGCCCCGCTTCAAACGGCTCGATCATGCCGTGTTCTTGTGCCATGCGGCGAATCCATTGGTCGGATTTAATGGACATGCGGACTCCGGCGGCTAGGGTGGGTTAGGCGCATGCGCAGCCTAACCCAGCATCATTCTGGCTAGGTATTTTGAATCACGATCTTTGGGAACTTCGAGCTGAAGTCTTTCGCCTGCATCGACAGCTTTGCGGCAACGCGCCGCGCGATGTCGCGGTAGATGTGGGCGATGCGGCCGTCGGGCTCGGCGGCCACGGTGGGTTTACCGCCGTCGGTCTGCACGCGAATGCTCATCTCCAGGGGCAGCGCGCCCAGCAACGGCACCTTGTTGTCCGACGCCATGCGTTGTCCACCGCCGGTGCCGAAGATGTGTTCTTCGTGGCCGCACTTGCTGCAAATGTGCGTGCTCATGTTCTCGACAATCCCGAGCACGCGCACGTCGACCTTCTCGAACATCTTCAAACCTTTGATGGCGTCGAGCAGCGCGATGTCTTGCGGCGTGGTCACGATCACGGCACCGCTGACCGGGACCTTTTGCGCCAGCGTCAGTTGAATGTCGCCGGTACCGGGCGGCAGATCGATGACTAGATAATCCAGTTCGTTCCAGCGCGTGTCGTTGAGCAATTGCGTGAGCGCCTGCGTCACCATCGGGCCACGCCAGATCATCGGCGTGTCCTGGTCGACCAGAAAACCGATCGACATGACTTGCAGGTTGTAGGAATTCACCGGATCAAGCGAACGGCCGTCGCTGGATTCGGGCTTGGCATTCATCACGCCCAGCATGCGCGGCTGGCTGGGGCCGTAAATATCGGCATCCAAAATGCCGACACGCGCGCCCTCGACCGACAGAGCCAGGGCCAGATTCACCGCCACGGTGCTCTTGCCGACGCCGCCTTTGCCCGACGCCACCGCGATGATGTTCTTCACACCGGTGATCGGCTTCACGCCTTTTTGCACCGTGTGCGACACGATGTTGCTGGTCATATTCACCGTCACACCGGTCACGCCGGCCACGGACTTGACATTATCTTTGATCTTGGCGATCAACGTGTCGCGGTACCCGGCGGCCGGAAATCCAAGCTGCACATCCACGGTGATATTGCCGCCGTCGACGACAATATTTTTTACCGTGTTGGCGGCGAGCAAATCTTTTTCCAGATAGGGATCGACATACTGCTTCAACGCGGTTTCAATCTGCGCCCGGGTTACGCTCATAAAATTCTCTCCTCGTGACTCAAAGTCTTAAAGTGCTGGGATTCTACACAACTCGCGCCGTGCTGACATTCTCCCATTAGGGGGTGTTCCGGATGGGTAGCAAGGGATTCGGTTAACTGTTAATTTAGTGCGCCCAACGACCGACCCGATAAATTCATACGAACTATGGCCGAACCCCGTAAAATCCTGGTGACCTCCGCCCTGCCCTATGCCAATGGCTCCCTGCATCTGGGACATATGGTCGAGCAGATTCAAACCGACATCTGGGTACGTTTCCAAAAAATGCAAGGGCACGATGTCCTTTATGTGTGCGCCGACGACACCCACGGCACGTCCATCATGTTGCGCGCGCAGAGCGAAGGCATCACACCGGAACAATTGATTGATCGGGTCAGCGCCGAGCATCAGCGCGACTCGGCCGATTTTGGCATCGGTTTTGACAATTACTACAGCACGCACTCGCCGGAAAATCGCGAATTCGCCGCGCTCATGTACACCCGCCTGCGCGACGCCGGACACGTCGCGCGCCGCACCGTGAAACAAGCCTATGATCCGGTCAAGAATATGTTTCTGCCGGATCGTTTTATCAAGGGCGACTGCCCCAAGTGCAGCGCCAAGGGCCAATACGGCGATGCCTGCGAAGTGTGCGGCTCGACCTATGCGCCGACCGAATTGAAAAACCCGGTATCGGTGCTCTCGGGGGTGGCGCCGATTGAAAAGGAGTCGGAGCATTACTTTTTCAAGCTGGGCGATTTCGAAGCGATGTTGCGCGAGTGGTTGTTCCCGCGCGAACACAAAGACGAACGCGACATTCACGTGCAACCGGAAGTCGCCAACAAGCTGGACGAGTGGTTCGACGCCGGCCTGAGAGACTGGGACATCTCACGTGACGCGCCCTATTTTGGCTTTGAAATCCCCGACGCCCCGGGCAAATATTTCTACGTGTGGCTGGACGCCCCCATCGGCTACATGGCGAGTTTCCAGAATTTTTGCACGCGCAGCGGGCAGCACTTTGAAGACTACTGGGGCAAAGACAGCCAGGCTGAGCTGTACCATTTCATCGGCAAAGACATTTTATATTTCCACGCGCTGTTCTGGCCGGCGATGCTGGAGGGTGCTGGGTTTCGCAAACCGACTGCGGTATACGCGCACGGCTTTCTGACCGTGAACGGACAAAAAATGTCGAAGTCGCGCGGCACGTTCATTAATGCGCGCACGTATCTCGATCATCTCAACCCGGAATATTTGCGTTATTACTACGCCGCTAAACTTGGGCCGGGGGTCGACGACATTGATCTGAACATGGACGACTTCAGCGCACGCATCAACAGCAACTTGGTTGGAAAATATGTCAACATCGCCGCCCGCTCAGCCAGTTTTATCGCCCAGCAGTTCGAAGGCCAGTTGGCCGGCGAGCCCGCGCAACCGGAATTGCTGAAACAAACACAAGCAGCCGCAAGCCCTATCGCCAAACTTTACGACCAACGCGAATTCTGCGAGGCGATGCGCCAAGTAATGCTGCTTGCCGATCTGGCCAATGAATTTGTCGATACGCACAAGCCGTGGGCGCTCGCCAAGGATCCAACACAGCGTGCGCATCTGCACCAAGTGTGCACTACTAGTTTGAATTTGTTTCGCCTGCTCACGCTGTATTTAAAACCGGTATTGCCGAAGCTGACGCGCCAAGCTGAGCAGTTTTTGAACATCGCACCACTCACTTGGGCGGATGCGGGCGCAGTGTTGACTAATCACCGTGTGAATACGTTTCAACATCTTGCAGCCCGTGTTGATCCAAAACAAATCGCAGCACTGCTCGACGCCGCCAAAGAAAATTTAAAACCCGCCACCTCGCCAGCAGCACACCAAAATGCTCAAAGCGAAGCCCTTAAACCCGAAATCAGCATCGACGATTTCAACAAAATCGACCTGCGCATCGCACGCATCGTCAAAGCGGCTTACGTGGAAGGCGCGGACAAATTGCTGCAACTTACCGTCGATGTCGGCGGCGAGCAGCGCAATATTTTCGCCGGCATCCGCAGTGCTTACGAGCCCAAGGATCTGGAAGGCCGCTACACCGTGGTGGTCGCCAATCTGGCACCGCGCAAAATGAAATTCGGCTTGTCCGAAGGCATGGTACTGGCGGCCGGGCCGGGCGGCAAAGAGCTGTGGATATTATCGCCCGACAGCGGCGCGCAACCCGGCATGCGGGTGAAGTAATCACGACCCGGCGTAAAAGCAGCGCCGACGCGAATAATCAACCTCACATTGGAAGCGACGAAATGACCACGCGTGACGACACCGATTTGCAATCCATCCAAAAGCTGGTGCACAACCTGCTCGACGAAGCGCGTGCGCAAGGCGCAAGCGCAGCGGAAGCCGCAGTGAGCATGGGCTCGGGGCTCAACGTCACGGTGCGCATGGGTGCGGTTGAAACGGTGGAATACAATCGCGACAAGGGTCTGGGCGTGACCGTTTATTTTGGGCAACGCAAAGGCTCGGCCAGCACCACCGACTTCGAAGCGGCCGCTGTGAAAGAAACCGTGGCCGCCGCCTGCGCGATTGCCAAATACACTGCCGAAGATGATTGCTCGGGCCTTGCCGATGCGAACCTGATGGCACGCGCTATTCCTGACCTGGAGCTATTTTTTCCGTGGACGATCAACGCCGATCAGGCCATCATGCTGGCGCGCAATTGCGAAGACGCGGCGCGTGCGGTCGACAAGCGCATCACCAATTCCGAAGGCGCCACCGTGTCGAGCCAGCAAGGCGCACGCGTGTATGCCAACAGTCACGGCTTCGTCGGCGCCTACCCGACCACGCGTCACAGCGTGAGCTGCTGCGTGATCGGGCAAGACGGCGAAGTCATGCAGCGCGACTACTGGTATAGCAGCGCGCGCGATGCCGGCGACATGCAAGACGCCGCCGCCATCGGCACCCTCGCCGCGCAACGCACCTTGCGGCGCCTCAACGGTCGACGCTTGAGCACGCGGCAGGCACCGGTAATTTTTGAAGCCGATGTTGCCGGCAGCGTGCTGGGCAGCTTCGTTTCGGCGATCCGCGGCGGCAACTTGTACCGCAAGTCGACATTTTTGCTCGACAGCCTCGGCACACAGGTATTTCCTGCCTGGCTGTCGTTGCACGAAGACCCGTACATCAAAAAAGGTCTGGCGAGCGCACCGTTCGACAACGAAGGCGTGGCCACCCACGCCCACGATCTGGTACGCGACGGCGTGGTGAAGAGCTACGTGCTTGACAGTTACGCGGCGCGCAAACTCGGCATGCAGACCACCGGCAATGCCGGCGGCACGCACAACTTGATCGTGTCACACGGCGAGCGGGATCTAAACGCGCTGTTGCGCCAGATGGACACCGGCTTGTTGGTGACCGAGCTGCTCGGCCACGGCGTGAACCTGACCAACGGCGACTACTCGCGCGGTGCCAGCGGCTTTTGGGTGGAACGCGGCGAAATCCAATACCCGGTGGAAGAAATCACCATCGCCGGCAATCTCAAAACCATGTTCCAGAACATCGTGGCGATTGCCAACGACGTCGACCTGCGCAAGAACCTGCGCACCGGTTCGCTGTTGATCGAGCGCATGACGATTGCCGGTGAATAGCGACATGTTGGTGCGCCCAGGCGCCGAAATGCTGACGCTGGTGCGTCAATAATCCGTACGCACGCACTGCGGCCAAGTGAAAATTCCGCGTGGTGATGCGATTTCCGTACTTAGATAAAAGCTGGCATAGCCCGTGCAAAAACATTTTTGTTACGTTTCCTCCCCCGGTAACGTAACCGTGGTGCCCTTTCCCCAAAGGACCCACACCCCCTCCTTGGGGCGAGCAGTCGGCGCCCCACTTTTTTATTTATAGCGGAATTTCAGCCCCAGAATCACCAAAGCAAACATCAGTGTGACGACATTGGAAACAATAATCGGCACCGAATCGATCATGATTCCGTAGACCAGCCACAACAGCAGCCCCACGCTGAACAAGATAAACATGCCGTAAGAAATATCGTGCGTGGACTTACTGCGCCAGGTCTTGACGACCTGGGGCACAAACGCAATCGTGGTAAGCGTGCCGGCGATCATGCCAAGCACATCAGGCAGCATCATGGATGAGTATCCGCAGGTTGAGTCCGAGCGGCATTCTATACGTATCGAGAGTGCTCGACATCCATGCGCGATACCTTACACACTGTATGCAGGCGCAGACCAGAACAAGCTCTAAAGTTTTTCATCAGCCTCCCGACAGAGTGGTATCGAAAAAACCGTCCACCACACAACGCCGCACGCAGCCGCGCCGCCACAATCCAAATACAAAGGACACGCAATGAAACCTACTTTCAAATTTGCCGCCTTATCGATGCTGTGTGCCAACGCATTCGCAACGCCGATTTATCATCCGTCCGGGCCGAATCTGACTTACGGCGCGGTGAGCAATAACCAGTCGATCATCTCCAACGTGACCAATCCGGCGGCCGGCGCTGCGGTGTTTACCAAGGAGGATAGCCAGTATCGCTTTGGAATTTTGAGCTCCATCGGCGCCGGCTACGAATTCGGGCAAGTGGATAATCTTTATAAAGAAGTCGATGCTGCGCAAGCGACCTTGAAGGCTAGCCAATCGGTTAACTTTTCGGTTGTTTGTACCGGCACGGCAAGCACAAACGCCTCTTTGTGCGCCAACGCCGTCGCACTTAGTTTAAATACCAACATATTTGCGCCGGTGAACAACGTGCTAAATACATTTCAGAAAGATGGTTATGTGTCTGCGTTTGTTTCCGGGCACGTCCCGCTCATGCCCTTTGTAATTTCACATAAGGGACTGGGCGGAAGTTTTGTGCTCGACGCGAATTTCAGCGCTATCGGGAACATGACCTTCCTTTCTGATCCTGTCGCGCTCCAGGGCAGTGATGTGCTGGCCGCCGTTCAAGCCTATATCACAGCAGGGAATACTTCAGCACCGTTTAACATTGCTTTGTCCGACACTTCCACCGACAGCACCCTGCTGGTCAAAGCAGCGGCCATCGCTGAACTTGCACTGGGCTACAGCCGCCCGGTGTTCAATTCCGATGCCGGTGAGTTGACGGCGGGAATGCGGGCCAAGTATTACAAAGTGGGCTTATCACGCGCGGCGCAACGTTTGCTTGCCGCCAAAGGCGCCAAAAAAACCTTCGATGCGAATAAAGATTATGTCGAGCAATCCGGACTTGGACTCGACGCAGGCGCATTGTGGATCAGCAAATATTACCGCGTCGGCGCCTGGGTCGATAACATCAATAAACCCAGCTTCAAGTTCAACGACGTGGACGTGACCGGCTACACCGATGCCAGCATAAAAGCGGAGCTCTCCAAAAGCGCCACGTACGACATGGACACGCAACTGCATCTCGAAACCGCACTGTATACCGAAAGTCAAAACTGGGTGATTAACGTTGGTGTGGATGCCAATGCGATAAAAGACCCCGTCGGCAACGATTACCAATGGGGCACGCTCAGCGCCGGTTATGCCACCGACAGTTGGTGGATACCGGGATTTCGTGTCGGTTATCGCGCCAATCTGGCCGGCACAAAACTGAGCTACATGACCGGTGGCCTGACTCTGTTTAAGAGCGTCACGCTCGACTTGGCGTACAGTCTGGACTCAGTCAAACTCGATGGCGACAAAGTGCCGCGCAGTTTCATGGCAAATATCGGCGTAGAACTGTCGTTTTGAGAAATATTAAAGTGGGCCGGATGCTTCGGGAACGTGGCATCCGGTCTTGGCATTATTTTTTTAGAACGCAAACGTAAACTGCGCGCTCACATCAAGCTCATCAGCGCCGCCGGCCACCGCGATATCTACAATATAGTCGGTGCCAATCCCCACTCCAAATGTCACCAGACTCTGATTGTTCCCCAGCAAATTTTGTCGTAACCCGGCACGCAGTTGCAGGTATTGGGTCAGAACAAATTCGCCGCCCACGCTCAACATGCGTGAGTGGCGTTCAAAACCGATGCCGGTATTGGGTACCAAATCGATATCAACCTCAATTGATCGGCTGCGTCGTTCGTAGGCAATACCGGCACGCACCTGGGTGTTTAGTTTGTCGTAGCCACCCACCTCATCGGGGTATCTGACTTTGACGGGGAGCAGGTTACGCACCGTCAAACCGCCGCTGTAAAAGCGTCCTAACTCTTTAAACAGGCCGATATCCAAATTGAATGCCGAACCGTTGCGCGCTCCAGCAAAATTAACCTTGGTATCCGCATCTCTTATCGCCTGACTTTCTCCGGTGGCCTGGAACAAAATAATTTTGGGGCTGATGCCCAATGCAAAAGTATCGAATGCGCGGAAGTCGGTTGTAAACACTTGCGCCAGAGACACGCCATTCTCTACCACCGACACGCCGCGTTTTTCGATCACCGCGTTATACGCGGGTGGCTTGGCGGCGAGGTCAGGTTTGGCGGCGAGCGTACGCACCGAAGCAAACTGGTAAACGTTGAGGTAGACCCCCGCACCTATAAGGTTGCTGGGAATGCTGGCGAATATTGATGTTCCGGTATTTTCGATGCGCTTGGCCTTGGCCAACTGGTCCAATAATGCGGTGGTGCTTTGCACACGCACGTTATCCGGATTGCTCTCCAGCGCTTGCGCGGATGTTTCAAAATCGCTCAGCAAGTTGCTGAATTTATCGGGATCGCTGCGCACCATGCTGTACGCAGGCACACTCAAATACCAGTCGACGAACTCCACACCATAAGCAAGCAGCGCGGGATTGGTTAAGGGCGCGGCTTTCACGCCGCTTGCAATGCCGACGCCACCCATCGCTGCGCTGCGCGCATCCAGGCTGAAAAACGAGGCAGCATCGACGCGATTTCCATACACGCTCGCGATGAGCAGCATAACGACTGTGAAGCGCAATTCAATTTGCATGGTTCTTTACATTTAGCGCAATTCACTTAATAGTTTTTCGGCCATGCGTTCGGCCTGACTCGCATAACCCCCGCCAAACAGGTTGACATGGTTCAACACGTGGTAAAGATTATAGAGCGTCTTGCGCACTGTATAGCCCGCAGTCAGTGGATACGCGCTTTTGTAGCTTTGATAAAAGTACGGACCGAACCCGCCAAACAATTCTGTCATCGCCACATCGGTTTCACGATCACCGTAATACAGCGCCGGATCAAAAATCACCGGCCGTCCGGCGCTATCGGCCGCAACGTTGCCGCCCCATAAATCGCCGTGCAACAAAGCGGGTTGCGGTTTGTGCCCCGCCAACAACATCGGAACACCTGCTAACACCCGTTCGAGTTTCGCGCTTAACGCACTGTAATAGCCGTTACCACGTATTAACTGTAACTGGAATCCCAAACGATGTTCGCACCAGAATTCCACCCAGGACGCGGTGTAGGTATTGCGCTGAAGCGTTGAGCCGATGGTGTTGTCTCGATACCAACCGAAACGCGACGTGGTAATGTGATGGAGCTGCGCAAGCTGCGCGCCGAACGTCGCACTCGTGCGCTCGCCCTGCTGGCCGAATTCGACATACTCCAGCACCAAATACGCGGTGCCGGCCACCGCACCCCAGCAAATGGGTTCCGG
Source organism: Gammaproteobacteria bacterium (assembly GCA_031363085.1). Lineage (GTDB taxonomy): Bacteria > Pseudomonadota > Gammaproteobacteria > SG8-11 > SG8-11 > UBA6921. Next base: position 28,587 of record JANLTU010000163.1, read on the forward strand.
CACTCTAATGTGGCTTTTGCTAATTCCAACAGACCTTCGGCTTCGGCCGCGAACCTGCTCGCCTGCGCAGCGTGCTTGGTTTTAACAAAAAACCGCTGCGCCTCGTCATGCATGTTGTGGATGACATGGGCCGCGTTAATGCATCCACCCAACACCGATTGCGGCTCACCACCGACAAATTTGCGACCTGTGGTTACAGCGACGTGAGCGCTGATTTCAGGCCAGATGTCCATCAGGAAAGGCCCGCTCGATATACGCGCCGCTCAAGCGAATTGGGCCTGAATATTCTGTGGATAACTCTGTGGAACAAACTCATCGACACACCCACATGCGGGTGCACAGCAGCGTGCGCAAGACACAGGAATAACGCAGACTTACGAGACAAGCCCATAAGTAATCAATGACATAGCGTAGTAAAACTCAAGCAGAACGATCCGCCAACGCACCCCCCGTTGGCAGTCCCGGCACGCGTCTCGACTGTGCACAAATACCGCTGGCACACTCAAGCCTATCGTTTTTTTATTCGCGTTAAGAAAAAAGAAAGGCTGGCGTGAGCCAGCCTTTCTCATAACACTTACTTCGCGAGCGAGAGAACGAACTCAACCAGCTTTTCGATGTCTGCATCAGGAACGCGCGGCGAGTACGGAGGCATCGGGACTTCGCCCCAGACGCCCTTACCACCGGCCTTCACTTTAGCGACCAAACGGTCTTTCTGAGTAGCGTCGCCTTTGTACTTGTTGCCGACATCTTGCCAAGCCGGGCCGACAACTTTCTTTTCGATCGAATGGCAAGCCAAGCAACCGCTCTTCTTCGCCAACTCAAGTGCCTCATCTTTACCAATTGCGGCATTGGCCTGACCAGCCGCCAATAAAACTGCAACCGCAGAAACCGCTAACCAACGTGCTTTCATTTACCCTCTCCTCTTTTGTTTTTTCAAAATACTCATGGCTACGCCGAACTCGCCTCGCGCATGCCTGCATCGCACGAAGATCTGTAATTAATGAAGGTGAAAAAGTTTGACGCCGCTTACACACTACTGACAACCGGACACCCCACCCCTCAACTTTATTATCGTTCGATTCAGCGTGCCTGAACTGCGAGACGGAGCTTTATGCCATGCGCACTAATAGGGTGTCAAGAAAATGAAATTAAAAACCGGAATAAAAAAATACAGTAGCGGCACGGCGTGGAAGATAAGCCGGTGATCCGGATGACTTTAACGCCAGCGCAAGATGACCCACGACGGAATTAAAAATCCTGGCGAGAGGTCATTGAAACGGCGCGACATCAGCCCATCGCCGTTGCTGTCGACCAAATAATAAGGCACGCCTTTTTTGGGAATAATCTTGATCATGTAGAGCTGGCCGTTGAGGCGATATTCTTCAATGCTGGTTTCGCCGCGCTCGGTGATGGTGATTTCCGGCGCAAGCTCGGCGTCCGGATCAGCACCCGCCGCTGACGGCGGGTGTTCAATCACCGGCGGGTTGGCTTGCGGCTCCGCTTCCGTTTGCGCGCCCACAGCGGCGCTCAACGTGAACAGTGCGGCGATGATGACGGTACGTGATGTCAGCATGATTACAAGTCCAGCAAAATTTCCTGTTCTTCGGCCGACAGCTCGAAGCCGCGGTGTTCGTAATGACTGAAAATCGCTTCGACGACTTCTTCAGGCTTGTCGAGAATCTTGAACAGTTCCAAGTCGGCTTCGCCGATCATCCCTTCGACCAACAAACGGCTCTTGAACCAGTCCACCAAGCCTGCCCAGAACGGCGCGTGCACCAGGATAATCGGGATGCGCCGCGTCTTCGCCGTTTGCACCAGGGTAAGAATTTCCGCCAGTTCGTCGAGCGTACCGAATCCGCCCGGCAGCACCACGTACGCCGCCGCATACTTTACAAACATGACTTTACGCGAGAAGAAATGACGAAAATAGAGGGAAATATTCTGATAGCGATTTGCGCTTTGCTCATGCGGTAAATTAATGTTCAGCCCGATGCTGGGCGACTTGCCGGCGAAAGCGCCCTTGTTGGCCGCCTCCATTACGCCCGGCCCGCCGCCGCTGACGACCGAAAAACCGGCGTCGGACAAACGCCGCGCGATGTCTTCGGTCAGCATGTAGTAAGGATGGTCCGGCGGTGTTCGCGCCGAGCCGAAAATGCTCACCGACGGCTTGATGCGCGCCAGCTTTTCGAAGCCTTCGACAAACTCCGCCATGATTTGAAAGATTTTCCACGACTCACGCGAGAGCTGGGCATCGTTGATCGGTCGTAAACCCGGATGGGAAGATTTTGTATGTTCGTCCATAATCGCTCTTATTGAAATTTTGTGGCCACCAAATTAACAACATGACAACTAACACGCCGCTGATCCTGGTGGACGGATCATCCTACCTGTATCGCGCATTCCATGCTATGCCGACCTTGAGTAACTCGCGCGGTGAACCCACCGGCGCGATTTACGGTGTCGTTAACATGCTGCGCAAACTCATCGCCGATCATCCCACCGAACAGGTCGCGGTGGTGTTCGACGCTCCGGGCAAAACATTTCGCGACGACTTGTATGCGCAATACAAAGCCAATCGCGAATCCATGCCCGAAGAACTACGCGCACAGATCGCACCGCTGCATGAGCTCATCCGCGCGCTGGGCCTGCCGTTGCTGTGCGTTCCCGGCGTCGAAGCCGACGATGTGATCGGCACGCTCGCCCAACAAGCGACACAACACGGTCTGCGCACTCTGATCTCCACCAGCGATAAAGACATGGCTCAGTTGGTCAACGCGCAGGTGACGCTGGTGAACACCATGACTAACACGTATATCGACACCCAGGGCGTTGTCGATAAGTTCGGTGTGCGCGCGGAGCAAATCGTCGACTACCTCACCTTGATCGGCGACACCTCGGACAACATTCCCGGCGTGCCCAGTGTCGGCCCAAAAACCGCTGCAAAATGGCTGCAAAGCTATGGCACGCTCGCTGGACTGGTGGCACATGCGCATGACATTAAAGGCAAAGTCGGCGACAGCCTGCGTGCCAGTCTCGGCCAGTTGCCGCTGTCGCAGCAACTCGCCACCATTGACTGCAATGTGGCGCTCGACCAGCGCGCCGAAGCCTTGCACATCACCGCGCCTGATGTTGAAAAACTCAAAGCCCTGTACCAACGATTGGAGTTCAAAACCTGGTTGGGCGAATTGCTCGGTCGCGCCGACGCGGCGACGGAGCAGGTCGAGACAACAACGCCGAAAGCGGCTTCGGATTATCAAACAGTCCTCACCACCGAACAGCTCGAACACTGGCTGGACAAACTACAACGCGCCGAGCTGTTCGCGTTCGACACCGAAACTACCGGTCTTGATTACATGCAGGCCGAAATTGTCGGCGTGTCGTTTGCGGTGCAGGCACACGCCGCCGCCTATGTGCCACTGGCACATGATTACCTCGGCGCGCCGACGCAATTATCACGCGCCGAGGTTTTGGAACGCCTGCGCCCGCTGCTGGAAGATCCGCAGAAAATTAAAGTCGGACAAAACGCGAAGTTCGACATGAGCGTCTTGGCCAATTACAACATCGCGCTGCGCGGCGTCGCTTACGACACCATGCTGGAGTCGTATGTACTGAACAGCGTCGGCTCACGCCATGACATGGACACGCTGGCGCTCAAACACCTGGGCCACAAAACCGTCAGCTTCGAGGACGTCGCCGGCAAAGGCGCCAAGCAAATTACCTTCAACCAAGTCGCGGTTGAGATCGCAAGCAACTACGCCGCCGAAGATGCTGACATCACATTGCGGCTACATCAAACCCTGTGGCCGATGCTGGAGAAAGAAACCAAGCTCAATTCGTTATTCAGCGCAATTGAGATGCCTTTGGTGCCGGTGTTGTCAACTATCGAACGCACTGGTGTATTGATCAATGCGCAGATGCTTGCGCACCAAAGCACTGAACTCGCACAGCGCATGGACGAACTGGAACACGAGGCGTATCGCCTCGCCGGCGAGGAATTCAATCTCGGCTCGCCCAAACAGATTCAAGAAATTTTGTACCACAAACTCAAATTGCCGATTCTGGAAAAAACCCCGACCGGCCAACCGTCGACGGCGGAATCGGTGTTGCAGGAATTGGCGGCGGACTATCAACTGCCGCAGTGCATCCTCAACCACCGGGGCATGAGCAAACTGAAATCCACTTACACTGATCGTCTGCCGGAACAGATCAATCCGCACACCGGGCGCGTGCATACTTCGTATCAGCAAGCGGTCGCCAGCACCGGACGGCTGTCGTCGACAGAGCCTAATTTACAGAATATTCCGATCCGCACCGAAGAAGGCCGCCGCATTCGCCAAGCGTTTGTCGCGCCACCGGGTTACAAAATTGTCGCGGCGGATTATTCGCAAATCGAGTTACGCATCCTCGCGCATTTGTCCGGCGATGCTGGTTTGCTGCGCGCCTTTGCCGAAGGTGCGGATGTGCACCGCGCCACGGCGGCAGAAGTGTTTGGCGTGGCGCTGGAACAGGTCAGCAACGACCAACGCCGCAACGCCAAGGCGATCAACTTCGGCTTGATTTACGGCATGTCGGCATTTGGATTAGCGCGGCAACTGGGCATCGAACGCGGCGTTGCACAGGAATACATCGATCTTTACTTCACCCGCTACCCCGGCGTGAAACAATTCATGGACAGCACGCGCGCATCGGCGCGCCAGCTTGGCCATGTCGAAACCGTGTTCGGCCGCCGCCTGTATTTGCCCGACATCAAAGCCAGCAACGCGCAACGCCGCCAATATGCGGAACGCACCGCTATCAACGCACCGATGCAAGGGACGGCAGCAGACATCATCAAGCGCGCGATGATCGCTGCACACGCCTGGCTGCAACAGTCACACATGGACGCCCGCATGATCATGCAAGTGCACGACGAATTAGTATTTGAAGTTGGCACCGCGAGCCTCGACCAAGCCGTCGCCGACATCCGCCACCACATGAGCCGTGCCGCCGACCTCGCGGTGCCGCTGATCGTGGACATCGGCATAGGCAACAACTGGGATGAGGCGCACTGAACCCTCGAAAGTCGAGCGTGTGTACTGCCCTCCCAAACCCAACGTGAAAAAGCCACACTTGCGGTGAGAACTACTGAATTTCGGCGCCGACCGGTTGCGCCCAAGATACCGCCATACCTTGTGAAACGTGCGTAACAACACATCGTCACGATCAATAACACTGGAAAATGCGCGGCTCAATGATTAGGCGGCAGTGCCGCAACCGCTAAACCAATCGTTGCACCTTCTACAAAGAGGCTACGTTCATGAGCGAAACCAGCAAAAGAGAACTTGTCATCGCGTTCGCTGCGGCCGTGATGCTGATCTTGTTTTTCGGCAGCGGAACCCTGTAGCTAAGCAACGCGTCCGTGCTACATCGTATCTGGCCCTAATTAAGAGCCAGCCTGTGGCAATTAACCCAGCGCCGGAAACAACCCCCGCACTCCGGTAGCGATAAACTCGACTGCGATGGCGGCGAGAATCAGCCCCATGATACGCGTGAAAATATTAATCCCGGTCTGACTGATGTGGCGCGAAATCCATGGCACCAACTGGAACACGGCCCACAACAGTACGCCTAAAACCAGAATATCTATCCCAATAGACACGTAGTGACTCACGCCCGAATCTTTGTGTGCATTCAGGATGATGGTGCTGATCGCACCCGGCCCGGCGAGCAGCGGCATCGCCAGCGGCACCACCGCCACCGACTCTTTTGACTCACCTTCACGCGCTTCATCTGCCGTTTGCGCCACCGGGCTGATGCGCGCTTGCATCATGGAAATCGCCATCAGAAAAATCAGAATGCCGCCGCCGACGCTGAATGAATGGATGGTGATGCCAAAGAAACTCAGCAGCCAATCGCCGAACAACAACGCCACATACAATATTGTCAACACCGCGATCACGACGATCTTGGCGATCTTCTTGCGCTCCGCCTCCGCCGAGCCCGACGTCAGCGCCACGAAAATCGGCACCGCACCCAGCGGGTTCACAATGGCCAGCAACGTAATCAGAAGTTTGGTGTATTCGGTGTAGTCGTGCATGGCGGTACCACCTCGGCAAGTTGTAGCATGCAGCTCATTCGGGCTTACTGTAACCAAGAGGCGTCATGGCCGTTCAAATATTTAATCTGCGCGGCGTTCCCGACGATGAAGCGGAAGACATTCGTCAGTTGTTGGTGGCCCACCACATCGAGCACTATGAAACGCCGGCGGGCCGCTGGGGTATGTCAAGCCCGGCACTGTGGATAACCGATGCTGCGCGACGCGAACACGTCAGGGAACTGCTTGCGCAGTACCAACAGCAGCGCGCCTTGGCTGCCCGGCAACTTTATGAAGCACAGAAAGCACAAGGCCAACATCTCACACTGTGGGGCTTGGTTAAGTTACGGCCGCTGCGTTACGTCGCTGCGCTGCTGGCGCTTGCCTTTATCGTGTTCGTAACGCTCGGTCCGTTTGTGAAATGGGTGGGGGCCATCAAGTGATGGCCCGCCGACCGTGTTGAAAACTTCGAAATATGCGTAATTTTGTTAGCGCCTGTTCAAGAGCTCATTGCAGAGATACAGTGCAAGGCAAAATCGGATGCAGAAGCGGAGCACACACGCAGTACGTGAGCATTCGTAAATTCGATTTTAACGCCGCAATGCGCCCGCCAATGAATTCTTGAACAGGCTCTACAGGCCATCGCACAACATGCACCAATCTCCCAGTACCTTACGGCGCATTCCTTCCAGCATCTGGGCGCTGGGCTTTGTAAGCCTGCTGATGGACATTTCGTCGGAGATGATACATAGCCTGCTGCCGGTGTTCATGATCACGGTGTTGGGCACCGGCGTGTGGGTCATCGGGCTGATCGAAGGCGGCGCCGAAGCCACCGCGCTGATCGTCAAAGTTTTCTCCGGTGTGTTAAGTGACCGCTGGGGCAAACGCAAACCGTTGGCGCTGTTGGGCTACGGTTTGGGTGCGGTCTCCAAGCCTTTATTCGCGCTGGCGACTTCGGCAAGCTTTGTGCTAACGGCACGCCTGCTGGACCGCGTCGGCAAGGGCCTGCGCGGTGCGCCGCGCGACGCGCTGGTCGCCGACCTGGCACCGCCCGAGTTACGAGGTGCCGCGTTTGGACTACGTCAGGCGCTCGACTCCGTGGGCGCGTTCCTCGGCCCGCTGCTGGCCATCGGCCTGATGTTGCTGTGGGCCAATGATTTTCGCGCGGTGTTTTGGGTGGCGATCATTCCGGCATTTTTGGCGGTGGCGCTGTTGTTGTTTGGCGTTCGCGAACCGCCGCGCCACGCCGCTGTGGCGCGCACCAATCCGATCAGTAAACACAATCTCAAACGCTTGAGCCCCGCGTACTGGTGGGTAGTGGCGCTGGGCGCGGTATTCACGCTGGCGCGTTTCAGCGAAGCCTTTTTGGTGTTGCGCGCGCTGCAAGGCGGCTTGCCCATCGCTTACGCGCCGCTGGTGCTGATCGCAATGAATGTGATTTACGCCGCCGGCGCCTATCCGTTCGGCAAACTGTCAGACACCATCAGTCATTCCAAACTATTAGCCTGGGGCCTAGTCGCGTTGATCGCGGCAGACGCGCTGCTGGCCTGGAGTCACGACGGGGCCTGGGTATGGGCCGGCATTTCGCTGTGGGGTTTACATATGGCGATGACGCAGGGGCTGCTGGCGGCGATGGTGGCCGACACCGCACCTGCCGATCTGCGCGGCACCGCGTTTGGATTTTTTAATCTGTTGAGCGGGGTTGCCATGCTGCTCGCAAGCGGCCTCGCCGGCGTGTTGTGGGACCAGCTCGGCGCGTCGTTTACGTTTGCAGCCGGCGCGCTATTTTGTCTGCTGGCGTTGCTGCTGATGGGGTTGAAAAGATCGCGTTAAGTCTGGGATTGGGTTTGGCAAACTCAGCGCTCATCAAACATTCAACGCATAAAAATACCACGCGCTTTTCTTGGCCCCGAACGCATCATAAAGACCTTGCGCGGCGGCGTTGTCTTGGCGAGTGAGCCATTGCAGGCGGACGTAGCCGGCATCGCGCGCATAGACCGCAGCCTGTTCAATGAGCGCGCGACCAAAACCGCGACCGCGCGCTTCCGGCGCAACGAAAAGGTCGTTGAGCACCGCAACCGGTTTCGCCAGCGCGCTCGAAAAAGAAAAATAAATGGTCGAGAACCCCAGCGCCACGCCATCGACGCGCAAGACATGCAGCACGCCACGCGCGTTCGGCACCGCGAATTGCGCGAAAAACTCGTGATTACGCGCGCTGTCGATGTCCGCCACGCCATAGAAGCGCTGGTAGTCGGCCAGCAGCGGCAACAACTCCGGCAAGTCATCGCGAGTAACACAGGTGATCGTCATTGCAGGATTCACGCGCACTACCCCAGCGGAACAAAACCCGGCTGTGTTTTTACCCGCGCCAACCACGCGCTGATTTTTGGGAAGCGCGCCAAGTCGAATCCGCCTTCGTGCGCTACGTGCGTGTAGGCGAACAGCGCGATGTCGGCGATGGAATAAATATCGTTCACGAAAAACGCGCGTGTCGCCAAGTGGTGCTCCATCACCGCCAACGCGTTGTGGCCGCGTTCCAGCAAGCGCGGAAGTTCAGCGCGGCGCGGATGGTCGGCCGCCATGAATCTATTAATGCTCCGCGCCACCGCGATATAGGGTTCATGGCTGTATTGCTCGAAGAACAACCATTGCAACGCGCGCGCGCGTGCCAGACGTTCGCCGGGCCAAAACGGCGTGCCTTCGGCCAGATAGAACAGGATCGCGTTCGACTGCGGAAGGAATTCTCCCGGCGATAGCTCAAGCACCGGCACTTCAGCGTTAGGGTTCATCGCCAGAAATTGCGGCGTCTGTGTCCCGGCGTTGAAAAGATCGACTTCTTCCCACTGGTATGGCGCGTGGAGTTGTGCGAGCAGCAGCTTGATTTTGTAACAATTGCCCGATGCCGACATGCCAAAGACTTTGAACATTTTCATTCTCCTTGAAACTGTACTGAAGCGTAACCGCCGTTACCTTCGCTACTTCGCGTCCCCTGCCGCCGGCATATCCGCCTCGCGGAATTTGTACACCCAGAACTGGCGCTCACTGTTGAACTCCAGCATGCGTTGGCGCGTCATGCGCAACTGACACACTACGCGTTCGGTGCCGGGCGAGCTGACGCCGGCATAGGCGTGATCGTAGTAATTACAATTGGTATCGCGGTAGTCGCGCCAGGCTTTTTGCGCTTTTTCCAGCACTTCATCGGCGGGTCGCGTGCTGGCGCCGGCGACGTTTTGTAATTTCGCCTGCGCGATGGCCAGCGCTTTTAACAGTGCTTGGCGCATGGTTTCAAGATCGCGTTCGACCAAGGTCACCGCCTCAGCCAAACACTGATTCACCGTGTCCACCGTTTCAAATTTGCTGCCGCAAGTTAGTTCTTCCGGCTCGGTGGCCAGCGCCATGCTCGCCGGCATAGCCAGCGCCGCAAACCATAAAGCCCTGCGTGTGTTTCGCATCTGCACATCCTCGTCCCGGTTGAGTGCACATCTTAACGCGCTGCGGGTCGACGCGCGCAATACGTTATAATTCCACGCTTATGACGAGCACGGCAAAAACACCTTACCAATTACTCGGCGGCGACGCAGGCGTGCGCGCGCTGGTGGAACGTTTTTATCAGCTCATGGACACGCTGCCGGAAGCGGCGCGCATCCGTGCGCTGCATCCCGCCGACCTGCGCAGTTCAACCGACAAGCTGTACAAATTTTTGTCTGGCTGGCTGGGCGGCCCGGCGCTGTACGTCGAGGAATACGGCCACCCCATGCTGCGCGCGCGCCACTTGCCGTTTCCCATCGAAACCGCCGACCGCGATGCATGGCTGCTGTGCATGACGCGCGCACTGGATGAAGTCAAGCTCGACCCCCTTGCGCGCATGCAGCTTGCTCAGGCGTTTTTCAAAACAGCGCATCACATGCGTAATCGCGACCCGCTGATGTGAGATGACGCAGGCTTGAATCCTCTCAAACGCCTCGCCTCGCAGACCGCCGTTTACGGCCTCAGCTCCATTGTCGGGCGTTTTTTGAATTACCTGCTGGTGCCGCTGTTCACCTATTATTTCACCCCCACCGAATATGGTGTGGTGTCGGAATTTTATGCCTACGCCGGGTTCTTCGCGGTGGTGCTGGTGTTTGGTTTTGAGACCGGCTATTTTCGTTTTCGTGATCAAGACGGCAACACGCCCGACCGCGCCTACTCCACCGCGTTGCGTTTTTTACTGAGTGCAAATCTAGGCTTTTTTCTGCTGTTGCTGTTGGGCAGCGATCTGCTGGCCAACACCCTGCAACACGGTGATCACCCCGAATACCTCGTCTGGATCGCGGCGATTCTGGCGCTGGACGCCGTCGGTGCGGTCGCCTTCGCCAAGCTGCGCGCGCAGGAAAAAGCGCTGCGCTTTGCGAGCATTAAAATCATTGAGATATTGGTCAACGTCGGGCTGTGTGTGTTGTTCATCGTGGTGTTGCGTAGCGCCGCAACGTCGTGGGCGGCCGGTCTGTGGGACCCGGCCATGGGCGTGGGTTACATTTTTATTGCTAATCTGGCCGCAAGCCTAGTGAAGTTGTTGCTGCTAACGCCACAATTGCGCGGCGTCACCCAGGGCTTCGACGTTGCACTGTTCAAAAAAATGCTGCGCTACTCGCTGCCGATGGTGATCATCGGTTTCGCCGGCATCGTCAACGAAATGCTCGACCGCGCGCTGATGAAATATCTGCTGCCCGGCGACACCCAGGCCAACCTCGCGCAGCTCGGCATTTACAGTGCGTGTTATAAATTGTCGATTCTGATGTCGCTGTTCATTCAGGCGTTCCGCTACGCTGGCGAGCCGTTTTTCTTTGCGCACGCCGCTGACAAAAATGCGCCCAAAATCTACGCCGATGTGCTCACCTACTTCGTGATGTTCTGCGCCTTTATCTTTCTGCTGGTGACGCTGTATCTCGATATTTTCAAATATTTCGTCGGCGCGGCGTTTCGCGAAGGTTTATTCGTGGTGCCGATTCTGCTACTGGCCAATTTATTCTTGGGCATCTACGTGAATCTGTCGGTCTGGTACAAGCTCACCGACCGCACCCTGCTGGGCGCCATGGTGTCGATGGGCGGCGCCGTGCTCACAGTGGCATTGCTGTTGTGGTGGGTGCCGAAATTCGGTTACGCGGGCGCGGCCTGGGCGACGCTGGCCTGTTATGCAAGCATGGCCCTGGCCTCGTATCTACTCGGGCGCAAATATTATCCGGTGCCTTACGATGTGCGGCGGGTGCTGGGCTATATGGTTTTTGCGGTTGCGCTGTATGTTGCGAATCAGGAAGTGATCTGGTTCACTGGCATGCATGTGCTGCTGTCGGGGACGGTGTTTCTACTGGTGTATCTGGTGACGGCATACTTCTATGACGCTCGGAAACTGTTACAGCGTGTGGGCAAGTTTTGAATCATGCTTATTTAAGCCTGCGTTCGGCGCACACCGGAATTAAACCTTCAGCATTAAGCATTCAACATTTTTTAATGTCACGCCCGCCCGACATTAGCGTCGGTTGGCGCATGGTAATACTCACTTTCGCGCGCAAACTCGTCAACCAAGCGGCGCAACTCCGCCATGCGTAACTCCGCCGTGTTGATCTCCTCGCAGTCTTCGCAGAGCGGATCACCGCAGGGCTGGCGTGAATATAACCAGAACTGGATCGCGCCAGCGAGCATGCCGTCGGCGATTTCCCACATCTCGCCGGTCGTTTCTTTGGTTGCGAGACGATTGCCGATTTCGACCGACTGTTGAAAAGCCTCTTCGAAAATATCTTCAGATGGTTCCATAATGCACCACACTCGAACACAGCGGATTGAGTGCCGATTCTACCAGAGTTTGTGATAACCATGCCCCTTGATCATCGCGTCCCGACTGAACCTCAACGTCACAACACAAGCACTTCCTTCTTCCCGCACGCCGGAGGACGAGACTGGCTACGCCATACTGAAGTGTATGGAGTGCCACGATGAAAGTGCTCGTCCTGGGTGGTGGTGTGATCGGGGTAACCAGTGCGTACTACCTGCAACGCGCCGGACATGAAGTCAGGCTGCTCGAACGTCAGACTGATGTCGCGCAAGAAACCAGCTTTGCCAACGGCGGCCAAGTGTCGTGGAGCTCGGCGCACCCGTGGGCCGAACCTAGTATCCCGCTGACCGCGTTACTGTGGCTGTTCAAACCGCATTCGCCGCTGGTGTTGCGCCCACGGCTCGATCCCGCCCTGTGGTCATGGCTGGTGAAATTTCTCGGCAACTGCACGGCGGCACGCTACGCGGCCAACAAGGCACGGCAAGTGCGACTGGCGCGCTACAGCCACGCCTGCTTGGTCGCACTACGCGACGACATCCACATCGACTACAACTCGACGACACGCGGCACCTTGTTTTTATATCGTAACGAGCGTGATTTTGCGCACGAGTTACGCTACCAGGAACTGTGGGAACAGCTTGGTGTGAAGCACCGCGTGCTGGATGTTGACAATTGTATCGCGCAGGAACCGGCACTCGCTGCGGCGCGCGAAAAATTGGTCGGCGGTATCTACTATCCCGACGACGAATCCGGCGATTGCCATCAGTTCACTACCGCACTGGCCCAGGCAGCGGAAAATATTGGTGTACGCATCCAACGACATGTCACCGTACAACAACTGTCGCGCTCCGGCACGCGCATCGACAGCGTGCTCACAAATCTCGGCGCCTTGCGTGCCGATGCCTATGTGCTCGCCTGTGGCAGTTATTCGCCCTTATTACTGAAACCGCTGGGCGTCCGCTTGCCGGTGTATCCAGTCAAAGGCTATTCCATCACGTTGCCCATCATCGACGCCGCGCATGCACCGCAAGCCACCCTCACCGACGACCGCTACAAAGCCGTCATCACGCGCATGGGCGACTCCCTGCGCGCCGCCGGCACCGCCGAACTGGGCGGCTACAACCTCACGCTGCCTGCGTCGCGCTGCGCCACTCTCGCCCACGTAGTGCGCGATTTATTTCCGCATGCTGGTGATTTTGACCGTGCCGAATACTGGACCGGCCTGCGCCCGATGACGCCCGACAACCCACCGGTGCTGGGCACCACGCCGTTCGACAATTTATTTATCAACACCGGCCACGGCACGCTCGGCTGGACCATGGCCTGCGGCTCGGCAAAAGTGCTTGCCGACGTGGTGTCGGGCCGCAAACCGGAAATCCACCTGGAAGGGCTAACGCTAGAACGGTTTAACAAGTAGCCGCGAGTAAAACTTTTAGAGTCTGAGTGTGCCAGCACAAACGGGCAGGTGGGTTGTTGGCGCAAGTGTTATGCAACACCGCTGAAAATTATAATTGAAGTAGCCACGCGAATTTCGCCGCCGGCAGACGTAGGTACGCGGACGTCCCGCCCGCATCGGCAAAAAGCCGCCAGGATGGCCGCGCTCCTATGCTCTTTTGATCTTTGTAGGCGCGGCTTGCAGCCGCGATGGGGCAACTGCACGCCGCTCCTAACTACACGAAGTTAAAGTGCTTCGGCGCAGAAGGTGACCGGGGTGACGATGCGTGTGCGGCCCATATGACCGCGCTGCAACAGACCGGCGCGCTGATCGCCGGTGACGAGATAGTCAGCCGCGCCAGCAACCGCCATCGCCAGCAGGAACGCGTCGAAGGGGTCGGCAGCCTCGCTGCCGGCAGGCAGCGTCGCAAGCACCACGGCGCGCTGCAAATTGTTCACCATCGCGCCGACGCGATGCGGCTGGAGCACCGCCTTGAACTTGGGATAGCGGCTGGCCCGTCGCAGTTCATCGAGCTGGGCCACCGAAGTGACAACCTCAAAGCGCGCAGCACGCCAAGCGCGGTAAAGAGTGTCGGGCGGGCCGTGCGGTGAGATAAGGGCGCTGAGCAAGACATTTGTGTCCAGAACAACTCGCATCAGGACTTGGGTGCCTGTGCCCATTGCACCGCCTCGGCGACGATGGCGGTCAGGTCAGCCTCATTCACATCGGAATTGGCGGCTTTGGCTTGTTCGACCGTCAGTTCAAGAATATGCGCCCGCACCGCTTCCTCGATGAAGCGCGACAGATCGCCCTTGCGGCCCCCGCCCTGGGCAGCGAGGTACATGCGCACGGATTGATCAGTATCCGGCGACACAGCGATGTTCCAGCGGACTGAATTCATGACGCGACTCCGTGTTTGTGTGTATAGGTGTTTATACACTTTAGAGACCGAGCGATGCAAATTGCTTCGATAATTCATATGGATGGCTGGGAGCGCGGGTGTCCCGCCCGCCCGCGTCGGCAAAAAGCCGCCAGGATGGCCGCGCGGCTTGCAGCCGCGATCAGCCCGGCTGCAAGCCGCGCCCATGGGTTGTGCGTAGGTGCCCGATTCATCGGGCAAGGCGCGATGAATCACGCCCCTACCACCTCGCACCTTTGAGCAGCCACCCAGACAACCCAAGCTATGCTGTTTTGAGGTCCACGATGTTAGTCTCCACCCGCTCGCCGGCGGCCCACTGTGAATGCTTCAGCCAGGCGGAGAAATCAGTCGCGCTCAACGGGCGGCTCATGAAATAGCCCTGTGCGTCGTCGCATCCCAGGGCGTGCAACTGATCCCAAACCTCCTGCGTCTCGACGCCTTCGGCGACGATTTTCAAACCCAGGCTGTGGCCCAGCTCGACGGTGGAGCGCACGATCACGGCGTCGTTGTGGTTGCTGGCCATGTCTTTCACGAAGGAGCGGTCGATTTTGATCTTTGCCACCAGCAGCTCCTTCAGATACGCCATTGAGGAATAGCCGGTGCCAAAATCGTCGATCGAGATTTGCAGCCCCATCCGGCTGAGTTTCTTGATGCACGCCACCGCCAACGCCGGTTGTGACATCAATGCCGCTTCGGTGATTTCCAGTTCCAGCCGCGCCGGCGGCACGCTGAATTCGGCGAGGATCGCGGCGACTTTATCCGGAAATTCCGGATCGCGGACGTTCACCGCCGACAGGTTGACCAGCACCGACAAGTCAATGCCGGCACGGCGCCATGCCTCGCATTGACGCAGCGCGCCACGCAACACGGCGACCGTCAGCGGCTTGATCAGGTTGCTGCTTTCCGCCAGCGGAATAAATTTATCGGGCGCGAGCAGGCCGAGCATGGGGTGGTTCCAGCGCACCAACACTTCGACGCCGTTGACGTGCCCGGGCTTGAAATCAATCTTTGGCTGGTAGTGCAGCACCAACTGGTCATGGCTGATGGCGTGGCGCAGCTCGCCTTGCAACGCGTTGCGGTCTTCAGCGTCCTGCCCGAGCGTATTGCTGTACAGCGCATAGCCACTGTGCGACTGCTTAGCGAAATACATGGCGGCGTCGGCCCGGCGTTGCAGCGTTTCGGCGTCTTGTGCCTGCTCCGGAAATATTGCGATACCCAGGCTGGCACCGACGTCGACTGAATGCCCGCCGAGCGTCGGCGCATCGGCGAGTGCGGCAAGAATTTTCTTGGCGGCGATCAACGCGCCATCAAGGTCGCTGATGGTCGCAAGCAGGATCACAAACTCGTCGCCGCCGATACGCGCGACGGTATCGGATTCACGCAAACACGCACGGGTGCGCGCCGCAACATGCTGCAGCACCAAGTCGCCGATGTGATGGCCCAAGGTATCGTTAATGATCTTGAAGCGGTTCAAGTCCATCGCAATCAACGCGAACACGCGCTGTTCGCGGCGTGCCACCAAAATTGCCTGCTGCACGCGGTCGGCGAACAGCAGGCGGTTTGGCAAGTCGGTCAGCGCGTCGAACATCGCCTGGTGTTTGAGCGACTGCGCCTGCCGATGAGTCAGGCGCACCACAACCACGGCGATTACGAGCCCCAGTACGGTGGCGGCGCTGCCAAAAGCCAGCATCAGCAGGCGCGCGTTGGCATACGATGCGCTGGCTTCGGCTATCGCCGCGTGAGTGGTGTTTTTTGCAGCTCGATAAACTCTTTGACGTCCTGCGCGATGAGTCCTTGCGCCGGCATCGCCTCGGTTCGGATCGCAAGGCGTGCCGCGTCGATCCGCCCTTCCATCGAATAATCCATGATTTTTTCGGTAATCGGCCGAGCATTAGCAGTGTGCTCTTGAATTCTGGCCAACAGCGCTTTTTCTGCATCGCTGCTGGCCAGGTCATGCAGCCGATCACGGTATTTGCGGAACGCAAGTCCAAATTCGCGCACCCGATGCGATTCCGCCTCACGCTCGAAATCGTCGCTCATCGCCGCCATCAAATGCATGCCGATCAAGCGATCCCGCAGCGCTGCGTGTAATAAAAATGCCAGTTCCTGTTTGACCAGCTCACGCGCCACCAAGGAATCGAGCTGACGATTGCTTTGCGCCATGCGCGTGAGCCCAACCAGGGTGACGCCGACCAGCAACAGCAGCAGCAACGCAAAGCCGACTTTAATGCCGATGCCAAGCTCGGTGCGCGAACCCGTCAACATCGCTTTGATGTTTTGCGCCGAGTTTGAAGTCATGCATTGGCCTGCGAGTAGCTGTTATTGACAATATAACTCGCGATGCAAAGACCGGAGCTAAACCGGCGTTGACGAGTTCACCCGCCGGTGACATGTTTGTTAGCGTCCGCGCGATACATGTTCTCCAGCAACTCGGCTTCGCCGCGCGTTACGCCGCAGCGTTCCACCAAAGTGGGAATGTCGGCGCCCGAGTCGATCAACTGCATCGCCTGGCGATACGATTGTTGCAAGGGCTCGGTTAAATCACGCTGTTCGATGCGTTCGGTCTGGCGCCGCACTTTTTCTTCCAGGAGGTCCATGCGCTGCCCCACACCCAAAGCCGCCGAAACCACGGCGGATAAATCATCACGTGCGTCGCGCAGGGCTTGGCCGGTGCGCGCTTTTAACGAGCGCTGATGCAACAACAACGCCACCGCGCCGGCCAGTAGCACGACATTGATGGCCACACTGGTCAGGCTCATCACGGTCAAGGTTTCAACACTCATCACCCGCTCTCACAGGCTGCTCAAACGTGAACTGCGTTGCTCACATCGCCCCACTCTTGCTCGGAAAGAAATTTGTTGAGATCGACCACGATCAGCAATTCGCTCTCGCGGCTGGCCACGCCTTGAATGTACTTCGAGCTTTCTTCGGTGCCGACATTGGGCGCGGCTTCGATCTCGGACTTGCGCAAATCCACCACATCGGCAACGCTGTCGACCAGCATGCCGATCACGTTGCCGTTGACTTCGATGATGACGATGCGCGAGGCGTCGTCGACTTCTTTCAACGTCAATCCAAAACGCCTGCGCGTGTCGACCACCGTCACCACGTTGCCGCGCAAATTGATGATTCCCAGCACGTAGCTGGGCGCACCCGGCACCGGTGCGATTTCAGTAATCCGCAACACCTCCTGCACCAGCAGGACGTTGATGCAATATTTTTCCTTGTCGAGGCGGAACGTCACCCAGCGCAGGATCGGATCTTCGGGTTGCGGTTGTACGGCGCTGTTCATGGTCATGGCCTGTGTGGGTCAAGTCGCCGGTCAATGCAGGCGAGGTCTGAAAATTAGGGGCTACGCCGGGTTATCGGCAGCGGGTTCGTAAACCTCATCGGCATCCAGTAACGCGCAGCGGTGTTGCAACAAGGTGCCCGCCAGCCAGCGGCGTTTGGTCAAGTGGCTACGCCAGCGCACCGCCTCGTGCGCCACCTCAATGTTTGGGTCGACGGCGTCGCAGGCGAGCGCATAACTGCCGTGATCGACGATCACCAGCCACTGGTAGGACGGCGTGACCTGGCGGTCAGGCAGAAGGATGCGCGCGCTGTCCAGCACCGGCACGTTGCGCCCGTCGTAGGCCAGACTGCCCAGCACCAACGGCGGCACGGCCACACCTTTGCAACCGGCAAAATCGACGATCTCGGTCACGCGCGCCAGCGGCAACGCCAGCTTTAAACCCGCCACCATGAACACAAAACATTTAAGACCGCCGCCGGCAAGCAACCTTGGCGGCGGCGTTGCCAGTGCTGGCGCTGCAACCGCAGGCGACGGGCTTGACATTTCCGGCGGCGTCGACAACAGCGCATCCAGATAGCTGTTCAGCGCTTGGTTTTGATCTGCACACACAGGATGATTGGGAAGATTCATGACGGTAACGAGCGTTCGTTATAGGGCGCATTCAACCGAATCACATTTTCCATAGCATCCTTTTGTTGCGCGCCGCGCACCCCGGCCGGCAGCAGTTGGTCGGCCAACGCCGCATAGGCCAGCACCCCGCGCTCGCTCATGCTGCGCATCGGCAACGGCACGCCTTGGCGGCTGGCGTCGCGGAAGTGGGTATCGACCGGAATCACGGTGCTGGCCAGGCGCAGCATGTATTTGGCGCGCATCTGATCCAGGCTGTCTTGCGACGCGCGCGTGCGGCGGTCAAACATGGTCGGCAAAATGGTGTAAGGCAAATCGCGGCGCGTGGAGCGCTGAATCATGCCCAGCGTGTGCAGCATGCGCTCCAAGCCTTTGAGCGCAAGAAATTCGGTTTGTACTGGAATGATCAGGTGATCGCAGGCCGCCAAGGCATTCACCAGCAGAATGCCCAAGGTCGGCGGGCAATCGATGATGACGAAATCAAATTTATCCTTGAGCCGCTGCAAGGCCGTGCTGATGATCAGACCTTGGCCGTGTTGCGTACCCAATTGCCGGTCGAGCGTCGCCATCGCGGTGGAGGCCGGCAACATGAACAAGCGATTGAAGCGGGTTTCTGTCACGACCTGCACCGGATTGAGTGTGCGGTCGTTAAATAATCGATAAGCACTGTCTTCGACCCGGTCGGGATCGAGGCCAAAATACGCACTGAGCGACCCATGCGCATCCAGATCCACCATCAACGTGCGCTGGCCGCGCATCGCCATGATTCCCGCCAGCGTGATGGCCGTAGTGGTTTTGCCCACGCCGCCCTTCTGATTACCAATCGCCCAGACTTTCACGTGACTACCCCGCTCGACCGTTGACTCACACGCGTCCATCGCCACC
>JANLTU010000238.1:0-7448 GCA_031363085.1 Gammaproteobacteria bacterium
TCTATTTGTGGTCCGACTCTATAGTCGCGCTCGTCTATAACGGGTGGACGTTGTTTGTGCGACTGGCGCACCCGCACAAACACTTCGAAGCGATCGTAAGCCGGCCACAATTACTACACGGCGTGGCCACGCAAACCAAACACGCCGGGCAGACGCGATTGACCATCACCAGCACGCATGCCAAACAGGCGACCCATACAAGCTGTTTTGACCAACCTCGCTGACTTCTTGAGCGTGTTGAAAACCACTGCGGAGCAGTTGACGGATACCCAACGACTGCGTGCCATCCGCGCCCGTGCGTTCGAGAAATTTATGCTCGCAACAGCGAGTCCGCCGGTCCGGTTGGCAAACGAAACCGCGGGTTAACTGCCGTTTTTAGGATAACGGGTGCCGATGACCTCAACGGCCGTGGCACGCAGAGTTTCTTCCAGCCGCCGATTGGAAACCCGACCGCGCTTTTTGCTGGCCAATCCACTTAGGCCTTGCGCTTGATAATGCCGGACCAACCGTCGGCGTGCCCACACCCATCCGTTTCGATGCTTCCTGTTGACCGATCTTGTCCTCTTTCAGTAGTTCCAGCACGTGTGCTCGCTTCACTTCTTTTTGGCTCATGAGGTGAGCCATATTAAAAATATCCGCCGCCGTTCTTAATCAGGGTGGCTTGGACCACAAGCGGACATTTCTATTTGGGACACAGCGGACATGACTACTTGGGGCTAACAGGAAGACTCTAGGCTTTGACAGCGCCGGGTGCGGTCGCTATTATTGCGCGCCTATGACGCAGCGGTTACCGGAGCACATTGACCCGTTCCGTTTGGTGCGCCAGCATCGCATCTTGAACGGAACTTTGGAATTGCGTCGGATGGAACGGCTCGCGCCGTTGTTGCATTCGACTGACGGTGTCGCCGACGTCGAGCTTGAATTTGGTACCGATGACT
This sequence comes from Gammaproteobacteria bacterium, assembly GCA_031363085.1. Taxonomy (GTDB): domain Bacteria; phylum Pseudomonadota; class Gammaproteobacteria; order SG8-11; family SG8-11; genus UBA6921. The sequence continues at coordinate 939 of JANLTU010000238.1, forward strand.
TGGGCGTGATGTGTGTTATCGGTCATGTCAAAGCCGAGTTACACTTTATTTGTCAGCGTTGCATGCAGCCAATGACGCAGGCGGTTGCTGCGGAAGTTGCGCTGGCGTTGGTGGCAAATCGCAACGACGCCGACAAAGTGGCGGCGCATTATGAGCCGCTTATTGTTGAGCAGGTACCAACGCCACTGTTGCCGATCATCGAAGACGAGTTGTTGTTGTTGATTCCGATTGTGGCGCTGCATGCGTCCGGCGAATGCGCTGCGCTTCCGCAGTTGAACACGGCGGCAAAAACAACAGAGCAGCGTGAAAATCCCTTTGCGGTGTTGGCCAAATTGAGGCCGCGTGATAGCGGTAAAAAATAGTTTTTTAAGGAGAATCTTTATGGCAGTTCAGCAGAATCGTAAGACGGCATCCAAGCGCGGCATGCGTCGCTCGCATGATAAATTGAGCAATCCGACCTTGTCGATTGACTCGAAATCCGGTGAAACCCATCTGCGTCACCACGTCACGGCCGGCGGATATTACCGCGGTCGCCAAGTGCTCGTGCCGAAGGAAGAAGCCGAGTAGTCTTGGGTTTATTGCTCCCACCCGCCTTTAGCGGCAATGACGCGTTCCACACGTTGCACCCGGTTTCGCAAGCACTGCCGCGTTCGCGCGGCAGTGCTGTTTGCGCGTGCTCAAAACTGTCTGACCACATGAGGTTCGACCGATGACCACACGCGTTACCATCGCCATTGATGCCATGGGTGGCGACCACGGCGCGCATGTCACGGTGCCTGCAGCGCTTGCTGTATTGCGTCAACACGCCAATACCAAAATCATTCTGGTGGGGTCGCAGAGCGTTCTCGAACAAGAGTTACTCACGCAGCATGCCACGGTGTCTGAGCGTTTAGTGATTCACCACGCCTCGCAAACCGTCGAGATGGATGAGTTGCCGTCGCAAGCGCTGCGCGGCAAAAAAGATTCATCGATGCGCGTGGCCATCAACCTTGTTAAAGAAGGTGTCGCCGGTGCCTGCGTAAGCGCGGGAAATACCGGCGCACTGATGGTCACCGCAAGGTTCGTTTTGAAAACCCTGCCGGGCATTGACCGACCCGCATTCATCTATGCGTTGCCGACCATCAAAGGCCATACCCACATGCTGGATTTAGGCGCCAATGTGGATTCCAGCGCCGAGCATCTCTTTGAATTCGCAGTCATGGGGTCAGTGTTGACCAGTGCGGTCGACAATATCGAGCGCCCGAGCGTGGCCTTGCTGAATATCGGTGAAGAGGAAATAAAAGGGAACGACGCCGTAAAAGAAGCGGCACGACTGATCGCGGCCAGCAGCTTGAACTACATTGGTTATGTCGAGGGGCATGACATTTTCAAAGGCGCGGCTGACGTGGTGGTATGCGACGGTTTTGTGGGCAACGTGGCGCTGAAAACCACCGAAGGCGTCGCGCGTATGATCCGGCACTTCATGAAACAGGAATTTCAACGCAACCTGCTGACCAAGCTGGTTGCACTGCTGGCCATGCCGGTGCTGAAGTCTTTTTACAAAAAAATCGATCCACGCCGTTACAATGGCGCCAGTTTGGTGGGATTGCAGGGCATCGTGATCAAAAGCCACGGCAATGCCGACACCTTTACGTTCACCACCGCCATCAATGAAGCGCTGATTGAAGTGGAAAAAAATGTGCCGGAGCGTATCCGCAGCCAGCTTGATGCGCACCTGGCGCAGAGAAAAGTCGTATGACGAGGTCTCTGCAAAGCTTGCTCTCCCTAAGGCCGTGCTGGCGGGTTCAGAAAAGTATGAAGCATGCTCAGATCCTGCATGTGCACTCGGCTGCGCCACGCTTTTCCACTTTGGCATCGCGGCTTTATGAAGCTTTGCAGAGGCCGCCCCTATGACTTACGCACGCATCATCGGCACTGGCGGTTTTCTGCCCGAGAAAGTACTCACCAATGCCGATCTGGAAAAAATGGTCGACACCTCCGACGAGTGGATCATCGAACGTACTGGGATCAAGAAACGCCATATCGCGGCGGAGAAACAAACAACGTGTGACTTAGCCGAAGCGGCTGCGCGGCACGCGTTGGAGGCCGCTGGCATCAATGCGAACACGTTGGATCTGATCATTGTCGCTACCACCACGCCTGACCGTGTGTTTCCCAGCACCGCCTGTCTGCTGCAAGATCGACTCGGTGTGCATGGTTGCCCGGCGTTCGACGTGCAGGCGGTGTGCACCGGCTTTGTCTATGCGCTGGCCATCGCTGATAAATTTATCCGCACCGGTTCCGCGCGCCGGGCTTTGGTGATCGGTGCCGAGACCTTGTCGCGCATTCTGGACTGGACTGACCGTGGCACCTGCGTGTTGTTCGGCGACGGTGCCGGTGCTGTCATCCTTGAAGCCAGTGAGCAGCCCGGCATTCTGTCCACGCATTTACATGCGGACGGCCAATACAAAGATTTACTCACGGTGACGGCGGGTGTTTCACAAGGGTATGAGCAAGTGCGCTCGGGTACCGCGTACGTGACGATGCAAGGCAATGAAGTGTTCAAGGTGGCGGTTAACACCTTGGGAGACATCGTCGATGAAACCCTGGCTGCTAACCATTTGGAAAAAAGTGACATCGACTGGCTGGTGCCGCATCAGGCCAATATCCGCATCATCACTGCCACTGCCAAAAAACTGAAAATGCCGATGGAGCGCGTGGTCGTGACCGTTGATGAACACGGCAACACGTCGGCCGCGTCGGTGCCGCTGGCGCTCGACGTGGCGGTGCGCGATGGCCGCATCAAGCGCGGCGATACCTTGTTGCTGGAAGCCTTCGGCGGTGGCTTTACCTGGGGCTCAGCACTGGTGCGTTATTAAACAGCAGGCGTGACACGATGACACTCGCATTCGTATTTCCCGGTCAGGGTTCGCAAGCGGTCGGCATGCTGGCCGAGCTCGCGGCGCACTACCCAGTGGTGCAGCACACGTTCGCGGAAGCCTCGGCCGTGCTCAAGCTTGACTTATGGCAGATCGTGCGCGCAGGAGCGGAAGCAACCCTCAATCAAACGCAGATCACACAGCCGGCAATGTTGACCGCCGGAGTTGCGACTTGGCGTATCTGGCAGGCGCGTGGCGGTGCGCTGCCGCAGATCATGGCCGGGCATAGCTTGGGTGAATACAGCGCGCTGGTCTGCGCGGGTGCATTGGAGTTTGCGGCGGCGGTGGAGTTGGTCGCGCTGCGCGGACAATACATGCAAGCGGCGGTGCCGGCTGGGCAGGGCGCGATGGCGGCGATTCTCGGTTTGGACGACGCGCAAGTGATCGCCGCCTGTCAATACGCGGCACAGGGTGAAGTGGTGGCGGCAGTGAATTTCAATTCGCCGGGGCAGGTGGTGATCGCCGGTCAAGCCAGTGCCGTGAATCGCGCGCTGGATGCGTGCAAAGCGGCTGGTGCCAAGCGCGCGTTGCCGCTGTCGGTCAGTGTGCCGTCGCATTGTGCCTTGATGAAACCGGCGGCCGAGCAGTTGGCGCAACGCCTGCAGAGCGTGAAGCTGCGTAAGCCGCAGATTCCGGTACTCAATAATGTCGACGTGGCGCAGCCCGATGCCGCCGACGCGATTCGCGATGCGTTGGTGCGCCAGCTTTACAACCCGGTGCGCTGGGTGGAGACGGTGCAGCGCATGGCCGGTGACGGCGTGACCCAGTTGATCGAGTGCGGCCCCGGCAAAGTGCTGGTGGGGTTAAACAAACGGATTGCCAAAGACATGGTGACGCACGCGTTGGTGGATGCGGCGGCGTTGGACAACGCATTGGCGTAGGAGACGAACATGACAGAACTTGCAGGTGAAATCGCACTGGTTACCGGCGCAACGCGCGGGATCGGACAGGCCATTGCATTGGAACTGGGTTGCCGTGGCGCGACTGTGCTTGGCACCGCGACCTCGACCGATGGCGCACAGAAGATCACCGCCACGCTCGCCCAGAACAGCATCAAGGGCGCTGGGCTGGTCATGAACGTTGTCGACACGCCCTCCATTGAGCAGGCGCTGGCGCACATCGAAACCAACTTCGGCGTGCCCACTATTCTGGTCAACAACGCCGGCATCACGCGCGACAATCTGCTGATGCGCATGAAAGACGACGAATGGAATGACATCATCAACACCAACCTAAGCTCGGTGTTTCGGCTGTCGAAAGCCTGCATTCGCGGCATGATGAAAGCGCGCAAGGGTCGCATCATCAGCATCGCCTCGGTGGTGGGCGCGATGGGCAATGCCGGGCAAACTAATTACGCGGCCGCCAAAGCCGGCATTATGGGTTTCAGTAAAGCCCTGGCGCGCGAAGTTGCTGCACGCGGCATCACCGTCAACGTGATCGCGCCGGGGTTCGTCGAAACCGACATGACACGCGCGTTGTCCGCAGCGCAAAAAGAAATTTTGTTGAAAGAAATTCCGCTGGCACGTTTGGGTCAGCCGCAAGATATCGCGGCGGCGGTGGCATTTTTAGCCGGCCCGGGAGCCACTTATATCACCGGTCATAGCCTGCATGTGAATGGTGGAATGTACATGGCTTAGCAGTAAATGTTTTTCTAAAACAAGTAGTTAAGCGATAAAAATAAGCGGGCAGGTGTTTGCTGGCATCTGCACTTCGTTTCCAATAGAATAGCGGCCGCAGCGTAAGCTGCATTTTCATTTTCGGGAGGAACAACACCACATGAGTACGATCGAAGAACGCGTTAAGAAGATCGTTGTCGAACAACTGGGCGTCAAAGAAGCTGAAGTGAGCAATGATGCATCATTTGTCGACGATCTCGGCGCAGATTCCCTGGATACCGTTGAGTTGGTCATGGCGCTGGAAGAAGAGTTTGAAACTGAAATTCCCGACGAAGACGCCGAGAAGATCACCACGGTGCAGCAAGCCATCGACTACATCAACAAGAACGTCAAAAGCGCATAAACTGCGCGTCCGGCGAAGTCGCGACAGTGCGGCCGCCGCCGGAAGTTAAAGCCCACTCAAAACTCATCCAGCATTAAACCCATGGCATCGACATCAGGCAAACGGCGCGTCGTCGTGACTGGCTTGGGCATGGTTTCGCCCGTCGGTTTAGACGTGAAAACCGCGTGGGAAAATATTCTCGCCGGCAAGAGCGGCATCGGTCTGATCAACAGTTTCGATGCGGCAGCGTTTTCCACGCGCTTTGCCGGCTTGGTGTGGGGTTTTGACGTCAGCACGATTCTGTCGAGCAAGGAAGCGCGCAAGATGGATCCGTTCATTCACTACGGCATCGCCGCAGCGAAACAAGCGGTGGAAGACGCGGGGCTGGTCGCAACTGAAGCAACCGCGCCGCGTATCGGCGTGGCGTTGGGTTCGGGCATCGGCGGCTTGGGCGGTATTGAAAAAGGTCACGATGCCTATCTCGATGGCGGGCCGCGCAAGATTTCGCCGTTCTTCGTACCGTCGAACATCATCAACATGATCTCGGGCAACCTGTCGATCATGTTCGGCTTTCAAGGCCCGAACATCGCCTTGGTGTCGGCGTGTGCCACCGGCACACACTGCATCGGCGATGCGGCACGCATCATCGAATACGGCGACGCCGATGTGATGATCGCCGGCGGCGCCGAAGCGGCCACCACACACACGGGACTCGGTGGCTTCTGCGCAGCGCGGGCTTTGTCGCAACGCAACGACGACCCGAGCACCGCGAGTCGCCCGTTCGACAAAGATCGCGACGGTTTCGTATTAAGCGATGGCGCCGGCGCCCTAGTGCTGGAAGAATACGAATTCGCCAAGCAACGCGGCGCACGCATTTACGCCGAAGTTATCGGCTTTGGCATGAGCGGCGATGCCTACCACATGACTTCACCGGCGGAAGGCGGCGGCGGTGCGCGCCGTTGCATGGAAGCGGCACTGCGCAATGCCCACCTCAATGCTGAGCAAATTCACTACATCAACGCCCACGGCACGTCAACGCCGCAGGGTGATGCCGCTGAAACCCTGGCCGTCAAAGCCGCCTTCGGCGCACACGCGCACAAGGTTGCGATGAGTTCCACGAAGTCCATGACCGGGCACCTGCTGGGCGCTGCCGGCGGCATTGAAGCCGTGTTCAGCGCACTGGCGATCCGCGACCAAGTCGCACCGCCGACCATCAACCTGCACAACCCTGACCCCGCCTGTGACCTCGACTACGTGCCGCACACTGCCCGCCAAATGAAAATCGACACGGTGATGTCGAATTCCTTCGGCTTCGGCGGCACCAACGCTACGTTGATTTTTCGAAAAATCTAATTGCTTTCAATTGCACTGACGCAGTTGGGTCCTGTTGGTTCTGGTCTCGGTATATTCAGAATGAGCTGGCCCAGACAACATCACACCTGTTTGAAATGACCCTAAAAACGGCAGTTAACCTGCGGTCTCGTTTGCCAACCGGACCGGCGGCCCCGCTGTTGCGAGCATAAATTTCTCGAACGCACGGGCGAGGATGGCACGCAGTCGTTGGGTACCCGTCAACTGCTCCGCAGTGGTTTTT
>JANLTU010000239.1:0-28000 GCA_031363085.1 Gammaproteobacteria bacterium
GGGCGGATTTACGGACACCAAACGCACCGGGCGTCCGGGATGGGACACGATATGGCACGGATGGTTTCGATTGCAGGAGCGACTTGAGGGCTATCAAATGAGCAAACTCGCGCATGATGAATTGTGATCAAGAGACAGCTCTTGAAATCGGGGTAGCCGGCTTTCCGCATGCGGTCCTGGATGTCGGGAGCGTAGGCGCCTAGACGCAAGACGGGGTTGTGCCGAACCTGGGCAATGGTGAAGTACACCGGCGCGTTCTTCATTTTTTGACCCATGGCACTCTCCAATTGACAGCAGGCTTGACATCTTACACTTTAGTTGACAGATTGGGAAGTGGTTGGTTCACTTTGAGATAAGGGTCGACGTACGAGTTTAATTCATGCCGAGCGAGTGCCAAGGCGATCCGGTTCCTTACGGGTAGGCAATGCTGCAATCCAACCGTTTGAATCGTCCGCACGTAATTTATTGATATGAAAGGACTGCGGCGGTGGCCTTTGCGGACTTCAGGCCTGTTTCCAGGAGCTAGGCCGGAGAGAAGAATGGCCAGGAGAGAGTGAATTGTGACCATGAACGGGTCATGTGGCCGATAGGCGAAGTCCGCAGGCTTCCGCACGAATCCCCGTAAATACGCGGGATTCGGCACGATCAGGCAAGAAAAAACCCCAACCGAGAACGGTTGGGGTTTCAATATTGGTGGAGGCGGCGGGAATCGAACCCGCGTCCGCAAGTCCTCCGCCTTTGGTTCTACATGCGTAGCCGTGTCTTTATATTTAACCGGCTGCACCCCGACGGGCAGGGGAGACAGACAGCGAGTCCTGTGTGCTTTAGCGAATCTGCTTCGGACAAGCTTCATCGCGATCTTGTGAGAGTCGACCCCTGAAGTCTGCTTTCGCAGACCCTGAACGCACAAGCACGGCTTCAGTCAGAGGCTAGCCGTGATTAAGCGGCTAGAGCGTAGTTGTCGTCGTTGGCAACTATGATTATTGCAGACTGGATTTACGAGGTGGTTCTGCTCCTCGGCATGCCCCTTAGGTTTTGTGACCCACGTCGAAACCAGGTCGCCCCCAAGTCGTACGTAATATGTGACAGTCTACGGGATGTAGCGGTTCCGTTCTATTGTTTCGTAAGTAAAACGGCCTCAGCGATGGCGGGTTTTCATCACGCGTTCTTTGTCGCGCTGCCAGTCGCGGTCGCGTTCCACGTCGCGTTTGTCGTGCAGCTTTTTACCTTTGGCCAGACCAATTTCCAGCTTCGCGCGGCTGTTCTTCCAGTACATCGCCAGTGGTATCAGCGTGTAGCCTTTGCGTTCCACTGCGCCGATGAGCTTGTCCAGCTCGTTGCGATTCAGCAAACATTTGCGGCTGCGGGTGGAGTCGGGAAAAATGTGTGTGGACACCGTGCCCAGCGGCGTAATCAGCGCGCCGATTAAAAACGCTTCGCTGCCTTTGATGATCACGTAGGCGTCGCTCAACTGCACGCGTCCGGAGCGCAGCGATTTTACTTCCCAGCCTTGCAAGGCAAGGCCGGCTTCATAGCGCTCCTCGATGAAATATTCGTGGCGCGCTTTTTTATTGAGCGCGATGGTGCCGCTTTCGGAGTCGTTGTCTTTGCTCATAGCGGCGCGATTATACGCGTGGCGTGCCGCGTTGATGAAATCGAATCTAGGCTGTATTACCCTGTGGCCATGACGACGATCAAAAAAAGTGCTTTATTGCCCTACAGTGCCGCGCAGATGTATGCCTTGGTGGACGACATCGCAGCCTATCCGCAGTTTTTGCCGTGGTGCAAAGACGCACGCGTGTTCAGCCGCAACGTCGATGAAGTGCACGCGCAGATTCACATCGCGCACGGCGCACTCAACAAGGCATTTTCCACCACCAACCGCTTGCAGCAAAACAAGATCATCGAGATGCGTCTGGCCGACGGGCCATTCAAGCATCTGGAAGGTTTCTGGCGCTTCGACGAGTTGGGCGCGACCATGACTTCCGGCATTGCGTTGCCGCGCGCAGCTCCGCAGACGAGCGCGGGTTGCAAGATTTCGCTCGATCTTGACTTTAAATTTTCCAACAAACTGATTGAGCTTGCGATTGGCTCGGCATTCAATTACATCGCCAACAGCTTGGTGGATGCCTTCTGCCAGCGTGCCAAGCAAGTGTATGGCTGACGGGTGGATTACAGTGGAAATTGCCTATGCGCGTCTCGATGCGCAGCGCATTTACACACTGGAATTGCCCACGGGGGCGACAGTGCGTGCAGCCATAGAGCAGTGTGAGGTGTTGCGCGAGTTTCCCGAAATCGACTTGAGCTGCGACAAGGTGGGAATTTTTGGAAAAGTAACTGCGCTTGATAAAATATTGCGCGCCGGCGACCGGGTGGAAATTTATCGACCGTTGCTTGCCGATCCGAAACTCGCGCGCAAGCAGCGCGCGGCGCTGGGTTTGAAAATAAAGCAGCGGCGTTAGAAGCGCGTAGATCGAGGCAGATAACCATGGCAAGAGAAAATTTTTCATCCGGCACGGTATGGGAACCGCTGGTCGGATATTCACGCGCCGTGAGGGTCGGGCCGTACGTTCACGTGTCAGGCACAACCGCAACCGATGGCAAGGGTGGTTACGTCGGCCTCAACGATCCCTATGCGCAAACCGTCCAGTGTTTGCGAAATATCGAAGCGGTCTTGGTGAAGGCCGGTGCCGGTCTTGCCGACGTGGTTAGAACCAGAATCTACGTGGTGAATATCGCCGACTGGGAAAAAATTGGCAAAGCGCATGGCGAATTTTTTCGGGATATCCGTCCGGCTTCAAGCATGGTCGAGATGCGGCGCCTGATTGCTCCGGAACTGCTGATTGAGATCGAAGCGGACGCCTATGTCGGAAACTAACGCTGTTACGGAGATGCGGTTGGAGATGCAGTTGTCGGTTGCGGAATAATCTCGATGCGTGCCACCACATCGTTTTCGAAATACAGGCTCACGCGTTTAATTTCGGTGTTGGACTCACCCTCGCGCCGGCGGCTGTACACGTAGTCCCAGCGGTTGTCGTGAAAAATATCCGTAACCAGCGGTGTGCCAAGCACGAAGCGCGCTTGATTTCTGTCCATGCCGACTTTCAGTTTTTCGAGTTGCACCGGTTCGATCAGGTTGCCTTGCTGCACGTCGATGCGATGGATGGAGCAGGCGCCCAATAACAGCGGAATGAGAATAATAAAGGTGGTCGCGCGCATGAGAGTTCTGCTTTAAAGTGGGCTACGATAAATCTGGATCGACAGTATATCGACGCCTGTCGCTTATGACTATGAGTAAGCGAAAGCCCGAAAAAGCTCAACTCACGCTCCATCTATGATTAGCGAAGACCTGAAAAAAGCCGGACTCAAATCCACGCTGCCGCGTTTGAAAATTCTGCACATGCTGGAGCAGGACCGCCAACGCCACATGAGCGCGGAAGATATTTACAAGGTGTTGCTGGAATCCGGCGAAGATGTGGGCCTAGCGACCGTGTACCGCGTGCTTACGCAATTCGAAGCGGCTGGGTTGGTCGCGCGCCATAAATTCGAAGGCGGCCATTCGGTGTTCGAGTTGAACCACGGCGAACACCATGATCACATCCTGTGCGTGAAATGCGGCCGGGTGGACGAGTTCGTCGACGACACCATCGAACAACGCCAACGCAGCATCGCCGAAAAACTCGGCTACACCATGACCGACCACAGCTTGTATATTTACGGCATTTGCGGGACGTGTAGAAAGTAAAATATTTGGTACTTAGTCAGAATGCCTGGAAACAATCTGGACGGCAGGGAACTATGGTTATGGTCATCTCACAAGGTGCAGTGCATTTTCTTCGCCTTTTATTTTTCTTTAGCAGCGTACTGGTGTTGCTTGCGGGCTGCAGTAATGCGGCAGAACGAGCTTCCAACAGTACCGCCGTTTTACAGGGCATCAGTATTACGCCTGAGGCGCCAATTATCACGGCGGGGCAGAAGCAGAAATTCACAGCAACGGGTAAATACTCGGATGGGACGTCGGCAATCCTGGCAACCGGCATTAGCTGGTCTTCCTCGAATTCCACCGTTGTCACGATCAACGCTGATGGCCTTGCTTCAGGAGTAGCTACTGGCATAGCAACGATTACCGCCACGAGCAGTACCTTTTCGGGAAGTGCGGCATTGGCAGTGACGTCGGTGCAGTTTTCGACAGCGACCCAATACGGCGCCGGAACTAGCCCATTTTCTGTAGCCACAGGCGATTTCAACGAAGATGGCAAAATTGACTTAGCCGTGGCCAACTACAGCGCTGCCAACAATATATCGATCCTATTTGGAACCGGTACGGGCTCTTTTGGAGCCGCTACTAACTTTGCCTTGGGCGGGTCGCCACGCTCAGTAGCCATAGGCGACTTAAATGGGGACGGGCATCAAGACCTTGTCACTGCCAACTACGGCAACAGCAATGTCTCCGTGCTGCTTGGAACGGGCACTGGTTCCTTTGGAGCCGTGACCAATTTTGCAGCTGGTTCAAACCCTGTCTCTGTAGCGGTCGCAGATTTTAACTTTGACGGTAAGCTAGATCTTGCGGTTGCAAATCTATCGAGTAATAACGTGTCGATCTTGCTTGGAACTGGTACTGGTTCTTTCAGCGCCCCAACTAACTACATAGCAGGCTCCGGCCCAGTTTCGGTGGCGATTGGTGATTTTAACGCGGATGGCCGACCCGACTTGGTTGTCGCAAATCTCAGCAGTGGCAATATCTCAATATTTTTCGGAACAGGGAATGGCTCGTTCGGTGCTGCTACCAACTACGTTGCCGCTATTAGCCCCTATGCCATAACCGTGGGTGATTTCAACATGGACGGAAAAGCAGATATTGCTGTAGCGGACAGTAACAGCAGTAATGTCGCTATTTTACTTGGGACCGGCACGGGTTCATTTGGCATCGCCACCAACTTTGTTGCGGGAACCAAGCCGGTAAATATACAAGTTGGGGACTTCAATGCGGATGGCAAACCCGATCTTGCCGTGGCAAACAGCGCGAGTAACAACGTGTCGGTTTTGCTCGGCACCGGATCAGGCACATTCGGCACGGCAGCTCACTTCACCGTAGGCGCGGCTCCGTATTCGGTCGCGATTGCAGATTTCAACGCGGACGGAAAATCAGACCTCGTCGCAGCGAATAGTAATGGCACAAGCGTTTCGATATTACTCAATACGGCGCCCGTCTCGTCCTCCGGCAGCTTCGGTTCGCCGACGAACTTTACCGCCGGTACTCAGCCGCAATCCGCAGTCGTTGGTGACTTCAACGGCGATGGCAAGCGCGATCTCGCCGTGGCCAATCCTGGCAGCAACACTCTCTCGATCCTGCTTGGCACAGGAACCGGCACTTTCGGTCTCGCTACGAACTTTGCTGCAGGAACGAGCCCGCAGTCTCTAGCCATTGGAGACTTCAACGGTGACGGCAAATCCGACCTTGCCGTCACCAATTACGGTACTACCAACGTCTCGATCCTGCTGGGGGATGGGGCCGGGAATTTTAGCGCCGCCACCCCATTTGCAGCGGGCGCCAACCCGTTTTTTATAGCCGTGGGGGATTTCAACAAGGACGGAAAACTCGATCTCGCTGTGGCGAATTTCATCAGCAATTTCACCAGTGAAAACGTCACTATCTTGCTCGGAACCGGGACCGGCTCCTTTGGCACCGCCATCCCCATTTCCGTGGTTACTGGAACGTCACCGATTTCACTGGCTGTTGGTGATTTCAACACCGATGGCAAATCGGACCTCGCGGTGCTCAATTATCTCGGCAACGATGTCTCGATTTTACTTGGAAATGGCAGCGGCTCCTTCGCTGCTGCTACCAACTTTGCTGTGGGGCAAGCGCCGCGCTCCGTGGTAGCCGGGGATTTCAATGCCGACGGAAAACTGGACCTCGCCGTGGCCAATATCGGCAGCGGCAAGGTATCGATTCTCATGGGTTCCGGCACAGGCTCATTTGGCCCACCCACCGATTTCAATTTAGGGACTCAACTGACGTCTATCGCCGCTGCCGATCTCAATGCTGACGGCAAGCTCGATCTCACCGTGATCGGCAATGGCGTCGTCTCGATCATGAACGGAACCGGTTCGGGTTCCTTTGGAGCGGCCACCGGCTATATGGTGGGAAACGGCGCGGTCCATGTTGTGATCAGTGATTTCAATTCCGATGGCGACCCGGACCTCGCAGTTACCTCAAACAGCGGAGGCTATATCTCGATTTTACTCAATCAGTAGGTCGAGATAACCACTCGGTGTTCGAGCGCAGCATCGCCGAAAAACTCGGCTACACCATGACCGACCACAGCTTGTATATCTATGGAATTTGCGGCGAATGCCGCAAGTGAGTTGTCAGCGCTTGTTCAAGATCTCAGAAGCTCCCGGAAATTTTGTGAACGCTCACTTCACATTGTTGTAAACAAAGTTGGCATAGCTCGCTTCGGCGATCCGGAACCACTGGAACTCGTCGTTGCGGAAGCGTTTCCAGGACTCGAAGATTTTTTTGAAGGCCGGATTCTTGGCCATTTCATCGTCGTAAATTTCGTTGGCGGCTTTCAGCGCCGCTTCCATTAAATCTTTGGGAAATTGATGCAACACCGCGCCGCTTTGCAACAGGCGACCCAGCGCAGCGGGATTCTTCGCATCGTATTCGGCCAACATGTGCAGGTTGGCTTCAGCGGCAGCAACGGTAACGCACTGCCGGTAGAACTCCGGTAGTTTTTCCCATTCTTTTAGCCCGATGTAGAGCGACATGGTTGGGCCACCTTCCCACCAGCCGGGGTAATAGTAATGCTTGGCCACTTTATAGAAACCGAGTTTTTCGTCGTCGTAGGGGCCGACCCATTCAGCGGCGTCGATGGTGCCTTTTTCCAGTGCGGGATAAATGTCACTACCCGGTAGCGATTGTGGCACCGCGCCCAGCTTGGCCATGATTTCGCCACCGAAACCCGGGATGCGCATCTTTACGCCTTTAAAATCAGCGAGACTTTTAATTTCATTGCGAAACCAGCCGCCCATTTGCGTACCGGTGTTGCCGCAGGGAAAATTAATCACGTTGTAGCTTTTGTAGAACTCGCGTAGCAGATCGAGGCCGCCGCCGTAGTAGAACCATGCATTCTGTTGGCGCGCGGTCAGTCCAAAGGGGAGCGCGGTGTCAAACGCAAACGCCTTGTTTTTCCCCACGTAGTAATAGCCGGCGCTGTGGCCGCATTCAACAGTGCCGTTTTGCACCGCATCCAGCACTTGCAGGCCGGGAACGATCTCTCCCGGCGCGAACAGGCGAATTTGAAATTTGCCCTGTGTGAGTTGTTGGATGCGTTTGGTGAATTGCTCGCCGCCGCCATGGATCGTGTCGAGACTTTTTGGAAAGCTCGACGCCATCCGCCATTTAAGTTCTGGCAGTTCGTCCGCACGTGCCGGGGCCATGCTTGCGCCTGCGGCCAAGCCCAGACCGGCTGTTTTTAGAAACTCTCGTCGTTCCACAGTGGTAATCCTTGCATGAGCTAAAGTTCGGGGAGCGCGACGCCATGCGTGGCATCGGAGCGCTTAATCGCAAAATTTTTCTGCATACTATATTGGTCGTCGCGTAATTTAAAGCGAATGTACGGATTAACCGTGCCCAAGGTTTCGTAGTGGGTATCCAGCTCCTGCGCCCAGCGTTTAGCGATGGCCTGTTCCTGTGGCCGGTCGGCGTCGTCGAGCAAAATAACGCAGTCGGGAGCGAGTCTTGACTTCATGACCGGCAGCAGACCATAGCGCCCGCCATAGGTTGTGCCCGGTGGCCCGTCGCAGACCACGAGTGCGTAGTTATCCGGTGTTGATTCGGCCGGCGGTTGATACCAGATGAAGTCGCCGTATTCTTTGAGAGGCTGCACGTGCATTTGCACCGCGTGGATTCGATAACGTTTAAGAAGCTGGCTGACCCGCTGGCCCCAAGCGACATGGTGTTCAAGCGAGCTGAGGACGTTACCGGATTTTTGTACCAGCGCGCCGATCAGCAGAGTCGTCAATCCCGAACCGCATTCCAAAATCGGCCCACGGCAGGCTTGGGCGTGTTCCAGGCAGCCTTGCAAGTATTCGGTGTCGGACGACCACGCCTCGTTGCCCCAACCATAAATCAGGTCGCGCAAAACGCGCTGGTCAAAGTCTGCACGGTGTTCGAGGCCCCACAGGAATTTTTTAAAGGCGCGGCGAAATACCACCGCACGATGAAGCGTGTGCAGAGCACTGCGCAGCGACGGCGTTAAAAAAAATTTGGCAACGCTTTTGACGATACCCAGCTTGGAGGATTTTTGTTTTTGCATCTTTACGACGACTGTCATGTGTTAAAGCAACCTCATGGCGAAATTGCCCGGTATATGGACAGCGGTTAACGTCGCCGCAGCGAATTTTTTACCCAAAGTATTGTGTTCGAAACTAGTGAAGTGAGCCTTAAGGCCAACTGAATTTGAGTTGCTGCCAGCGCACCGCTTTCGCGCCGCCGGAGCACCATTCTCAGACGCGATTTTATGGTGCGGGCCTACACCGTTTACAGGCAGGAGGGTATTCGTAGTTGTACCTTGACATTAAATAGCCACGCGATAGTTGTCGTTGTGTTTCTCGCCGTATTGTTTCATAACAATGATACACACCACGACAACATGGGCGCTGCCATGTTCAATATCATCTGCACCACCGATCCCATCAGTCTGAAGGATTTGCCGGACATTTCTGGCTTGCCTTGCAGTATCGATCAGGGCACGGAGACGTGTGTCACGGTGTACTTCGAGTCGGAAGCCAATCGGCGCGCGTTCTAGAATATTCCGGTGGAACATCCCACCAGCGAGTTGCCGGTGAATCTGGATAATCCGACCGATGAATTTATTGATGAAGGCTAAGGTTTGGAAATAATAACGGAGGTTAAGTGTCATGCTCAGGCGACTATTTTTTGTAATCCCCGATCCGGGATTGGCGGTCGAAGTGGTCAACGAGATCGAGCATATGGGAGTTGCGCGTGATCACATCCACGCATTGGCGCGTGACGGCATGGACGTGTCCGCGCTGCCCAAGGCCACAGCGGCACAGCGTAACGATGTGGCCTGGAAAATCGAATGGAATTTGTGGAAGGTGAATCTCGCGTTGTTCGGCGTCGCGTTGCTCGGTTTTATTTTGGCGCTCAGCGCGGCGTCCGCGACTTGGTCCGTGGTTGCGATGGCGGCGATGTTGTTGACATTTTTACTCGGCGCGCTGTTTGTTTTTTATGTTCCCGACACGCATCTCGACGAATTCACCGCAGCGCTCGCGCATGGCGAGGTTGTGTTGATGGTCGACGTCCCCAAACGGCGCGTGCAGGACATCGAAACCTGGGTTGATCGTCATCATCCCGAAGCGGTCTGTGGCGGCGTGGGCTGGGCTTTGGAGCGGTTCGGAATTTAGCTTGGCGTTACTACCGTCGCCGCCTGCGGCGATGTGATCGCGGTGAGTATGCCGCGTAGCAAGGCGGTAGGTGTCGGCGGGCAGCCGGGCACTGCGACGTCGACCGGGATGACGTTGGCCACTTTTCCGCAGCTCGCATAACTTTCGCCGAAGATTCCGCCATCGCAGCCGCAGTCTCCGACGGCCACCACCCACTTGGGTTCGGGGGTTGCGTCGTAAGTGCGCTTGAGTGCGACTTCCATATGTTTCGAGACGGGGCCCGTCACCAGCAACAGGTCGGCGTGGCGCGGGCTGGCAGCGAATTTTATGCCCAGTCCTTCAATGTTGTAGTAGGCGTTGTTGAGCGCGTGTATTTCCAGTTCGCAGCCGTTGCAGGAGCCCGCATCGACGTGCCGTATGACCAGCGCACGACCGAAGCTGGCGAGAATTTGCGCCTGGATTTGTTGCGTCGTAACGCGCAGGGTTTCGTCCGCTAATGGTGCTGTGTCGGACAAGATGCCGCTTTTGACAATGAGATTAATGATCTTGAACATTACAAGTCATGCCCGCTGTAACTTAAGTTGAAGGATTTATTGATCAACGGAAAATCCGGAACGATGTTGCCCATCACTGCGTGCTCCAGCAACGGCCAGTTTTGCCAGGACGGATCGTGCGCGTGCAGCCGCGCGATGCCACCGCTGTCATCGGTATGCAGGGCCACCAGGACTTCGCCGCGCCAGGCTTCGATCCAGCCAACGCCCAGCGCGCGCGCTGCTGCGGACGGCAGCTCGCCGCAGACCGGACCTTCCGGAATTAATGTCAATATCTGGCGAATCAGGCGCAACGATTCGATAATTTCTTCGAAGCGCACACTGACGCGCGCGGCGACATCGCCGTTGGCGTGCGTCGCCATGCGCACGTCGAGCTCATGATAGGGCGCACAGGGTAGTTGCACGCGTAAATCCCAGGCTTGGGCGCTGGCGCGTCCGGCCAGTCCCGCAAGACCCAATTGTGCTGCCAGTACCGCAGTCACGTTGCCGGTGGTGAGGAAGCGGTCCTGCACGCCGGCGTGTTGGTCGTAAATCGCGTGCAGGGTGTTGACCGTTTGTTCCAACGCGTCGAGTTCGCGTGACAGTTGCGCACCGCGCTCGACCGTGTTCACATCGGCCGCCACACCGCCGGGCAGCACGCAATCCATCAAATAGCGATGACCGAAAAGCGTGTGGTTCATGTGCAGCATTTGTTCTTTTAAAATCCAGAATTGCGCGAAGCCGAAGCTCAGCGCCGCGTCGTTGCCCAAATAGCCCAGATCGCCGAGGTGATTCGCGATGCGTTCACGCTCCAGAAACAGGGCGCGTAACCACAGTGCACGCGGTGGAACGACGCAGCCGGTGACACTTTCCACCGCCATCGCGTAGGCCCACGCGTAAGCGACGGTGCTGTCGCCGCTGATGCGCCCGGCGAGCTTTGCGCCTTGTGTCAAGCTCAGCGCCTCAAAGCGTTTCTCGATGCCTTTGTGGGTGTAGCCCAGACGCTCTTCCAGACGCAATACGCGTTCGCCGACCACCGAGAAACGAAAGTGTCCCGGTTCGATGGTGCCGGCGTGTACCGGCCCCACCGGGATTTCGTGCACACCGTCGCCGCTGACGCGCACGAATTGATAATCGTCGCCTGCCGCCTGCGTTGGGATTGACGGCGTAAAATCTTTACGCAACGGAAATTGATCTTCCGGCCATGCGGCATGTCGTAGCCATTTGCGTTGATCAACGGCGTCGGCGGCTTGCACTCCCAGCAAGTCAAACAGCGCGCGTTGCATGCGTGCGGCGGCGGGAAAAATACCGCTGAGATCGGGATAGCAGGGTGGCTGCGCCGCCAACGGCAACGTTAACCACAACAAGTCGTCGCGCGTGGCCAACGCGCAGTGCACTGCAAACCCCGCGTCATGTTTGCGTTCGTCGCTGCCCCACAACGCGACCAAGCGTCCGCCGCCGTCACGCACGTTGCGACACTGGGCGAGCCAGTGCGGCGCGTCCACGTACGTGTGCCAGGATTTGACAGCTCCGGGGAGTGGGGTAGCGGTGTCAAGCATAGACGCGAAACCTCCAGTGTATTTGATCCTCTGTAGGAGCGCCGCCTCGGCGCGATGGCCTCAGAATTAGCCATAACCATCGCGCCGAGGGCGGCGTTCCTACATTTGAATATTATCCGATCAGTGCCGCCGCTTGCCGATACCATTGTGCCAGCAGCGGCGGCATATAGATGCCCAGCAGCAGCACCAGCACGAGGTGCGCAAACACCGGCAGCAAGGCGGGGGAATGCGCGAGGCGCGGCAGCGTGGTTTCGCCGAATACCATCGGCTGCACTTTGCCGAACACGGCGGCGAAGGCGACCGCCAGCGAGATCAACAATAACGGCGTTGCCCAGGTGTGTTCATGCATCGCGGTGGTGATGATCAGGAATTCGCTGGTGAACACACCGAACGGCGGAATGCCCAGGATTGCCAGTGTGCCGAGTGTCAGGCCCCAGCCGATGGTGGGATTGGTCTTGATCAGGCCGCGGATGCTGTCCATCAACTGCGTGCCGGATGCTTGCGTGGCGTGGCCGACGGCAAAAAAAATTGCCGACTTGGTGAGTGAGTGCACCGTCATGTGCAGTAACCCGGCGAAGGTGGCGACCGGGCCGCCCATGCCGAAGGCGAAGGTCATCAACCCCATGTGCTCGATTGACGAGTAAGCGAACATGCGCTTGATATCTTTTTGCCGCGACAGGAAAAATGCCGCGATCACCACCGACAGCATGCCGAAGCCCATCATCAGTTGACCGGCGAAACCAGTGCCCAGCGCGCCGTCGGCCAGGGTTTTGCTGCGCAGCACCGCGTATAACGCGACGTTGAGCAGCAGGCCGGACAACACCGCCGAGATCGGCGTCGGCCCTTCGGCGTGGGCGTCGGGCAGCCAGTTGTGCAGCGGCACCAGGCCGATTTTAGTGCCGTAACCAACCAGCAAAAACACAAAGGCAAGCGACATCACGGTGGGTTCGAGCTGGGTCTTGACTTCATTGAGGTGCGTCCACAACAGCGCGGTACCGCCTGCCCCCAGAACTTTTTCCGCCGCGAAATACAACAGGATAGTGCCGAACAGCGCCTGCGCGATGCCGACGCTGCACAGGATGAAATACTTCCACGCGGCTTCGAGACTGGTCGGCGTGCGGTACAAACTGACCAGCAACACGGTGGAAAGAGTCGCCGCTTCCATCGTCACCCACAGCAAGCCCATGTTGTTGGTGGTCAGCGCCAGCAACATTGCGAACATGAACAGTTGATACATGCTGTGATAGAGCCGCAGCATGTTAGGCGTGAGCCGGCCGTGGTCCGCTTCAATACGCATGTAAGGGCGCGAAAATAACGCGGTGGTGAGGCCGACGAACGCGGTAAGCCCGACCAGAAACACATTGAAAGAATCGACAAAGAACCAAGCATTGTATTCGGAGTAGGGGCCGTCGGCGATCACGCGCGCCACCAATGCGCTGGCGGCGGCAAAGGTCAGCAAGCTGAACTGAGTGTTGAGTTCCGGCGCATACCGCCATGCGCCCAGTAGCGCGAGCAGAGCGCCGCCGCACAGCGGAATACTCAGCAGCAGTAGGATTTCCATCTAGTCGTCTTCCTTTAACTTTTCCATGTGCCGAATTTCCAGGCTGTCGAAGGTTTCGCGAATGCGGAAGAAGAAAATTCCGAAGATGATGGTGGCGACCAACACGTCGAGCGCGATGCCTAACTCAATCACCATCGGCATGCCGTAGGTGGCGCTGGTGGCGGCGAACAACAAGCCGTTTTCCATGGCCAGAAAGCCGATCACCTGCGAGATCGCCTTGCTGCGCGTGATCATCATCAGGAACGACAGCAATACGCTGGCCAGTGCGATGCCCAGCAGGCTGCGGGTGATGGCGCCGGACAGTTCGGTAATCGGCGCGGCCAGATTAAACGCAAAAATTACCAGTACGATTCCGACCAGCATGGTGGTGGGAATGTTGATTAACGTTTCCACGTCCCATTGCACGTTGAGCCGCTGAATCAGGCGGTGCAACAGCCACGGCAGCACGCCGACCTTGAGCAGCAGCGTCAGCGCGCCGGAATAATACAAGTGCGTTTGCTGGGTGGCGTAGGCGACGATGAAGGTGCTGGATGCGAGGATGAAGCCCTGCCAAGCGAATAACTGCACTAATGACAATACCCGGCGCTGCGCCAGCATCGCGAACGCGATCAGCAGCAGCAGGGCGGCGAGCAAATTGACGGTGTTGCCCAGATAGCCGCTCATGTCAACGCTCCAGCAAAAAGTGCGTGAGCATGCCGATCACCGCGATCAGAAACGCGGTGCCCAGAAATTCCGGGGCGCGGAAAATACGCATTTTTGCGCTAAATGCTTCCAGCAGCGCAAGCACGGTGCCGGCGGCGGTGAGTTTGATCACCGCGATCAATAGCGCCAGCGGTAATGCCGCCCAGTTGCCGCTGTCGGCGATGCCGTAGGGAAAAAACAGGGCGATGCCGATGCTGA
The DNA here is from genome assembly GCA_031363085.1 of Gammaproteobacteria bacterium. GTDB lineage: Bacteria > Pseudomonadota > Gammaproteobacteria > SG8-11 > SG8-11 > UBA6921. The sequence goes on from JANLTU010000239.1 coordinate 13,965, forward strand.
TGTAAGCGAGCAATTTGATGCTCGACGCCCATTCGAGCAGCGCCAGATGACGCGCGGAATATTCCAGAATCATCGCCTCGTGGATCATGGTGAGTTCCAGATGCGTGGCCGGATTGTCGATCGGAATGCGCGCGTTTTCGGCCAACGACACCATGACAAAGGCAACGCCAGCGAATGCCAGACTTGGGTACATCAGCAATGCAAAGTCGATATGGTTCAGGGTCTCGACAATAGTCGTGAGCGACGTGGACTGGCTGATCAACGACGCGGTGAAGAACACCATCAACATGGCCGGCTCGGCCAGAAACGCGATCAGCATTTCGCGGCGCGCGCCGAGGCTGCCGAAGGCGGTACCGATGTCCATCGCGGCGAGCGCCAGAAACACGCGCGCCAGCGCGAAGATGCCGACCAACGCGATGACATCGGCGGCGGCCGAGTAGGGCATGTTGGTGGTGGTCAGGGGCACCATCGCGACCGCCAGCCACATGCACGCAAACACCACGTACGGCGTGATGCAGAACAGCCACGACGCGTTGTGTGCGATGACGGCGTCTTTGTGAAACAGCTTGCGCAGCAGGTAGTAAGGCTGCAACACGCCCGCGCCGCGCCGGTTTTGTAACCAAGCGCGAACTTGGTTCACCCAACCCAGCAACAACGGCGCCAGCAGCACGGCGACCAGCGATTCTAAAAGTTGATACCCGATACCTAGCAGGGTGCTCATAGAAGCCGTGTCATCGTACGAATGCCAGCAGCACGAGCAGCGTTGCAAAGCTATACATCAGGTACAGCGCCATGCGGCCATGGTGCAGTTTGGCCACCACAGCGGTGATGCGTTCGACCCCTTGCACCACCGGTAAATACAGCGCGTACCAGAGGCGGTCTTCAGAAGTTTTGCGATACTCAGGTCGCAGATCAAAAGGTGTTGGCAGCAGCCGCTCGATGCGGAAAAATGGTTCGAAGATTTGATGGATGGGTTGGCCGAAGCCTTCGGCGGTGTCCTGCATGCGCGGAGTTTGTTCGGGAAAGCCGCAGTCCCACGGCGCGCTGCGGCGCACGCGGCCATGATACACACGGTGCACGACGATGAAGGTGATCAACACCGCCACGGCGATCACGAGCAGAAAAATCGGCGCGCTGTAACTGGCGCGCGCGGATGACAGCGGGGTGAGAAACAACCAGCCGTTTTGCAGCGCGCTGGCGCCGATTTCGGCGTGGATTAAACTGCCGGTCACGTGGTCGAGTTGCAACATCACCGCCACCGGCATAAATGCCAATAGCAGGCACCCAAGCGTTAACCAGGCCAGACCGCAAAACTCCCAGCGGCCGATGTCGTGTGCCTCACTCAGACGCGCTTCGCGGTGCTGGCCGAGAAACACCACGCCGAAAAATTTCACCATCACGTAGGCCGACAGTGCCGCCACCAGCGCAAGTGCGCCGGCAGCGACCGGGATCAGCATGTTGAGATACGATTGCGGCAGGCCGGGCGTCAACAAAAACGCTTGCAGTAACAACCATTCGGACACGAAGCCGTTCAACGGCGGTAGCCCAGCGATGGCTAACGCGCCGATCAGCGCGAACACCGCAGCGCGCGGCATCACGCGAATGAGCCCACCCAAGCGTCCGAGGTTGCGTTCGCCGGTGGCATGCAATACCGCACCGGTGCAGCAAAACAGCAAGCTCTTGAATAACGCATGGTTCACGCAGTGATACAGCGCGGCAGCGAGACTCAGTGCGGCGAGCGCGTGCATACCGTAGAAAAAAAAGATCAAGGACAGCCCGATGCCAGCGAAGACGATACCGATATTTTCGATCGACGAATAGGCCAGCAGACGCTTCATGTCGGTTTGCGTGGCGGCGTAGATCGCGCCGAATAACGCGGTGATCAAGCCGGCCACGAGCGCCAGCACGCCCCACCACCATAACGGGTGGGCGAGTAAATCGAAGCTCACGCGCAAAAATCCGTAGATCGCGGTTTTCAACATCACGCCGCTCATCAATGCCGAAACCGGCGAGGGCGCTGCCGGATGGGCTTCGGGCAGCCACACGTGTACCGGCACCAGTCCGGCTTTGGCACCGAATCCAAGTAGCGCGAGCACGAACACCAGCGACGACCAGGTGGGATCGAGCGTGGCGTGGCGTAACGCGTTGAAGGTGTAATCGCCGTGCCCGCCTTGCAACAGACCGAAGCACAGCAGGATCGCAATGGCACCGACGTGCGCCATCAGAAAATACAGAAAGCCGGCCTTGCGAATTTCCGGCAGGGTGTGATCGGTGGTGACCAGAAAGTAGGACGCGAGCGCCATGGTTTCCCACGCGACCATGAACAGATAGGCGTCGTCGGCCAGTAGCACCACGGCCATGCTGGCGAGAAACACGTGGTATTGGAGGCACAGCAGGCCGAGGGTTGCGCCCGGCATGTTCTTGAAATAGCCCGCTGCGAAAATCGATACACCGGTACTGGCTACGCCCAGCACCATCAGGAAAAACGCCGCCAGCGCATCCAGGCGCAGATGAAATGGCAGGTCGGGCAAACCCAGCGGCAGGATCACGACGTCGGGCGCTTGCGGCAAACTCCACAGCCCGGCCACGACCAGCAGCGCGCCGCCCACGGCGCCGAGCGGAAATACTAAATTAATGACGAGCTTTGGCGCCTTCTGCGCAAGCAAGCCGATGGTACCAAGCAGCAGCCATAGCAGGATGACGCCGTCGGCGAGGTCAAGTGGCAAGAGTTGCGAAATGAGCACGCTCTCATTCTAGCCAATTGCCGGCCGGTGCGCAGGCGTGTTTGCAACTGCGCGTCAGAAGCGTTGCTTCTGGGTAAGGTGCTTACTTGGCGCGCGGCTTGATTAACCCAACGGCAGCGCGCCGAGGACGGCGCTCCTACACCGACGGTGGGCTGTCAATGAGCCGAAGAACGACGTGAAAACTCCACGTAGATTTGTTCGAACTGCGCGTTGTGGGTCAGGAACACGTCGAAGATTTTTGGATCGAATTGCGCAGGGCGAACGCGATGATCGCCGGTGCGCATGACTTCAATTGCATCCGCGTGGCTCTTGGATTGTTTGTAAGGCCGTCGGCTGCGCAACGCATCGTACACGTCGCAGATGGTCATGATGCGCGCAGCGAGCGGAATGTTGTCGCCTTTTAATCCCCGCGGGTAACCGGAGCCGTCCCAGTATTCGTGATGGCTGACGGCAATGTCGCTGCCCATCTCCAGATACGGCGAATGCTGGTTCTGTAAAATTTCGCGGCCCAGCGTGGTATGCGTTTGCATGATCGCCCACTCGTTCTTGGTGAGCGGTCCGGGTTTAAGCAGAATATGGTCGGGAATCGCCAGCTTGCCGATATCGTGCATCGGGCTTGCGTAAAAAATCTGGTCGCGGAATTCGCTGTCCAAGCCTAACATTTCTGCCAGTGCGACCGTGTAGTGGCTGATGCGGTTGACATGATCGCCAGTGGTTTCATCGCGATACTCCGCAGCGCGTGCCAGTGTCATCACCGTGGCGATGCATTGCTGTCGCACTTGTTGAGTTTTCTCATCGACTTGACGTTCCAGCAGCCGGTTGTGGTGGCGTAAAAAATCTGCGTACTGTTTTACCGTGAGCAGGTTGCGCACGCGCACCACCAATTCGGAGCGGTCGACCGGTTTGGTCAAAAAATCTTCGACACCGGTTTCAAGTGCACGCAGGCGTGCTGCCCGGTCGTCAAGCCCGGTCACCATCACGATGGGAATGCCGGTGGTCTCCTTGCTCTGTTTTAACAGGCGCGTGATTTCAAAGCCGTTGATATCGGGTAAAACCACATCCAGTAATATTAGATCGGGGCGTTGTCGCGCGATGCAGGCGAACGCGGCGGAGCCGCTGCTGGCGTCGCGCACGGTATAGCCTTCGGCTTCCAGGTAAATGTTCAGTAAACGGCGATGGTGTTCGTCATCATCGACGACCAGAACGTCGGGCGGGGCCGATTCCTCTTCCGCTTCGGCAGGACTGGTTTTAATTATTTCAAACGTTTGTTTTTGCCCCATGTCGAGCCCCATGAAAATAAAGTGGATTTCGCACTGCGAAGCGACCGGATTGCGCACTGTACTACGATCTATATTTAATAGACCTTAATCGTCAAAACTGCAATGAAAAGACATGGCGCTGATAAATAATTTACCAGCGCTTAAGTACACCGAAGCGCAGGCTGGTGTTGGCGTCAAGATAGACATTTCCGGCGACCCATCCAGCCGTTTTATGATCGACCTCGACATAACCATCCCACAACCCCTGCAGCGGATACGCGATGCGCGCGGCGAATTGCCCGCCCAGTGTGCCGGTGCCGGTATCGAAGCGTTGTTGTTGCGGTTGTTGCCACAGGGCGGCGGTTATTGACAAATTAAATGGCGTGGCATACGCCCTGATCGGCAGGCGCCGCAATTCCACGCTGACGCCCGGAAAGGCGTGGTGCCGATTACGGTAGTTATGCAGGATCGCCACTGCATCGAAGGCGCGGGTGTGCAGCAACAGATTGGCATCAATACTGTATCCAAACGAGGTCAGATGATGGCGCAAGGTCAGATTCCAGCGCAGCGGTGAGCCATCAACCGGGTGGGTGGCGGCGCTGCTGTCGTGCCGGAACAAAAACGGGTCGATTAAATTCAGCAACGACAAATTACGTTGGCGGCGCAGATATCCGCGTTCCGCCGCGTCCAGGTCCGATCTGGAAATATAGCGGTCGAAGCCCACGCCTGAGGGATGCACGCCGCGCTGCGCATAGGGCTCGTTGGGCCGATGCAAGTCATAGACCCAGGCGGTGCAGTCCAGGCCGGTGAAGTCACGCTTAGGCACGTTGGCGCCGTCATCGAGATTGAACTGTGCGGTCAAGGTGTCGGATTGCGCGCTGGCACAGGTGTCGAGATAGGCGATGGAATTGAGGGCATTCATCCACAGCAAGAAGCCGTTGGCATTGCGCACACCGGAAAAGAACCGATCTTTTTCCAGCTCCAGATTGAATTCGTATTGTGCTTCGATGCCGGCGGCGCTCAACCGCACGAACTCCGCCGGGTGGTTTTGTTTGAGTTGTGCGAGCTCGGCATCGCGGACGTGGCTGACGGCGATAGAGTCGGAAAACAGCGGCAGGTTATAGACGTCGTTGAAACTGCTAATGCCGCGTCGACCCAGCACCGCGCGATGCCACTCTTCGTGCAGCCAAGCATCGCCTAATGGTATCCAAGTCATGACAATATCGAAGCCGAGGGTGGTGGCAAGGCGCCAGCCCGGTTGCGCCGAAAATGTCTGCGCAAGTTGGTGGTGCGTGAACTGATAGAGGTCTTTAGTCCACAGCAGCGCTTGGCGCATGCTCGGCGCGGTGTAGCCGTCGCTTGCGTTATACGGTGCGTCCAACAACGGAATATCGAAGGACGGCGGCGAATAGTTCTCGACATCGGCCAGCGCCGACTGCGCGACCAGACTAACCAGAAGGAATAAATAGCGCATGTGTGCGGCGTAGTGCGGGTCGTGGCCTATAAATACACAGGCCGGTGCTCCGCGACGGGCGCCTCGTCTCTAGCGTGTCACCTGTCCTTTGGCCAAGGCCCAATGCAGCGCCGGGTGTTGATTGCCCACGGCCATAATGCCGATGTAACCCAGCCCGCGCAGCTTGTCCACCTTGGTCGCATCGCCGGTGGTCACGCGCAGCTTGTATTTATCCTTGTCCTTGGACGCGGTCATATCCCAGTCGGTTTCGGACTTGAGCACTTTAGGTTGGGTGCTGAAGGCCCGGTCCAGTGCAGGTATGGCGGCGGGCGTGGTGGCGCGCACGATGATTTCAATGCCCTTGTCGAGCGGCTTCTGCGTGATGATTTCGACATCTTCGGTGAAATGGCGAATGTCGAGGAAATGCTGTCGCAGGGCTTCAAGGTTGACTTTTTTCCAGTCGGTATTGGGGTCGGCTTCGAGTTGGCGCAGCACTTCTTTAATGGCGCCGAACATGCTGTTGCCGGGTTGTGTAAGCGTGGGCGGTTGGGAGGCCAACTGTTGAACTTCAGGGGGTGGTACCGCCGACGGTGACGGCGGTACTGCGGTCATTTCAGCGTGCGCTGCGCCGCAAGCCAGCAACAGCATCGTTGTACGTATTTGATACCAGCAATTTGAGGCTAACAGATACTTCATGGTTGTCATTCCTCCGGGTAAAACGTTCAACAAAATATCGTCGACGTGTGGGACGGATTACGTGTAGACACTGAATGCTCTTCGTAAAGTACTGCCGGCCCCCCGGAATCACTATATTGCCATTATTTTTTTACAAACGTGAGACATCGCCGTGCGCGAATAAATGATCCAGCCACAGGTTGGTCAGCCGTTCTTGCAAGCGGTTCTGCGCCAGACGTTCGTCCAGATTATCCAGATCGACGATATCCAGCGGTTGATCCTGCCAGGAGCAGCCGAACACCGCCTTGGTACGTTTGCCGGTGGCGGGGTCGATCTGCCATTGCAGGCATTGCGAGCACACACCCTTGAGCATGCATTGCATCGGCGTACTGATCGAGCCGATGACTTCTGGCGGGCCTTTGACGAACAGCGATTTTAGTTCTTGTTTGCGCGCGTCGCGCAGCGTGCGAATCAGGCACGGGTCGCCGATCACCAGCAGTCGATCCACGTCTTGAATTTTTATGCTGGTGTCGCCCAGCGCGCCTTGCGCATAGCGCTGAATCGCATTGACGATGCCGTCGCTCAGCGCACGGTCTTGCCTGCGGTGCGGCGTTGCGGCAGGGCCGTGTTGCGTGACCCACACGATGCTGTCGGCGGCCTGTTCCAGTTCGCGTTGGTAAAAAATATCCTGTGTGGTATCGAACAGCGCGAAGAACAGCACGCGACTGCCTTGCGCGCGCAAGGCCGGGCCCACGCCCATGATGTGCGGCACGCACAGCGGTCCACCGACGATCATCGTGGTTTCAGGCGCATTGTCGGGAATACGCGTGCGCACACCGCCCGGCCCCATCAACGACACTGGATCGCCGGCCTTGAGCGTGGCGACCAAGCGGCTGCTGGCGCCGCCTTCGATGGCGAGCAGCGACACCGTGCCCGCAGTATTGTCAACACATGCTCCCGTGAGCGCCAGTGCCTCGGTCTGCAAGGCGCTGCCAGCAACCACCGGTGCGTAGGTTTCGAAATTCTGCAAACGGAAAAATTGGCCGGGGCGAAAGCGCTGCACCGCCAGCGGCGCACGGATTTTCAGTTCGACCACACGCGCGTGCACGCGCTTGACGCTCATCACTTGTGCCTGCAACTGGCCGGCGATGTGCACGCGAAAGGCTTGATATTCGCTGCTTTCGCCATGCTGCGCGGCACGTGCGCCGAACGACTGCATGATTTTTGGATAGATGCGATAGCCCGAAGCCACCGCTTTGACCACGCTGCCGTTGAACACCGGATGGGTGTCGCCGATGAAGCTTACGCGCTTGTCGGCGTTGGCGTAGGAGGTGAACGCGCCGAAGTCGTCGGCCTTGCAATGGGCGGCGATGGCGACCGGCAACAACTCGCTGTCGTGGGTGGCGAAGGTTTTGTAAAAACCGCGCTCCTTGGCGAAGTGTTCCTTGTGCTCGAACGAGTAGGCGACATTGGGCCGGGCACCGGTCGCGACCAAGATGGCGCGTGCCGGCAACAGCGCTTCGCTGCCATCCGCGCGCGCGCACAGCAACGCCTGTGCGTGACCGTGCGCGTCCACCTGCACGGATTTTGGTTCCAGACCTTCGGCGTAGAAAATGCCTTCTTCTAAAGCCTTAGTCACTTCTTCGTGATTGCGCGTGTAGGCGGGTGAATCTTTGATCGAGCGGCGGTAGGCGATGGTCACGCCGCCCCAAGCATGCAGCAGGGCGATGAAATGCGGCGCGCGTTGTTCGTGCGCTGCCTGCGCGCGTTCGGCGCGCAACGCACGGCCATGTTGCAAATACTCGCTGAGAATTTCTTTCGAGGGCAGGTCGAGGCGCGCGTGAATCGGCGCGCTGCCCAACTCGGTTTCGAGCTGCTCGTAACGCGCGAGGATTTTTTCCACTTGCACGATGTAATACGCCTGCACTTCGGTGGCGGTGTCCACGCCGGTGAGGCCGCCGCCGATCACCACCGCCGGCAAGCGAATCTGCAAATTGGCCAAGCTGTGTTCCTTGGCGGCGCCGGTGAGCTGCAAGGCCATCAGAAAATCGTTGGCTTGGCGCATGCCGGGCGCCAGTGAACCTGGGATCGGCAAGGCTTGCGGCAGCCCGGCGCCGACTGCGATGGCGAGATGATCGAAGCCCAGTTCCCAGGCATTTTCGACCGTGATGGTGCCGCCAAAGCGCACGCCGCCGAACACTTGAAAATGCGCGCGGCGCGCTAGCGTCAGATAAATCAGCTTCAAAAAGTTTTTGTCCCAACGCACCGTGATGCCGTACTCGGCCACGCCGCCGAAGCCGGTCATCACGCGCGTGTCGAGATCGTCAACCAAGTCGGCGTAACGGTGCACCGGCTGCTCGATCAGTACGGGGGGTAGGGGCTCGACTTTTAAGCCTTCGATACCGACCACCGCGCAACCTTCCTGCAACAAATGATGCGCCAAGGTGAAGCCGCTCGGGCCCATGCCGGCGATCAACACCTTGAGTCCGTTGTACGGCTTCATCACATATTGCTCGCGGCGCAGCGGATTCCAGCGCGTCAGCAGGTCGTAAATCTCCACGCCCCAGGGCAGGCCAAGCACGTCGGTCAGCACCCGTGTTTCGATTTCGGGAATATTGACCGGCTCTTGCTTTTGATAGATGCACGCCTTCATGCAATCGTTGCAGATGCGGTGGCCGGTGGCGGGGCACATGGGGTTGTCCACCATCACCATGGCGAGCGCCGCGACGCTGAAGCCGTCGTGCTTGAGCAGGTGCATCTCGGAGATTTTTTCGCTCAAGGGGCAACCGGTCATGGTGACGCCGAGCGGATTTTTTTTCAGACCTTTGTCGGGCTCGCCTTTTTTTTCGGGGAAGCCTTTGGAACAAAAATCGCCGACATGGTCGTGACAATAAATGCAGTAGTTCACTTCGCCCTGTACGGTACGCGCGGAGCTGCGTGCGTCGGTGAGTTTGAAGCCGTCGCGGGCGCGGTAATGTTGCGGCGGAGTTTGTAACCGGCCGATGCTATCGGCGGGAATTTTTACCAGCGGGACGAGGTTGTCATGGTCGGTGGGTTGCGGCAACTTAAAGCTGACCCAGCCGCGCGTGGCGGCCTGACCCTCCGGCACCGTCAGCGCGCGAATGCACCAGCGCGTCAGTTGCTCGATGTCGTCTTTATAGTGTTCCGCGTCGCTCAGCAGCCGCTGCGCGAAATGTGCAATCGCCAGTTCACGGTCATCCTGCGGCGCGCCAAGGCGCGTGCTCAGCCACGCATCCAGCGTGGCAAATGTTTCCAGTTCATCTTTGGCAAGCAGGCGGCGACGCGCACGCCGCTGCACGAATTGTTTTTTGAAGGCGAACACCGGGTCGTGCGCCAGCGTTGCATTGCGCAGCCGCTCGACCTCGTGCGACACACCAAACAGCGTGCCGATGAACTCTTCCAGTAGCGGCGCACAGGCCAGCAGCAAGGCGCTTTCTTCCAGCGCTGGAAAATGTTGAGCTCCGCTCCGATAGGCGCACAGCGCAGCGTGTTGCTGGGGTTGTTTAGTCTGTAATTGCGCTAAAAAAGCGGCGTCGAGGCGTTGTAAGCCATGCGCGTGAAACAGATCGCGATACGAAAATCCGGTAAGGCCCAGTTGTAATTGTTGCATGCGGGTTCCAGTGCGGGAGATCGAGCGAAGGCGGTATTGTACACACACCCTTCGCCCGTTGTCGGCAACGCGATGATCGATGTTGCTGACGGGACGCCCGCACTACCCACACGTAATTGGAAACGGCCTTTTACGTAAATACTTCTCCGGACGGATTCGCTGCATTGCCGGCGCTACGGAAAACAGCTCCGGGCGTGGCAGAAAAAGCCGAGGCTTTTTTCACGCACGCCGTGTTTTTGCCGTAACCCGCTCTTGCTGTTTCAGCGCTGGCTTAATTGGTTTTTTTCACCCGTAAATGCGACAAGTCGGTGCTCCGTTTATTGGGTCCATGTACCACCGCGTGGGCGAGTGATTTTCGAAGCCAGCTCAGCTCGGCGCGTAAACGCGAGAGTTCAAATTCGCGCGCCTGTTTTTCTAACGGATGCTCCACGTCTTTGAAGGCCGCCGCCAAGGCGGTCCAATAGCTGCGCAGTTCATATAGTGGAATCACCATGCTTCCTGTCCCTAACCGCTTCTGCCATTCCTTCCCTGCGACTTCAAGTTGTAGCCAAAGTTGCGCCGCTTTCTTGTCTTGAGCTTCGTTCACGACGTGCTCCTCTTATCTATTATGAATGAATGGTCTGTGCCTACCCGCGCGCTACTATAGGCGCGTTGTCTTAATCTGCACTTTAAAACAGTCGCGTGGTGGTTTTGAGTTGCGTGCAACGTCGACGTCCATCGTTGCGGCGAGTACGCCACAGGCGGTTTGCACGCATACTTGTACAACCAATACCGAGTCTGGGACGAATGGATCGCCACGAAGTATTTAATAGCATCAGCCACCTGGTCGGCGCAGTCGCGGCGTTGATCGGCGCCACGGTGTTGATCGTGTTTGCCGGGATCGACGGCGACGCGCGCCGCATCGTCAGTTTCAGTATTTACGGTGCGACGTTATTTTTTCTGTACCTGATGTCCACGCTGTATCACGGCACCCAAGGCCGGACGCGCCGCGTGTTCGAAATCTTCGATCACCAAGCAATCTATTTGTTGATTGCCGGCACCTATACGCCGTTCGCACTCGCCACCTTGCGCGATGCAACCGGCTGGTGGCTGTTTGGCGCGATCTGGACCACGGCGTTGATCGGCATGGTGCTGGATGTGCTACCGCGCAAGGGGCCGCGCATTCTAGCCGTGGTGATTTATCTGGTGATGGGCTGGATGTGCGTGCTGGTCATTAATCCGTTAATCGCGAAGTTGTCTGTGCCGGGATTTTACTGGTTGCTGGCGGGCGGCGTGTTCTACACCGTGGGTGTTGTCTTTTACGCGCTGGGGAACCGCATCGTGTGGGCGCATGGCGCGTGGCATGTATTTGTACTGGCCGGCAGCGCGTGCCATTACGTGGCGATATTGTTTTACGCGTAAATCGTGCACGCACGGCAAGCGCAACGATACCGCATGGTCGACTGTCGACCCTTTGCAGTTGGTTATTGGCATCCCTAAAAAACATCGCCCGGAAACACCACAAACCAGACCTTCGCGTGACCGGCGCTTATTAAACCCGCACAGAAATCCAGCGACTATACTGAAGCTTGCAGTTGGGGGTGCTTGAGGGGCGACTTCAGTTCCGATCCGCAAATGTTTAGGCATGACTAAATTTACTGACAGGTGTCTTTAGTAATGGCATGCGAGGACAAACGATCAAATTTAGATTTAGGCGGCATTGTGCTCAAAAACGAACGCCGTCTAAATTATGTTCAACGCGAGAGTCGGTCGCGTTTTCCCCGCCGCTTGAAAAGCGAAGACAAGCACAAGGAGGGGGGCTTTATGAAGGGCGGGGAAAAATGGTAGTGTGCGAAGCGTTGTTTCGCTGCCGCCTAAGCGAGCTTGAGGCGCGCAGTCGAAAGCGAACGCTTCGCGATAAACCCTCAGGGCGCGGGCCGCATGGAATTTTCTTTTGTCTCACAGACACTACACTGCAGGCTCGAACGTGCGGCCGCCTCCCCCGTCGAACCCCTCGTTGGAGCGGACATTCCGCGCCATCTTCCTCGCAAGCTCAGGCGTCCCTTCCAGCGGAACGCCGCTCAACTCGAACGTTAGGCTCAACTCACCAGTGGGAGGAAACAATGAAAAACTTTCTCAGTTCCTTAATCGTGTTGTTGGCAGTTTCAGGGTGCGCCGCTTCTATGGTCAGCATCTATGGAGTGAAACAGGAAACAGATAAATTCAATAGCAACCAAACAAGGGTAACAATGACCGGGGGCGTAATTGACGCAGATTACCTGGGCATAGTGGCAAATGCTGCCGAGTTCAATCCGTTCGTTATTCGATCCCAAGACAGTAAAGTTGTCGCTACCGGCATTTTATTTTCCTTCGAAAACAACACTACTTATAGTGGCGCCAAGTGGCTAAACATAAGAGAAGGAAGCACGGCAACATTCTTGCTCAATAATGGCGCTGAAAAAATAGAACTCGCCGCAGCAAAAGGCGACATCGATTATTCCGTAACATCCCCACAGAACACGGTCTACACAACAAAATTTGATCGCGGCGTGTTTTCTGCCACACCTGACCAACTCAAACAAGTCGCTAACGCAACCTCCGTTGAGGTTCGTGTTTCTGGGGCGACTTCCTACATTGATTTCCCAAGAAAGCCGAACAATCACGTAGTCGATAACTTCTTACCGAATCTGAAAAAATTCTATGAAACCGAAGTGCAGCCTTTCTTGAAATAGAGCCTAACCCCGCCATCAACTCGGACGTGCAAAGGCGCCGCTTCGCTCTGCTTTTGCACGCCGGTTATGGCGAACGTTAGAAGTTCGTAACAACAAAGGCGAGAGTCACGGGCAAGCCTCGAAGGGCGCGGGCGTTCTGAAAGCTTTACTACTGCATGCGGCACGGGTCCATCCGCCGTGGTTGTCTTCCCACCAAAAAAACAAGTTGAGTGGATGGGCGTTGGTAAGCATCATGGGCGTCGGGTTGGGCGCTTGGGTCGGTCACGGTTTTGTCTCGTGGGTGTGCTGGCATTATCCCGAAAACCGTTCTAACCCTTCGTTCAAGGCGGACGCGGTGAAGCGTTGCATGTTTCCTGAAGTCTTCTCAGCGCGCCGTTTAACTCAAACGTTAGGTTTCTATCTTCACCTTCAATGGGAGTTGTTAAATACGCCTTACGTATGTCAGAAAGAGCATGTAGCCTTTCACATGGGGACAGCTATTGGAGATGGTGAATGCGTAGCCTTGGTGAAACACTGCGCGGGAGCACCTGAAACCAGCAAATGGAAACAAGGTGCATCTGTGCGCGGAAACGTGGCTATTCAGAGTGGAACCGCAATCGCAACCTTCAAAGATGGCAAGTATCCGAATCAACGTCATGGCAATCATGCGGCCATCTATATTTCCCAAGATGCAAAAGGAATTCAGGTTTATGACCAATGGTCAGGCAAAGGTGTTCATACCCGCACTATTCGTTGGAGTGGCGGCGGCGGTGAGGATCCGAGTGATGACGGAAACGCATTCTCTATAATCGAGTAACCGATAATGACAAGAAAATTCTTTATTAGGCTGGTATGGTTCAACGCCCTGCTCGGCTATGGATTCGGTGCTCTGGCCAACGAAGGACTGTCGTGTCCATCCACCATTGAAGTTTCACAAAAGCCAGCCAGCCAGCTCCAAGGTTGGGATGTCAGTAGTTATAGTAATGAGGCGATGCCTATCAAGGTGTCAGGAATTACCTTCTATATCGGCCCGCCCGCCGAGTTGGCCTCATCACCTCCCAGTGACCAAAAAACCGTGGGGAAAAAACTGATCTTGACATGGAATCTTTACAAGAAACGAAGCAGCGGCCTCGAACTATGGCTCGAATGCAGCTACACACATACTAATGTGGTGCTTTCCAAACGAATACCGGAGTGGATTAGGGTGTGCTCAGTGTTTTATGACAAAAACTCTAGGGTTGAGAATGACTATGTTTTTGAAAAAATGGAGTGTAAGTAACTCATTCAACAAACCTAATCGGGTAGCCGGGGGTTTCTAACCCCAGCCCCCACACCACCCCACCGTGCGGGTCCGCAGTGGGCGGTTCCATTGATGTTTAGAGCAAGCAACGCTCGCCCCAAAGCCGGTTACGTGATAGCGCCAAGTCGTTACTTCCCGTTTGACACAGGCAACGCAACGATTGAGCTAAGTACGGCTCCTCTCTGTCGATGGTTCAGGCCTTCACCCTGTCCCACGCATTACTGTGGGCGTTTGGCGACTACGCCGTCTGCTGACTTCTGCTCAATCACGTCATGCGTTGCCGC
>JANLTU010000240.1:0-6735 GCA_031363085.1 Gammaproteobacteria bacterium
CGCTGAACCATCTGCCCAAGCACCAAATTCACCGTTGTTATAGCCTGTTTGCAGGTCAAACATATCTTTCGTATTCGGTGTGTAAATGCCGCGTACATTGAGTCCACGCGCACGCGTTTCATCGTTTACTCCGGAAAAACCATTATCGGATCGAAAATTTGCCGTGGCCCGATAATCGAATTTGCCGAGCGCGCCGCCGTAGCGCACCACCACCTCACGCGTGTTGAGTGAGCCCGTGGTCACTTGCGCGAAAGCACCGCGCTGCTGAAACGGTTGGCGCGTAATGATGTTGATCGCAGCAAGAAAAGCATTGCTGCCGTAGGCCGATGCGTCCGAGCCTTGGATTACCTCGATGCGCTCAATGTCATCCAGCGCAACACCCAATGTCGAAAAGTCAATATTTGACACTATTGGCAGATACGCGGAACGCCCATCAACCAGAATCTGCATGCGCTTGGGCCAGGCTTCGGCCAACCCATGATAAGTGACCACGGCCAGATTGCCATTGGCATGCGCAACCTGAAACCCCGGCACCAGTTGCATCAAATCCGCAAGGTCGATGAATCCTGACGCCTTGATCATTGCGCGGTCGATAATGGTGATCGACACCGGCGTGTCGAGCATCGATTGTTTTAACCGTGAAGCCGAAAGCGCAACGGGGATTTCACCCAGAAAATCCACTTCGGTGAGCGCCGCCGGGTCGGCTGTAGGGGCTTGTTCGGTCGCTGATCCAGTCGCCATAAAGTGCAGTGCAAATAGACCGACACCGGGTGTCCAGAATCCACGTCTCACTGCACACCCACCGCTCCGAAATGCTGCGCGGCGATCACTGCTTGGGTGCGATTGGTAACACCTAACGCATGCAATATGGCGGCGACGTGAATCTTGACCGTATGCTCGGACAACCCGAGCTGGCGCGCAATTTGTTTGTTTTGCATGCCCTGTTCGAGCAGGCCCAGCACCTCGCGTTGGCGTTCCGTCAACTCGCTGGACAGGGTGGCACGCCCGGTCGCTGTCGGAGGTAAATCCGCAGGTTGAAGCATATTGCCCCGACTCTTCGCCAGACCATTGCGCACCAAAAACACAGGGGGTACGTACACGCCACCGGAAAGAACCAGCCTAAAAGCGCTGAGCATGACTTCATGGCGCGTGTTCTTGGGCACAAAGCCGGACGCGCCGCAGTCCAATACGCGGCGCATGGTGAGCGCGTCGTCGGAGGCGGAAATCACCAGCACCGGAGTATTCTCCAGTTGATCGCAAAGTTTGCTCAGCAAACTAAAACCACCCGCGCCGGGCATCACCAGATCGAGTACCACGAGATCGAATTTCGCATTCAAGGCAAGGATGCCTTGTACTTCGGCGGCGCTACGCGCCTCAATGATTTCTGGCTCCGGACATAACACCAATGCTTGCAACGCATGCCGCAGTCCTGCGCGCACCAGATCATGGTCATCGGCGATCAGAAATCTCATACCGCACCCCCTTGACTGCGTGTGTACACCCACAACCATCAGGAAACGCCAACGATGCTGCAACAGACGAACAGTAGAAAATAGTGATGGGATTTTTTCACCGGCTAAAGAATATGTCTATGGCACTATTTAACACGCTTGGGGTTAATTTCTGAACTTACAATATAAAGAAATGGGCTTCACACAAATAAAAAAACCAGTGGGCGCGGGAGGTTAATTCAGGAAGTGTTTACTGCCTTCATTACAGAATGCAAACATTGGGGTAGGAGTGCTTGCCGAGAACAGGAGTCTATTTTTAATTCCTCACCACATGGCCTCTTACTCTTGCCGAGTACGCAATAACACACCGTTACGCGCGTCGAAATACAGCTCGCGCACCACCCCGGCCTTGTCGACAATTTCTATTTCATAGACGAGCCCAGGAGCCTTACCCTTGAGTTTGGCTTCCAGCACTTTGCTGTCGGGGTAGCTTGCTTGAACCTTGGCAACAACCTCTTCCAAGGGCACGATCACGCCGCTCTCATGCAAGCTGCGCGCACGGTCATGATCGCGCTCATTGAGTTCATGATCATCGTCATAGGCAAATGCCGTAGACCGCGACGCAACCATGATCAACAACAAAACTAGCCGCGTTACTTTGCGCATTTAATCTCTAATCTTCCCAACCACCGCGACCCGGAATGCGAATTTCACCTTCGCGGAACGAACCCTGCTCCGCCTTGAGATGGCAGGCGGCGCAGTTGCTGAGGCTACCCACCTTGTCGTTGCCCTTGACCAGTTTCGCCGGAAGCTCGTCGTGTTTATGGCGAATATACGGAGTATTGGTGATCCGGTTAGGCACATCGTTGCTTGCGATGGAACGCAAGATTTTCTCCGAGCGGCGATAGTTGCCGTGTTCCGCACTATTGGCCACCAAGTACGCCAACACCTGATCGTATGTGGCCGCCGGCAGCTCAGCGTTGTCGCCAAAATGGCTTTTCAACTGGTTCATGACTTTGCGCCATGAGCGTTCCGGCAACAAACCGGGTTGATAGGCGAAGTGGCATCCGCCGCATTCTTTCGTATATTGGGGGTTATCGACACGTGCGACATCGGAGCTGCGTTCAAACCATTTAGATTGATGTTTGCCGTGGTCTTCATCATCTTCGCTCAGCACCATTTGACTGACCGCAGTTAAAATGCCGGCGCCGACTGCGAGCATTGCATAACGAATCTTCATGGGACTCCTCTTTCATTGTAGATCAAGTAATCAAGCACCGCTTTGCACCTTCCCTGCTGGAGTAGAAGCGGCATGTTTCTCGGCAGTTTTTAGACTTCATTGCATACTAATAAAACTCAGAAAATCACCTTTCTCCTGCGCGCTGCATTCTCGACCCAAAGTCCATTCGCAGTTGCGCTTGAGCCACTTTTCAATTTCGGCGATGTCGGTCAGCCGTTTGGTGTTGACCGAGGGCGCGAGCGGATCGATGTTCTTGCCGGTTTTGATGTGCTTGCCGGCCTGGCGCAAGTCTTCGGTGTGGCAGGTCGAGCAGCGGCGTTCCTTGCCTTCACTGCTGATGCCAAACGAACGTGTCCAAAGCGTTTTGCCCGCCTGCGCCTCGAACTGCTGCGCGCCCTGTGTCTGATATTTTTGCAACAAGTCTGTGAGTGCGGTGGCGTGCGCTACGCTAAATGTCAAGCCTGCACACATTAGCACCGCCAGTTTGCTGATGTTAATCACATTGCCTCCGTTCTAGTTAGATGTTTATTGACGCGCAGCTTGTAGCCGGTAATCATCGCGCGCACCAAGTTCTCTTCATGCAACACGCTGCTGGCCACCACACCGCTGAGATGCGTAATCACCAGTAACAAGGTGAAATTAGCGAAGAATTCATGCGCATGCTTCAGTCTGCGCTCCCAGGTGCCGCCCAAGCCGCCAAGCCAGTGTGCCCATGGCCCGGCCTGATCACTGACCGCATACAATGCAATTCCGGACACGCTGGTAGCCGCTAATAACACCAACAAGGCGACGATCATCGCCCCGCCGGCAGGATTGTGACCGACGTAGCGTGCCGCTCTGCCGCGCAGCATGTTTCTGACATAGCGGTAAACCACGCGCGGCGCAAACACGAAACTGGTAAAACGCGCGTAACGCGAACCGATAACTCCCCAGATCAACCGAAATACCAACAATCCGGTAATCACGTAGCCGGCATTGGCATGCAGCCGCATCCAGTCGTTTTCGGTCAGAAAATCGATAATAAACGCCATTACCAAAACCCAATGAAAAACGCGCACCAGGGGATCCCATACTTTTATCTGTAGTGCATTATTCATGTCACGCATAACTCCAAGCAATCTCAATCCTTGCGCAGACAATATCCAAAGGCGATGAAATCAAACTGAACAAAGACGCTGTCGAATGGCTTCGAAAGCCGTATAGTGTTTCAGTCACCTATTCAAACGCATGCAAACATGGAGGTCCCTCATGGAGACCGGCAACAAACTGAAATGGCTGTGCGGAACGTTCATCCTGTTCAACCTCATCGCTTGCGCGCCAACCCTCGTGCAAACCTATCCGGGCGCAAAACTGGCGAAAGACGAAGTGGCGATTTTGACCGCCGACCGTAACGCCGACACAAATGTCGTGATCCGGCGCGTCAATGGCGTGGACACCTTGCGTGACCATGCGCCGCAAATTGAGGTATTACCCGGCAAACAAATCGTGCGCGTGGAGGTTTCCAAACTCGGCGGCAGCAACGACGCGTACGCCGCTGCTCACAGCATCAATACCATCAGCTTCGAAGCCCTCCCCGGCCGCGCCTACAGCATGCGCGGAAAATTCGTCGACGGCCTGGGGCTGGTGTGGATCGTAGATGATCACAATGCGATGGTGCCAACCATGACAGCAGCGGCGGAACGCTAAAAAAATTTTGCCGCTTCGATTTCCCGCGTAACTCCGGTAGCATCGCGCGCATGCCTGCTATCATCGAAGTTCGTGACCTCGTTAAACACTACCCGAAAGTCCGGGCAGTGAATGGCGTCAGTTTCGCGATTGAACCCGGCATTTGCTTCGGTTTGCTGGGTCCCAACGGCGCCGGCAAAACCACCACCATCGAAATGATGGAGGGCATCCAGAAGCCCACGTCGGGATCGATTTTCTACAAGCAACAACCACTCGGCGCGCAGTTCCGCAATGAGGCGGGAATCCAATTTCAACACACGGCACTGCCTGACTACCTCACGGTCAAGGATGTGCTGCGCTTGTTTCATTCGCTATATCCGCACACCACCGAGCTGGAACAGGTGATCGAATTGTGCAACCTGCGCGAGTTGCTGAGCCGTGACGCACGCAAGCTGTCCGGCGGACAACGCCAACGTTTGTTGTTGGGCATCGCGCTGGTCAACGATCCGAACGTATTGTTCCTCGACGAGCCCACCACCGGCCTGGACCCGCAAGCGCGACGCAATTTCTGGGACTTGGTGCGTTCCATCAAAGCGCGCAACAAGACCATTATTTTAACCACGCATTACATGGAAGAGGCTTACACACTGTGCGACGAAATCGCCATCATGGATCACGGTCGCGTGATCGCACGCGGCACGCCGGATGCGTTGTTGCAGCAACACTTCAAACACGTGTTCCTGCGTTTACCGCGCGCAGATTTTGCCATGCCGCTGACGCACTTTCCGTTCACCGTGTTTGAAAGCGACGGCTACGTGGAGATCCAGGCGCTCGACGTCAATGAAACCATCGCGCTGTTGCTGAAAAACAGCGTGCCGCTGACACGGCTGGAAATCCGCCCACCGTCGTTGGAAGATTTATTCCTGGAACTGACCGGCAAAGCCTTGAGACTATAAATGAAGCGTTTTTTCGCGGTACTGCATGCCCGCAATCTGGAATTTTTACGCGACCGCTCGGCGCTTGCGTGGAATTTCATTTTGCCGTTTTTCATCGTGCTGGGTTTTGCATTCGCGTTTTCCGGCGGCCCGCGCGACATGTTCAAAGTCGGCGTCTACGGCGGCGTATCCGCACCAACCGATAGTGCCTTTTTGCACACCAAGTACGTGCAGTTCATCCCGGTCGATAACCTGCAAGCCGCGCAACGCAAAGTCGAACATCACCAACTGGACATGCTGCTGGAGGTCGGCACGCAAGCGCGCTACTGGATCAACACCGACTCGCCCAACGGCTATATTCTGGAGCAGATGCTGCGCGGCAGCAGCGACACCGCCCACGCGCCAACCTTCGAACGCAACGCACTGGCCGGGCGCGAAGTCCGCTACGTCGACTGGTTAGCGCCGGGAATCTTCGGCATGAACATGATGTTCAGTTGCCTGTTCGGCATCGGCTACGTGATCGTGCGTTACCGCAAAAACGGCGTGCTCAAACGCCTCAAAGCCACGCCGCTGAGCGCCTTGGAATTTCTCAGTGCGCAAATTCTGTCGCGCATGTCGCTCATCGCCCTGGTGGTCACCATCGTCTACGTCGGTTGCGACCTGCTGATCAACTTCACCATGCACGGCTCGTATCTCACGCTTGCTTTCACCTTCGCGCTCGGCGCGGTGTGCCTGATCTCGCTGGGCCTGCTCAGCGCCGCACGCTTTGCAAGCGAAGAATTCGCCGGCGGCGTGTTGAACGTACTCACCTGGCCGATGATGCTGTTGTCCGGCGTGTGGTTCTCGCTCGAAGGCACCCACCCGTGGGTGCAAAAAATCGCGCAAGTCTTCCCCCTCACCCACCTCGTCAACGCCGCGCGCGCCATCATGCTCGACGGCGCCGGTTTTGCCGAAGTGTTCCCGCAGTTACTGGTGCTGGGAATCATGAGCGCGGTATTTCTCGCCCTGGCTGCGGTGTTATTTCGCTGGGAGTAAGTTGAACGAAACTCTGGCAGGCGGGCGCGACCGGTTTGTATTCGAACCGCACCTTGACAACCTACGGCACCGGCTCCAACGCACCCTCAAGTGTAAAGCGGTACCTCACGCGCAGAGATCGCCTGGATGAAACAATGTACGTGCGCACCGCTGCTGCTTCAGTATGGAGACATTGCTGAAGTTCAAAATCCGGCCAATCGATCTGAAGCCCAACTCCTCCAGATAGAGCTCCAAGGCTTGACGCCGGGTCTCCTTATCCCCCGTGCCGGAGCTGTCTCTTGATCACAATTCATCATGCGCGAGTTTGCTCATTTGATAGCCCTCAAGTCGCTCCTGCAATCGAAACCATCCGTGCCATATCGTGTCCCATCCCGGACGCCCGGTGCGTTTGGTGTCCGTAAATCCGCCC
>JANLTU010000257.1:0-16219 GCA_031363085.1 Gammaproteobacteria bacterium
ACCGCGAACGGTTACGCGTCGTCGATGTTCTATGTGCTGGTGTACGCGCTGACGCGGTAGTCATTCCTTCCAATTCACCCCCTACCTTCATTGCACGGCAAAAGAACCGAAGTGGGAGCGGCCCAGCCGCAATGACCGCGGCTCCCACTTGTAAGCCTTCAGCTCGCCTGCTCGAATCGTAAACCCCTATAGTTTTTACCAGTTTGCGCCTGCTTTGTAGCAGTCAACTTCCTGTTTCTATGGATTTTTTTAGGGGGAAGGAGCCGCGCCCGCCTACCGCCCTGAGAATCATAAAGCATGTTTTAGATTGATAAACGGCTCGCAAAACAGCGCATCTAGGTAGTTTCCCCCTTGAATAAATCCGAAATCGGTCCGACAATCTCCTTGTCAGTTTGGGTAAAAAACCCCAAAAATACGTAGAGCACCCCCCCGCTAATTGGTTGTGCTGTGCTCAATATACCTTTTAACCTCGACGTGAATTTACGGAGATCACTATGAAAAACATGAAATTGAAAGCGACAGTTCTGGTAGTACTTAGCGCACTGAGCCTTGCAGGCTGCGGTGGTTCCTCATCCGACTCCCCATCACAATCTCAAGTCTTGGCCAGATCAGGTGTCATCACCGGCTTCGGCAGCGTGTTCGTGAACGGCGTGGAATATATGTCCAGCGCTGCGGCGGTCACGGCCAACGGTGTGGCCGCTGACGAATCCAAGCTCGCCTTAGGAATGGTGGTTAAGTTACAGGGCAGCATTAACGCCGATGGTAAGACCGGCACCGCACTGAGTATTTCGTACGCCGACGAGCTGCACGGGATTGTGCAAGCAACCGCGCTTGTTGCAGGCAAGGGGACGTTGACTGTGATGGGCCAAACCGTGAATGTCGATGCGACCACGGTCTTTGAAAGCAAAGTATCCACGATTACTTCCGTCGATATGATAGCTGTTGGCTACATCGTTGAAGTCAGCGGCTACACCGCAGGCGACGGCGCCATCTACGCCACCCGCGTTGAGTTGAAGAAGCTTGCCATGGCCAGCGGCGATGAAATCGAGGTGAAAGGTTTGATTGCGAGCCTCGATGATGTTGCGAAAACCTTCATGATCGGCAAACAATTAATCGACTACAGCAAGGCGAGCCTCAAGGACATTCCCAACAGCATGCTTGCCAATGACATGTACGTTGAGGTGAAGAGCACGGAAGGATTCAGCAGCAATGTGTTGATCGCAAGCAAGGTGGAGCTGGACGGTGATGGTAAGAAAGGTGCCGACATCGCAAGCGGTAAGGAATTGGAGCTGGAGGGCATCGTGACCAATGTTGCATCTGATTCAGAATTCACCCTGAACGATCAAGTCGTGTTGCTGAGCAATACCACCAAGTATGAACATGGAACAAAAGACAGCATCAAAAAAGGCGTGCGGCTCGAAGTGAAAGGTACGATGAATGCCGATCACAAGCTGGCCGCAGAAAAGGTGGAATTGCGCCAGGAGAGCAATATTGAAATCAAGGCTCTCGTGGAAGCGGTGGATGCCACAGCAAGCACGGTAACGATGTTGGGACAGGTCATACATGTAAACACTCTGACCGCGTTGAAAGATGATAAAAATGAGAAACGCTACTTCAGCTTGAGCGATATCACTGCCAATGTGGATACGCTGGAAATTCACGCCTACCTGGATTCAGGCAGCTTAGTTGCGTCCAAACTGAAACGTGAATCCGCCGGCGCTACTTCTCAGTTAAGTGGGGAAGTAGCTTCCGTAACCGGGTCGTTGATTGTGATTGCCGGAGTCAGTGTGGATCTTTCGAAAGTGGATTTGACAGCATTCGGTGAGGTAACAGTGAAAACTATAGTGAAAGTTGAAGGCACTTTTGCCAACAACATGCTCACCGCCACGTCCATAAAGAAGGATGACTAGTTCAGTAGCATGATCCGGGAAACACGCCGGATTGAAGCCGAGTAACTGGGGCGGCCTTATTCAAGGCCGCCTTTTTTAAAACCGAGGACCCGATGTTAGGACAGGGCTGATTTAACCTTATATCTTATGAACTCACACGACCATCAGCAGGCGCTGTCCAAGGCAATTCTCAAGTTGCTGCGCCCGCTCATTCGCCTGTTACTGCGCAACGGTGTGCCGTTTGCCGGATTGGCGGAGATGGCGAAGCAAGTGTATGTCGAAGTCGCACGTACCGAATTCAATATGCCCGGCAGAAAACAAAGCACCTCACGAGTTTCAACCATCACCGGTGTGCCGCGTAAAGAAGTGCAGCGCATTATCCAACTCGAAGGAAATTTCGATAACGATTTTATTGAGCGCCACCATCGCGCCGCGCGGGTAGTGGCGGGTTGGGTGCGCGACCCGGCGTTCCTCGACGCAGCGGGGCAGCCGCGCTCGATGCTGTTTAGCGATCAACAGGTGAGCTTCAGCGACTTGGTCAGAAAATTCAGCGGCGATGTGCCGCCGCGGGCCATTTTGGACGAATTGATTCACACCGGGGTCGTCGAACAACAAGAGGACGGCTATTTGCGCTTGATGAGCCGCTCCTATATCCCCAAATCGGGCGAAGCCGAGAAACTTGGCATCTTAGGTAAAGACGTCGCGGGGCTCATCTCGACCATTGACCATAACATTCAGTCAGCCGGCCAGGATCCGTTTTTTCAACGCAAAGTGTATTACAACAACTTGCCCGAAGAAGCGGTCGTCGAGCTGCGGCAATTACTGGCGGAACAAGGCCAACAGTTTTTGGAAAGATTGGATCACTGGATGGCGGCGCATGATCGCGACACCAATCCAAAAGTCACTGGCACAGGACGCAAAGCGAGCGGTATTGGCGTGTATTACTTTGAAGACGAAAGTCACAAGGAGTCCTCCCATGAACACGATGTGTAACTTCTATCGCTGGGCACCGCTGGCGGTGGTTCTGGCGCTCACCGCCTGTGCCGATGGTGGCACCAGCGGTACCGGCGCGGCGCCCAAAAATGCGCACACCACGCAGGGGAGCATCACCGGTTTTGGCAGTGTTTTTGTTAATGGTGTGGAATACAACACCCAGGCCAGTACCACGATCACCCTGGAAGGCGTTGCGCAAAGCGAGGACAAGCTGGCCGTCGGCATGGTGGTAAAAGTTAATGGCAGCGTGAATACCGACGGCAAGACCGGTGTGGCGAACAGCATTGACTATGCCGACGACGTGGAAGGCATCGTGTTGTCAATCGATCCGGTCGCGAAGACCGTGAACGTGATGGGTCAGACGGTACACCTTACGGCGGGAACGCTGTATGCGGGCGCACCGGGGTATTCCCTGGCCACGATGCAGCCTAATAACGTGATCGAAGTCAGCGGTTACTCCTCCGGCCGCGGCGATATTTTTGCAACGCGCATTGAGTTGAAAAAAGCGCTCTTCGCCGGTGACGAAGTCGAGCTCAAGGGCTTGGTAGCGAATCTGAATGCCGATACGAAAACTTTCATGGTCGGAACGTTGACAATTAACTATCGTCTCGCGAATGTCGAGGCGCCCAACGGCTTGAGCAACGATCTGTATGTCGAAATAAAGAGCACCAGCATGCCAGTAAACAACGTTTTATTAGCCAACAAAATCGAAATTAAAGACGGCGGCCGCAAGGATGTGGTCGGGGAAGACGGCGATACGCTGGCGCTGGAGGGGATCGTAACGAAAGTGAATCTACCCAGCATGTTTGAGCTCAATGGGCAGGCCATTTTATTGGACGCTCAAACGCAATATGACAAGAGCATTGTTGTGGGTGCCAAGCTGGAGGTCGAAGGTCAATTCGATACGAGCGGCAATCTGACGGCTAAAAAGCTCAAGTTCAGAGAAACCAGCCCAACCAGTTCGTTAAAAGCCTATGTATCGGCAAGCGTTCCATCGACCAATACCGTGGTTGTGCTCGGGCTCAATCTGCAAATCAACACGCTCACCGTCTTAAAAGACGAGCGTGATAACAATCCGATACGAGATTTTGGGGTACGTTATCTGAGTAAAGACGACTATGTCGAGATGCAATTTTATAAGGCGGGGAGTGAATGGGTTGTTACGCAAATGATACGCAAGGATGCAGGATCGTCTGAAGTAAATTTGAGCGGGGTCATTGAAAAAGTCGAGTTACCCGCAGGGCCGCTTACCGTCTCGGGTGTGACCGTGGCGATTCCAAGCGGCGATACTCGGACTTATAGCAGCGGTGTTCACGTGACCGTTAAGGGAAGCTTTGCCAGTAATGAATTAAGCGCAAGCTCCATTTCCATCGACAATTCTGATTAACGAAGGGCAGGCTATTCCACCGGCGTTTTAATCGCGCGCTGTACATCGGCGAAGACGCGGATCCACGGTTTGTAACGCAGCACGCCCGGCGGCAGCAAACGCATCTGTTGCTGTGCCGCTTCGAAGCTGGGGAATGCGCCGTACACCACCGAATACCACGCCTCGCCCAGCACGCTTGCTTTGTAATAGGCGGTCGGGTCGGGTAGCGCCGGATTGTCGAGATAGTTGATTATCACGTGTTCTTCCTTGCTGCTGAGCAACTGCAAGGTATAGTTTTTGGCCGCTTGGTTTAGAATCCAAGGCTCGCGCAGCACTTCTTTGACTTGTTGTTGCTTAGCCGGAAGAGCGGCGGGTGGCTTGCTCGGAATAACAGTGGGAGGCGCTTCGGCAACAGGAGTACGCGGTTGATCGGTGCCCCATTTCGGCTTGTTGATTAACAAACCCTTGGCATCATCAACGCCTTGCAGCGCAGCCAAGCCGAGCCAGTAAGTGGCTTCTTTTGAGTTTTTGTCTACACCCGCGCCTTCAAGCAGCATCTTGCCGTAATTGTATTGGCCATAAGAGTAGCCGGTGCTGGCGGCTTCCCGATACCAATAGGCCGCGCGCTTCAGATTTTTTTTGGTGCCCCAACCATTTTCATACATCACGCCAAGATTGTTCTTGGCGATGACGTGGTCTTGCTTGGCGGCTTTTAAATACCACTCGATCGCTTTTTTTAAATCCTTCGGCATGCCTTTCCCGGTTTGGTACATCCAACCCAGATTGGCCTGGGCTTTTGCATAGCCATCGTTGGCCAGCGGTACCCACAGTTCGCGTGCAAGGTCATAGTACCCAAACAGGAAGGCCATGCGTCCGCGTGCAAAAAATGCCTCGTTATCCTGTGCGGCGCGTGCCTCTTGCTCATCGAGATTGCCGAAGAAATCGTGCGACTCTTCCGGAATGATGTCGTAGGCACTGGAATTTGTTATGTCTTTAACGGCGGCCAGTGCGGTCGTGCCTAAGAACAGTCCTAGTATCACGACACAGAAATATCGAAACATAAAACGGCGGCTTTTTTCGCCCGGCGTCGTTGCCGCCCCTTGCACTACGTACAATAGTGCTGCGGGTCTGCGCCTCGCGGGGCAAAAAAATCCATCCGTTTCATTGGTTCCGATATTTCTGCGTCGTGATACTAGCAGTGCAGTTGCCAAGTGTGCGATGCGCTTGACGGTGGGAAGGGAACATTTTGCGACCATGTCGCGTACATTAATGCGACGAGTGGTAGAGCGCAATGATGACAAGACCCGCGTCTTTCTTTTCGACATGAAAAGTGATCTGGCCTTTTAGCGCGCGCGCGGGTTCGCCTTCGGTCGCGCTGATGCGCACTTCGAATGAGCCGGTGCCCTGTGCAAGCAGGCGACCGGTGTTTTCCCAGTGAATATCGCCTAAGAGTATTTGTCGAGCGGCAGTTTTTTTGAACAGATCGGTGTAATCGTTGCGTATGGCATCAATCGTGTTGCTGTCTTCGGTGCGCACCTGGGCGTCGAATAAGCTTAGAAATTGCGGCAGGTTGCCTTCATCGTAGTAACGCGCGAAATTAAGAACCAGCAATGCTAATTCGCGTTGCGATATCGCGCCGGTGGAAGCGCTGCTGTCCACCGCCGTTGTTGTGACAGAGGTCGGCTTGGCTGCGGGCGGTGGCAGCGATGTGGTTGGCTGCTGTGCGCTGTTGGAGTTCAGTGTGGTGTTAGGCGACTTTTTTTGTTCCTGCTCGCCGCTCTTTGGCGATGCGCCAAGCGCGTGAGTTGCTAATTTATTGTTCCCCTCCATCGTCGCAGGCACTTTGCGTTCCGCTGCCGGGGTCGCTACCGCCTCATTACTACGGCGTGGTGCTTCGGCCACCACACCGGCAAATTCATTTTGTCTGATGGCCGGCGGAGCAGACACCAAGATGCGCTTTTCTGTGAGCACATTTTCGCTTGGATCGGTAATTTGTTGCATCAAGGCGGGTGAAGCTTCGGTGGTATCGCTGGTGAGCGGCGCGCGACTGTCGGCATGCTGAGGCTGCGTTTGCCGCAAAGCGCCACGAATCGACGGATAAAACCAGAAGACCAGTACTCCCAGCACCATGAAGGCGGCAACGATCATCAATAACCAGCGCGATTCGGTTACCGCCAGCGATGGCGAGGTGCTCGGAAATGTGCGCGGTGCGTTGTCTGCTGCATACAATCCACGTTCATCAGTGAGCAGAAAATCTTCAATTGTGGAGCTGGGCGTATCAGGCACAGGTCGCATGGCAACGACATTTCGCAGTGATGGCGCAGGAGTGCGTATGGGTTCGACTGGGGCCGTTTCTGCAAGCGGCGCTGCGCGTCGTGCTGCGGCGCCAGGTGTCGCCGATTTTAGAGCGACCACGGCCTCGATTGCCGGTCGTGCCGTATTAACCACCGCCGCCGCAATGGGTAAGGCCACCGACGGGGTAATTTCGGTAACCGATGCGCGTTTAGGTTGTTCTAGTGCGGCAACAGGTGCGCTAGGCTTTTCGGTTGGTGTGAACACCGTGTCGTTACTGCGCGGTAAAATTTCATTGTGCATTTCGGCGATGACGCTGCTTACGTTGGTGGGCGTCAGCGTATGCAAACCTTCCAGGTAGCCGAACAGAAACAGGCGATCACAAAATATGTTGATGCGCCGGGGCAAGCCGCTGGTGTATTCAAAAATCATAGCGTGGGCATAGGGGTCGATTTGCGGATCGTTTTGCCAGCCCGCGTGCTGCAAACGCGCTTCGATATAATGCCGGGTTTCTGCGGCATCAAGGGGGTGTAGATGATAGTCCGCAATCACGCGTTGGCGCAGTTGCTCGAAATCCGGGCTGTCCAGCATGACGCGGAATTGTTCCTGCCCCAGCAGAAAGACCTGCATCAAGGCTTTGTTGCCGAGCTGGAAATTCGATAGCATGCGCAATTCTTCAATCGAGCGCGGCGGCAGATTTTGCGCCTCGTCGACCACCAGCAAGCAGCGTTTGCGTTCGCGCGCGCGTGCCATTAAAAATGATTCGATATCTTTTAGCAGGCTGGCTTTGGAGACATGTTCACTGCGCAGCTTGAACGATGCGGCGACCAAGCGCAGTAGATCTTCGGCTTCGATTTGTGTGGACGCAAGGTGCGCCACGATCACGCTCTGTGCGTCGTTTTGCGACAACAATTTATGTGCCAGCGTGGTCTTGCCGGTGCCGGGGGCGCCGGTGATAACCACGAAACCTTCCGCTTGATTGAGGCCGTACAATAAATACGACAAGGCGCGTTTGTGTCCGGCGCTGGGATAGAAAAATTGGGGATCCGGGCTGAGGCGGAACGGCTTGGCGGTCAATTTATAAAACGCTTCGTACACAGGTTCGAACTCGTCGCAGTGCGTAATTGTTAAGCTACGGATTATAGCATCAGGTGGGCGATACACAGCCCCACAATTGCACGTCCGCACGGAGGTTTTGCCGCTGAATTATGTACCTCCAGCATAATTTTATCGGCGAATTTCGCGCGAATGTGAATCCTGCACTTGCTCGCTGGGTAATATTACCCAGGCATGGTTCTACATACTTTTTGTTACTATTGGGCGCCTTCGATTTACGCTGTGTTGATCAGTCACAAAAGTTTCAGCGCCGGATGTTTTATTTGCGCAGATCTGTTATGTAAGCGCGCGCAAGTTTAGAACCTTGTGCGCGTGTCGATAGTGGGATGGGCTAGAGGTCGGGTTGTCATTCCGCGCGCGTGCGAGTCGCACCCTTTGAGAATCTCCCCATGACCACTTTACGACGTCCCCAAAGAGCAGCCTTAATATTGAGGTTTGTCGGCACTATGGCAACGGTTCGTCTGTTTAAACAATACATTCCCGCACCGTTCATTTTTCTGGCGTTGGTCGAATTTGGCATTTACGCGCTGGCGGCGATGCTCGGCGTGGAAGCACGTTTTTTCGGCAGCAGCAGCGCAGTTGCACAAAGCTTCGGTGCGGTCGCACCCAAAGCCTTTTTGTTCGCCACCGTCATGCTGATGTCAGCCATCTCGATGGGGCTCTACAAGCGTTCGTTTCGTGAAGGTGTCTCCGGCATTTTGGTGCGCATCAGCATCAGTTTTGCGCTGGCGATGCTGGCGATCAGTCTGATGTTTTACATTGTTCCAGATTTGTTCATGGGACGCGGGGTGTTGGGTATTGCGCTGGTGTTGTCGTTCGTCGGCATGGTCATTTCACGTACGGCGTTTTTCGCCTTACTCGACCAAGACACGTTTAAGCGTCGAATCCTGGTGCTGGGTTCCGGAAAACGTGCTGCGACCATGGCGCAGTTGCGTCGACGTGTGGACCATCGCGGTTTTTTCATTCTCGGTTTTGTGCACATTAAAGGCGAGCAAGACAGCGTCGATAAAGAGCGCATCATTAATAGTGACATCCGCTTGATCGAGCTGGCGCAGCACTACGAAGCTGACGAAGTAGTGGTGGCGATGGATGATCGGCGGCGCGGGTTTCCGGTGCACGAGTTACTCGACTGCAAAATGAGCGGTGTCGAAGTTGTCGACCTGCAAACGTTTTTCGAGCGTGAAACCGGCAAGCTGCGCCTGGATTGCATGCACCCGAGCTGGATGATTTTTTCCGATGGTTTTGGTCAAAGTCTGCTGCAGGATTTCATCAAGCGCGCCTTCGATCTGGTGGTCAGCACGACGCTGCTGGTGGCCACGCTGCCGCTCATGTTGTTCACCGCCATTGCCATTTTTGTGGAGGATCGCGGCCCAATATTTTTCCGGCAGGTGCGCGTGGGCCAAAACGGCAAGTTATTTCACGTGATTAAATTTCGCAGCATGGGCGTGGACGCGGAAAAAGACGGCAAAGCGCGCTGGGCGCAGAAGAACGACGTGCGTGCCACGCGCGTCGGCAATTTCATTCGCAAAGTGCGCATCGACGAACTGCCACAGATTTTCAACGTGCTGCGCGGCGACATGAGCTTCGTCGGTCCACGTCCGGAACGCCCGGAATTCGTCAAACAGCTTTCGGTGGCGATTCCCTACTTCGCCGAGCGTCATCGCGTTAAACCCGGAATCACCGGTTGGGCGCAGATTCGCTATCCCTACGGCGCTTCTGAAAACGATGCGATGGAAAAATTGCAGTACGACCTGTACTACGCAAAAAATCACAACCTGTTTTTAGACTTGACTATTCTCCTGCAAACCGGCGAGGTCATCTTGTTTGGTCAGGGTGCACGCTGATTTCCTCCCATGCTGCGTACGCGCCGTGAACGGACGCACGGTGCGCGTCGCGGCTGCGCACGCTGATGTGCTCAAGTAACCGCTGGCATTCATGGTAGAAGTTGCCTTAGTTGGGTACGTATTTGCCGCGCTCGCCTATGTGGCGCTGGCAACCTTGACGGCGCTCAACCAGCGCGGCGAACAAATTGGCCGCGCCGTGCTTGCGGCCGCCGGCACCAGTGCCTTGTGGGCGGCGGCGCTCGCCTGGCAGGTGTATTCCGTGCGTGGATTCGGCGTGTCGCCGCGCATCTGGTTTGTCGTGGAGTTGGCCCGCGATGCTGGGCTGCTGATATTTCTTGCGATGTTCCTGTATCGTTCCGCGCCCAACGCTGATCTGGCGCAGCGTTGGATGCGTGCGTTGAAAGGCATTTCCGCGCTGGTAGCGATTCCCATCGTGGCCGTGACGCTGGGAGAGCTGGTCGCGCTTTCGGGGCAAAACTTCGATTTACGCACCTATGCCATCGCGGTGTTCCTGGTGTTGTCAATTATCGGTTTGTTGTTCATCGAACAAATTTTTCGCGGCACGCCGGCGGAGCAACGCTGGGCCATCAAGTTTCTTTGCCTGGGTGTGGGCGGCGCCTTCGCCTTTGATTTTTACATGTATGCCGAAGCGCTGTTGTTCCACGTCATCGACGCGGATGTCTGGAGCGCACGCGGTTACATCAACGCCTTAGTGGTGCCGATGCTGGCGATTTCGGCGGCGCGGAACCCGCAATGGGCGGTCACTATCGTGGTTTCGCGCCAACTGATCTTTCGCTCCGTCACCTTGATGGGCGCGGGGTTGTATTTACTCGCGATGGCCTTGACCGGCTATTACATCCGCGTGATGGGCGGCGCGTTCGGTACGGTCGGCCAGACCGTGTTTCTGTTCAGCGCGCTGGTGTTGTTGCTGGCCTTGATGTTTTCAGGTGAGCTGCGCGCGCGCATCAAAGTCTTTTTCAATAAACATTTTTTCCGGTCGAAATACGACTATCGGGAAGAATGGTTGCGCATCAACGAAATTTTATCCGATGCGCCGCTGGATGCCTCCTTGTGCGAGCGCGCACTGGTGGCGCTTGCGCACGTGGTGGAAAGCACCGGAGGCGCCTTGTATCAACTTCAGGCGCACCACTACGCGGTGGCTGCGCGTTGGAATATGCCGGTGCCGGTGGGCGACACCTTGGCACAGGATGCGCCGATGCTGTGCTTTATGGCGGAAAAACACTGGGTGATCAACTTGGAGGAATACGCACGCACCCCCCAGCGCTATGGCGCGTTGGTGTTGCCCAAAAGCCTGACGGACAATGCGCGTGCCTGGGCCGTGGTGCCGTTGTTTCACCATGCCATCTTGTTCGGATTCGCCGTGCTGGCGCAGCCGCGCGCACCTTTGGCGTTGAACTGGGAGATTCGCGACATGTTGTTGATGACCGGCCGGCACATTGCAGCGCATCTGGCGTTGCGTGAAAGCAACGCGGCGTTGATCGAAGCGCGCCAGTTCGAGGCATTTAACCGGCTTTCCGCGTACGTGGTCCATGATCTTAAAAACCTGGTTGCACAACTGTCGCTGCTGGTGTCAAACGCGGCGCGGCATCGCGACAACCCGGCGTTCATGGACGATGCGATACGCACCGTGACCAACGCAGCGGAAAAAATGAACAAGTTGCTGGGGCAATTACGCCAGGGTCGCATGGAGGCCGGTGATGCGAAACGCGTCAACGTGCATGCGTTGGTGCACGAGGCGGTGCGTCATCGCTCGTTGCAGGCCCCGGTTCCAACCGCACTTCTGGACGGCGCTGACGCCGTGGTGCTGGCCAATCCTGAACGCTTAATGTCGGTGTTGGAACACCTGATACAAAATGCTCAAGACGCGACGCCGGCGGAAGGCGCGGTGCGCGTGCAGGTGTCGACAGATACCGTGAGCGTCGAGATTGCGATCATTGACACCGGTTGCGGCATGGATGCGAACTTTCTGCGCGAGCAGTTGTTCAAGCCATTTCACACCACTAAGGGGAATGCCGGCATGGGCATCGGCGTCTACGAAAGTCGCGAATTCGTGCAGGCCATCGGCGGCCGGCTCGACGTCGTCAGCACGGCGGGGCAGGGCGCGACATTTACGCTGCGACTGCCGATTTACGGCGTCAACGAGCGCGCGACGGCGGCGCACTCCGTCGGTGCGAGGCAACAATGACAAAAGAGAAACTCAAAACGCTGTTGCTGGTCGAAGATGACCCGGGCTTGCAGAGTCAACTGCGCTGGTCGTTCGACAGTTATGAAGTGATCGTGGCCGAAAATCGCAGCGCTGCGATTGCGCAATTGCGGCGCTTCGAGCCGCATGTCGTGACGCTGGATCTCGGCCTGCCGCCGGATCCGGCGAATGCCAGCGAGGGGCTTGCGACGCTGGAAGAAATTCTGCATCTGGCGCCGTACACCAAGGTGATTGTCGTGACCGGTAACGACGAGCGCGACAACGCGCTGCGTGCAGTGGCAGCAGGTGCCTACGATTATTATCAAAAACCGGTCGATGCGCAGGTGCTCGGTTTGATCGTGGCGCGCGCTTTTCACCTGTATGCGCTGGAGGAAGAAAATCGCCGCTTGGCGCAAGGCAGTCGCGAATCGCCGCTGGGCGGAATTGTCGCGGCCAGCCCCGGCATGCTGAAGCTGTGTCGAATCATCGAAAAAATCGCGCCCACCGACGTCACCACGCTCATACTGGGTGAGAGCGGCACCGGCAAAGAACTGGTCGCACGCGCGCTACATGCGCTCAGCCGGCGCGCGCAGCGGCCCTTCATCGCGATCAACTGCGCCGCAATACCCGAGAATTTGCTCGAAAGCGAACTGTTCGGTTACGAGAAAGGTGCATTCACCGGCGCCGCAAAACAAACCCGAGGCAAGATCGAATACGCCGAAGGTGGAACCTTTTTCCTCGACGAGGTGGGCGATCTGCCGCTGTCGTTGCAAGCCAAAATCCTGCGCTTTTTGCAGGAACGCGTGATCGAGCGCGTCGGCGGCCGGGCGGAAATTCCAGTGGATGTGCGTGTTATCTGCGCGACCCATCGTGAACTGCCGACGCTGATCGCGGATGCGCGTTTCCGCGAAGATCTCTACTACCGCATCAGCGAAATTACGCTGGCGGTGCCGCCGCTGCGTGAGCGCGCCGGCGATGTGCTGGTGTTGGCGCGCGCACTGCTGGCACGTTATTGCCGGGAACATAAGCGCGGTGAGTTGCGCGGTTTTAGCACCGAGGCGCTGGCGGCGCTGGAACAGCATCCGTGGCCGGGCAACGTGCGCGAGCTGGAAAACAAAATCAAACGTGCGGTGATCATGGCCGAAGCTAATTTGATCAGCGTGGAAGATCTGGATCTGCTGCAACCGGATGCGCCGGCGAAGCAGACCTTAAATTTACGCCAAGTGCGCGACGATGCTGAACGCAAGGCTGTGCAGCGCGCACTGACGCAGGCCGACAACAATATTTCGCAGGCCGCTGAACTGCTGGGGATCAGTCGCCCGACCTTGTACGATGTGATGAACAAACTAGGATTTAAATGAGCAAGATTCGCGCACGGTTAATGCGTGGCATGGTCGCGGGTATTTGTATTGCGCTGGGGTCGTGCGCACAGGACAAAACCGATCTTGACCATCTGCAGCAAGCCAAGCAGTTCCAGGAACTCAATCAGTGGCGCGCCGCCACCATTGAACTGAAAAACGCGCTGCAAAAAAATCCACAGAATCTCGAAGCGCGCCGTCTGCTCGGCCTGCTGTACCTCGACATCGGCGAGGGCGCCTCGGCGGAAAAAGAATTGCGGCGCGTGGCTGAGGCGGAAAGTTCCAAGCAACAAAGCGCCGCGCCGATTGCACGCGCCATGTTGTTGCAGCGACAGCCGGAGCAATTGCTGGCCGAATTTTCTCCGCCACGGTTTGACGAACGCGCTGCCTCGCCGGAACTGTGGGCAGTGCGCGCCGAAGCGTTAGCGGGGCTGGGAAAGTTTGAAGCGGCGCAGGCCGCCATTGCCTCGGCAATTAGTCAAGAACCCGTGCCTGCGGTGGTGATGCTGAGCGCGGCGCGCGTGGCCTTGGCGCGCGGCAAGGCGGACGAGGCAAGTACCTGGGTGCGCCGTGCGGTGGAGCAGGCACCGACCGATCCGAATGCCTGGCTATTGAACGCTGATCTGGCCTTCATGGCGGCCCAGTATGAGAGTGCCGCGCGCGCTTACCAACGCGCGCTCGATTTTGATCAACGCCAACTGTTGACGCAGCGCAACCTGCGCGCACACGTCGGGATGGTGTTTGCGCTGCTGGCACAAAATCAACAAGATGCCGCGCTACCGCACATCGAGGCGCTGTTAGCGGCCAATCCCAAACATTTTTTGGGCAACTATCTGCGCGGACTGGCGGCGTTCAAGAAGACCGATTTAAAAACCGCGCTGGATTACCTGCAACGCAGCAATCAAAGCGCGCCGCCCAACAGTCCGGTCACCGCATTACTGGGCGCGGTGCACTACTCGATGGGAAATTATCAACAAGCGGAACTGTTTCTGAGCCGCTACGTCGAGGTAGTGAGCGAGGATCTGCCCGCCCGCAAATTGCTGGCTGCAACGCGTCTCAAACTTAATCAACCGGAAAAGGCCAAGGAAGCGCTCGGCCCAGCCACTGAAGCGTCGGATGATTCGCAACTCCTGGCCATGCTGGGCGAAGCGGCCGCCATGAGCGGGGAGTTTCGCGCGGGTCGTGACTATTTTCGTCGTGCGCTGAAGGGGGCGAAAAATCCCGGGCTGTTACAGACCCAACTGGCGCAAACGTTTTTGGAAGAGGGCGATTACGAGCATGCGCTTGCCGAGTTGCAACGCGCGGCGCAAGACACGCAGGCGGAAAAGCGCGCCAAAGTTCTCATGGTGCTGACGTATTTGCGCAAACACGATGTGCCCGCCGCGCTCACGGCGGCGCGAGCTTTGCTGGCCGAGAAACCGAATGATCCGGAAATGGCGAATCTGTTGGGCGGAGTTTATTTAGCGCAAAAAGACTTCGCGGCGGCGCGCGCCCACTACCAGCAGGCGCTGGCATTGCAGGCAAAGTTCGTTCCGGCGCTGATGAATCTGGGTGCGCTGGACTGGCGCGAAAATAATTCAACGGCGGCGCGCGCGCAGTTTTTGCGCGTGCTTGAAGTCGAACCGAAAAACCGCGTCGCGATGTTGTCGCTGGCGCAAATCGAATACGCAGAAAATCAGCCCGCCGCCGCCGTGGATTACCTGCAAAAAGCGCGTGCCGCCGACCCTGCAGCGCTGGAGCCGCGCCTGCTGCTTGCGCAACACTATTTGCGGGCGCGGGAGTTGGAAAAAGCCGAGAGCTTCGCGCAGGAAGCTTTTGCGCTGCGGCCCCTGCATGCGTCGGTGTTGTCGGTGCTTGCCGATGTGCAATGGGCGCGCGAGCAATACCCGCAAGCCGCAGCCACGCTGGAATCGCTGCTAAAAACGCAGCCGAACGATGCCGGCGCGCATTTCCGTTTGGGTCGCGCGCGCGTGCAACTGCGTCAATACGCCCAGGCGCGCAACAGTCTGCGTCGGGCCATGACCTTGGCGCCGGATGCGCTCGTGATTGTTGCCGGGCTGGCGGCGCTGGAAATTCAACAGGGCAATATCGGCGTGGCGCTGGAATGGGTGGACGGCTACGTTAAAAAATATCCGGACGCTGCCGAAGCGCACATGCTGCGCGGCGATGTGTTGCTGGCGCAGCAGCGCTTCGATGTCGCCGAGCAAGCCTATGCGCGCGCCGCGCAACTTCAGCCGACTGCGGTTTTGACATTAAAACGCGCGCGCGCGTTAAGCCAGCATGGCAGCGAAACCCGTGCGCTGGAATTGTTGCAAGACTGGTTGCAAACCCATCCGCAGGACGACATGGTGCGGCTGGGTTTGGCCGATGCCTACCGCAGCGCGGGGCGCACTACTGAGGCTGCGGATATTTACAATAAAATGCTGGTAACCAAACCAAACCAGGTCGCGATCTTAAATAACCTCGCACTGACTTATCTGGCGAGTCACGACCCGCGCGCCGTCGCGACGGCGGAGGCGGCGTACAAGCTGGCGCCGCAACATCCGTTTGTCGCCGACACTTACGGCTGGGTGCTGCTGCAATCCGGCGACGCAAAAAAATCCAAACCGATTTTGGAACAAGCCCACGCCAAAATGCCGGAACATCCCGATATTCAAACCCATCTGGCCCTCAGCCTGGAACAAAACGGCGAATCGGAGCGCGCGCGCGAGCTATTGGCGCGAGCGCTCAAAGGTAAACCAGCGTTCGAAGCGCGGCCCGTCGCCGAAGCGGCGCTTAAGCGTTTGCAGGCGCGGTAAGTAGCCGATTCAGCGGAAACTCGTCGAGCATCAGAACTGAAAACAAGGCGCAGCTTGACCTGCGCCGTCCCGTTGAAAAAGTGGGTTGCATTATCGAGTGATTTCGAAAAGCTAAAATAGTCGAAGCGCACTGCGCCCGTACGGTGTATGGAATAAACCTCCGGGTGTCATTCTCGCTCGACGCTGCGGGTGGTAAAGAAGTCGTCCGGCACCGGGTGGCCGACTTCGGCGTGGGTGAATGTGAAGGTGGTCTTGTGGCCGGTCTGGTGATTCAACATCTCGCGATGCTGCGCGATCCAACGTTGGTTTTCCGGCTCCATCAGCTTATGGCCGGACACCGTTTGGGTCTTCAGCGGCCGC
>JANLTU010000006.1:0-17051 GCA_031363085.1 Gammaproteobacteria bacterium
GCGGCAGCAGTGGGTGTGGACGGCGTGCTCACCGTCGATCTGCCGCCTGAAGAAGCCACCGAGTTTGTCGCCGCGCTGGATCGTCACCAAATCGCGCCGATTTTTCTGATCGCACCGACCACGCCGCCGGAACGGATTCAATATATTTGCAGTTTTGTGCGCGGCTTCGTCTACTACGTGTCGCTCAAAGGTGTCACCGGGGCGACGAATATTGACATTTCCGCCGTGACGGACAAACTCACGCAAATTCGCGCCGTGACCCGCTTGCCGGTTGGCGTGGGTTTCGGCATCCGTGACGCGCAGTCCGCTGCGCGCGTCGCCGTTGTTGCCGACGCGGTGGTGGTTGGCAGCGCGGTGGTGAAGCAAATCGAAGAGCACGGTGCCGCCGGTGCAGTGAACGCGGTGGCGAAACTGCTGCGGGAAATGCGCGCGGCGCTGGATAAGTAATCATGCTTAATGGTGAATGTTGAATTCAAGCGTGCGCTTCGCGCACACCCAACATTAAGCATTCAGCATTCAAAATTATTTTTCGAACGAGGCATCGACCATGAGCTGGCTGAAAAATCTAATCCCCTCCACCATCCGTACCGAAGGGCAGCAGAAGAAGAATGTGCCCGAAGGCTTGTGGACCAAGTGCGACGGCTGCGGCGCGGTGTTATACAAGCCGGAGCTGGAACGCAACGTTCATGTCTGCCCGAAATGTTCCTTCCACATTCGCGTCGGTGCACGCCAGCGGCTGGATGCGTTGCTCGACGTGGAGCCGCGTATTGAAATTGGCGCCGACCTCGCGCCGATCGACATGCTGAAATTCAAGGACAGCAAAAAATATCGCGACCGCATCGTGCAGGCGCAAAAAGAAACCGAAGAAACCGACGCCTTGATTGTGGTGCGCGGCCAGATCAAAGAGCTTCCGCTGGTGGTCGCCGCATTTGAATTCCGCTTCATGGGCGGCTCGATGGGCTCGGTGGTCGGCGAGCGTTTTGTGCGCGGCGTCAATGCCAGTCTCGAATTCGGTATTCCGATGGTGTGTTTTTCCGCCAGCGGCGGCGCGCGCATGCAGGAAGGCTTGTTCTCGCTGATGCAAATGTCCAAAACCTCGGCGGCGCTGGCACGCTTGTCAAAACGTGGCCTGCCGTTTATTTCCGTGCTCACCGACCCCACCATGGGCGGCGTGTCGGCCAGCTTTGCGATGTTGGGCGACATCAACATCGCCGAACCCAACGCGCTGATCGGCTTCGCCGGGCCGCGCGTGATCGAACAAACCGTGCGGCAAACCTTACCGGAAGGTTTTCAACGCAGCGAATTCCTGCTCGACCACGGTGCGCTCGACATGATTGTCGACCGCCGCGACCTGCGCGACCGCCTCGCGCAGTTGTTGTCGATGTTGATGGGTAAACCAGCGCCGTAATCAATGGGTAGCGCACATCTTTTAGGACAGGACACTAACGGTAGACACCCCACCCCCACGCGCCTAAAATCCGCAACGACGCGGGAGGGGGCTTCGTTGTGCGCAACGCAGGTTTTATACACCGCAACGCAATCGCTTCTGCTTACGTTTTGAACGTGCAACACCCTACAGGTAAATTCTTCGTCGCGGCGTAACCTCGCGCAGTGTCGGAGCAAGCGAGGAAGGCAACGATGAAATTGTTCCGCAACGCAGGAATTCTCAGCAGTCTCGTGTGGGTGGGCCTAGCCAATTTGACCGGGTGCAGCAATGCCGCACAAGAGGCCAGCAACAACGATGTCCCCGTGGCCCAACAGGTCACGCTCGCGACCGCAAACCGTCCTGCCCTCGTTGGCGCGGTGCTCCAAGGCCACTATCAATACACCGACTCGGAAAATGACCGCGAAAAGGACACGCTGAAGGCGTGGCTGCGCGACGGCCAGCCCATCGACGGCGCCGATCAAGACCACTACACCGCCACTGCGCAAGACTCCGGCAAGAACCTGCAATTTCGTGTCACGCCCGCCTCCGCCAGCGGCCGCTCACCCGGCGCCGCAGCGGTGTCGCCCGTCGGCATCATGATTGAAAACAGCGCGCCGGTCGTCACCCTCACGGCGCTGGTGGGTGCCGCATCCACGACGGCGACCGGCGTGGGCAGTGAATTGCGCGTCGACTTCAGCTACAGCGATGTGGATGGCGATGCCGCCGCAACCGCTGAAATTCTCTGGCTGCGTAATGGTTCCCCTATCCTGAATGCGACCGGTCCCACCTATACCGTGGTCCGCGCCGACCTCGGTTCCTTGCTTGTGGCTGAAGTCACGCCGCTGGCACTCAAGGGCGAGCTGCGCGGCACCGCCGTGCGCTCGCCAGCGGTCTTTATCACCAACTCCGTTCCGGTCGCGCAGAGCGTTGAACTCAAGGCGAGCACCACAGGTGCAATCATTGGCTCCACCCTCACGGCGAGCTATGCCTATTTCGATGCCGACAATGATCTTGAGGCAGGCAGTTCGATCCAATGGCTGCGCGACGGCGCAGCCATTCCGGGCGTGACCAGCCAGAACTACACGCTAACACTTTCGGATTCAGGCAAAACCATTGCCGTTGAAGTCACCCCGCTGGCGCAAACCGGCGCCTTGGTCGGCCTGCCCGTGTCCAGTTCCGTCGCGGTCGCGTCGGCCAATGTCGCACTCAATGTCAACCCCGGCCTCAAACAACTACGCTTCAGTTGGGCGGAGGTGCTGGGTGTGAGCAGCTACCGGGTGAGCTACAACCCGGATGGGATTTCGGGATTTGTGCCGGTCTCGACAACTAGCGGCAACCTGACCACCACGACTTACGACTGGGATATCTCGGTACATCGCATCAACTGGCCCAAGGCGCAATTCATGCTGGAAGCCTGCGACAGCAGTGGCTGCCTGCCCTCGGCGAACATCAGCGCGTTGAATGTCATGCTCGGCGCTATTGGGTATTTCAAGGCGAGCAATACCGGGGCGTTTGAGTATTTTGGCATCGCGCTGGCGCTCTCCGCAGACGGCAACACCTTGGCGGTGGGAGCGTATGGGGAAAACAGCGCGGCCACCGGGGTGGGCGGCAATCAGACCGACGGTTGCGCCACGACCCCTGCGACGAACTGCGCTGCGAATTCCGGCGCGGTCTACGTGTATACCCGAACGAACGGCAACTGGTCGCCGCAACCGACCTATGTCAAGGCCAGCAATAGGGTGGGTCAATTTGGCAGGTCGTTGGCACTCTCCGTCGACGGCAACACCTTGGCCGTGGGGGCTGCGGAAGACAGCGCAGCCACCGGGATAGGCGGTAATCAGGTCGACGGTTGCACGGCGGTTCCCGAAACAAACTGCGCCCCGGGTTCCGGCGCGGTCTACGTGTATGCCCGCGCGAACGGCAGTTGGTCGCCGCAACCGACTTATGTCAAGGCCAGCAATAGGGTGCGTCTATTTGGCAGCTCGTTGGCACTCTCCGCCGACGGCAACACCTTGGCCGTTGGGGCGGATCGGGAAAACAGCGCAGCCACCGGGATAGGCGGTAATCAGACCAACGGTTGCGCGGCGGTTCCCATGACCAACTGCGCTGCTGTTTCCGGCGCGGTCTACGTGTATACCCGCGTGAACGGCACCTGGTTACCGCAACCGACTTATGTCAAGGCCAGTAATACCGGGACGTGGGACTTGTTTGGCAGATCACTGGCGCTCTCCGCCGACGGTAACACCTTAGCGGTGGGGGCATCTGGGGAAAACAGTGCGGCCACCGGGGTAGG
Source organism: Gammaproteobacteria bacterium (assembly GCA_031363085.1). GTDB lineage: Bacteria > Pseudomonadota > Gammaproteobacteria > SG8-11 > SG8-11 > UBA6921. The sequence goes on from JANLTU010000006.1 coordinate 3,720, forward strand.
TGGCAATCAAACCGCCGGTTGCACTGCGGTTCCCAGGACGAACTGCGCTTAATAGTTCCGGCGCGGTCTACGTTTATAACCGCACGAACGGCAACTGGTCGTCGCAACCGACCTATGTCAAGGCCAGCAATACTGGGGGGTACGACACCTTGGATCCGAGCGATGAGAATTTTGGCGACGTGCTAGTGCTCTCCGCCGACGGCAACACCTTGGCGGTAGGGGCGTCTGGAGAAAACAGTGCGGCCACCGGGGTAGGTGGCAATCAAACCGACGGTTGTATTGCGGTTCCCAAGACGAACTGCGCTTATGGTTCCGGCGCAGTCTACGTGTATACCCTCACGACCGGCAGTTGGTCGCCGCAACCGACCTATGTGAAGGCCAGCAATACTGGGGTGGGTGGTTTTGGCAGATCGTTGGCACTCTCCGACGACGGCAGCACCTTGGCCGTGGGGGCACTTGGGGAAGACAGCGCGGCCACCGGAGTGGGCGGCAATCAGGCCAACGGTTGCACTGCGATTCCCAGGACCAACTGCGCTGCGGGTTCCGGCGCCGTGTATTTATATTAACCGCCTCGCAAAGACGGTAACGAACCAGAACAAGAAGGACACCCCCATGCATACCCTCCACGGCGGTCCCCCCGGCGCAACCTACGCCCTTTACGGCGCGCGCGAAGCGCTGTTGCACGCGCCGCTGCAGTTTGCCGACGAGGCGGCGATTGGCGCTTTTATCGATCCCTGGTTCAAGACCGTCGGTGGGCAGGAAATCTTCCGCCTCGCGCTGATCGCGCAGGGGACGGCCGCGCTGTCCGGCCCGGGCTTGCACGGGCAAGTGGTGCGCGCACTGAAGACCGGCGTGCTGCGCGCCGCGCCGGTGCCGGTGAGCGGGCATGCGCCGCCGCCGACCGAACCCGCCAAGGCCGAACTCTCCGGCAAGCCCTTCGTCATGCCGCCGCGCATCAACCCCCTGCCGACCCCACCGCCGCCCGAACCGCAGCGCAAGCTGGCGGTAGAAATCAGCGGCAAGACTGAGGGCCGCTCGCCGCTTGAAATCCACAGCCGCCCGCTGGGCCGCAGCGCACCGTTGCAACACCTGTCGGGCTTCGACAGCGGCACCGATCCGCAGCGCACGCAACTGGAAGTCCACGGCCTCACCGACACGCCCCACCAGTTGACCCTGAGCGTGCCGCTGACCGGTGGCGGGGCCATGGAGCTGCCGCTGGGCACGTCGCTGACTCCGGTGGAAAAGAGCCTGCAAAAAAAGCGCTGGGAAACGGTACTGGTGCGGATAGTGCCATTTATTTACATGGACGCGGAACACACCCGCGCGCGTGCCGCGCTGACGCCGGAAGGCTGGCTCGTCATGTTCGTCAACGGCTATTTGCACCGCGAATGGTGGAGCAACGGCCAGGGCATGTTCCGCGACGTGAATCTGGGCGCGCGCGACGGCGTGGGCGACAACCGCGTTGCGCGTGGCCAGCCGCAAGACCACCTGCTGGCGCCGGGCGACCTGAACGGGCAGCAACAAAAAGTCGAGCTGCTGTACTCGCGGCAGATGCTGTCGTGGGCCACCCTCATGAAGCTGGGCGGTATCGCCCCGGACGACGCGCGCTTCAGCGCCGCCGAAAAACAGCGCGCCGCCGCCATCGCGGTGGACGAAGATTTACGCAAGCAGTTTCTCGTGACGTTGGACCTGTCCGGCCACGCCGACGGCTTCCCCGCCGAAAGTGGCGCCATCGGCCCGGTGGCCAAGGCGCCAGTGTGGCCGGTGGACTACCTCGACCGGCGGCGCGGCAGCGGCATCGCCGTGGCGTATCTGGCGCCGGTGTTTCGCAAGAAGCAGGTGATTGTGGTGCTCTGCACCTTGGGGATTTTCTCAGGAAGGCTGGAAGCTCAAGTCTATGTCTGGGATCTGGATGACACCGACTCCCTGGTCGAGAACTACGCCAAGGGCAAGCTGCTGACCGCGCTCATGGCGCGTGACTGGGCCGACAAAGAAATCAAGCTGAAAACCGACCGCCTGCACACCCCCGGCGCAAAAATCATGACCGGGCACGCGCCCAACATCAAGAAAGAGGTGCTCAAGAAAATAAAAACCGGCCGCGACTACCAGGACGCGCTGCGTCAGGCCGAGCCGGATGCCGATCCCGAAGCGGTCGCCGAAAGCGTCTACCAACGCCGCAGCGCACGCGGCTGGTACGGCGCGAATAGTGATTACACCTCGCTGTATGAAGCCATCGAAGCGATTGAAGACGAGCACTTCGTCTTCCGCGTCCAGGTGGCGGCCGGAGACTGGCGCAACGACCTGCGCGCCGCCGCCGACCATCTGAAAAAACAAACTGAACGCATCCAGGCGGAAACCGACTACCCGGAACTGGGCATCAAAGGCGTGCACTACGAAGCCGGGATGCACCAAGTGATTGCCGTCACCCACAGCCAGGGCGGCTTGATTGAGCGCTACAGCAGCGAAGTGTCCGGCGCGCGCGGCCTGATCCAGGGCATCATCCACCTCAATCAACCCACCACCGGTGCGCCAGTGCTGTACCAGCGTTTTTTAGGCGGCGTGAGCGTCGAGCGGGTCGTCCCGTTTTCGCTGTCCCGGATCAAAGACAACATCTTCACCGAAATCCTTGGCCCCACCAGCCATCACTTTACCCGCATGGCCGGGCCGATGGCGGGGGCCTCGTGTTTACTTCCAGCCAGCGACTACGCCCACCGCCCCGGAGCCAAACCCGGCGACTGGCTGCACTGCCCACCGCGCGGCTTCAAGCCGGAGGTAATCACGGACGTTTTCAAAGAGCTGTACCCGCACGACAAAGTGGGCCTGATCAGCCACAAACGCTACGACGCGGACGGCAAACCTAAACCGTATAGCGCGCAGGAGTTCATGAAAGTGCGCTTCGCCAAAAAAATCAGCGCCGCCGTGCAACAGACCTTGAGCAAGATGAGCGGCATGATGAAGGAGTTTATGACGGGTCAGGCCACCGCGTGGAAGGACGGGCCGGTGCATGACTTCAAACCCGGCGAGATTCCCGATGACGCCACCTACTACTTGCCTGAGAACACGCTGTGGCACCGGTGCAATATGCGGTTGCGGTTGGGGCAGGGGGTGACGGAATGGGATCGGAAAGTTGCCAAGGCGGAGTACAAGAAACACGTAGATGCTCTGGCCCTGGCTGCCGCCTTCGAAGCCGCACTGCGCAACCCCGACGGCAGCCTGAAGCTGCACCCCAAAACCTATCTGATCAGCTCGACGGGAAAGGCTACGGTCACGCAGGTGCGCGTGGTGCTCAAGCATGACAAAAACGGCGACCAGATTCTGGAGTTCCCTTACGAGCGCAGCACCGATGGCGACGGCACCGTGCCCTTGAGCAGTCAGGATGCACTGCTGGCCTACGGGGCCAAACGCGCCGGGCCGGTGATCACGGAAGGCAACGTGACACATGCCGACATTTGCAGCCACCCGCAAGCGATCCAGCAAGTGAAGGATGCGATGACCGAACTGGTGAAAGCGCTGCGCCCCAAAGACCAGGAGTCGTTGTTCGCGCCAAGCCCCAACACGCCACCGGTGCGCGGGGAGAAGGCATGAGCCGCGCGCGCGTTTATTTTTTCATTGCTGTTTCGCTGACTTCAGGAGCCTGTATGCCCACACCTACCCTACCGCCCTCCCCACCCCCGGCCGGTTACACCGGCATGGACGATGTGCTGATTCCAGTACCGAGCCTGCCGATGACGATTCATTCGGAAATTTATCCGCTCAGTGTGATTAGCAGCGGCGGCGCGGACGACGATGTGGAAACAACCACGATGGTGTACATCACTTCGGAATCCTTCAAGGCCCCCATGTCAAGTCCTGACTTGGCCGAACGGTGGATCACGCGTCACGCCGATCCAAAATCCAAATTCAAGTTGTTGTCACGCAGCCCAGTAGCGTCGTCTGCGGCGATCCCCGCCGTGCTGGACGATAAAGGCAAGCTGTTCAGTCCGCCGTATATGCTGACGTTCGAGAGTCAGGCGGCGCAAGGAGAGACAGACAATCCGATGGCCGACCACGGCAACTACAACGACCGCTACCGGCAGATGTTTTACTTTCTGCCGGTCACGGCCCAGCACATCGTCACCGCGCGCGTGGTGCGCGAGGTGCAATACTTCGAAGGCTTTCCGCAATTTGAGCCGCAATACGAACACTTCCTCGCCACCCTCAAACGCGACACCATCACGCCGCAATCCACGCTCAAAGGCAGCAAGCCACTGACGCGGCGCTTCTACACCGCGTATTTCAGCTTCGAGATTTACCTGCCAGAAAAATACAAGGGCGGCAATCAATGGGGCATCAACCACTCCGCCAAACGCACCGACCTGTGGCACACGCCGCAGGGCGACATCGTGGTGGGTTACGAACTCATCAGCGGCTACGACTTCGAGGTGGAACAGGAAAATCACAAGCTGATGGGCGACGCCAAGGGCTTGGTAAAGAATTTGCCGGGCGTGGTGAAGTCCATGGACCCCGACGCCTACGTGTCCAACTACACCTATCTTGAAACCCGCTTCGCCGACCGCGTGATCTACGGCTACGCCAAGGCACGCGACGAAGTCGTGGTGTGGAAATTGGACGTGGCGTACAAAACCGGAAAACAATTCAGCCTGTCGATCAGCGCCCCACCCGCCACCCTGAAAGCCCACGAACAGGCAATCTACGCCTGGCTGGCGCAGTTCAGGATTTTGCAGTGACGCGCACGCGGCGGGTACGGCGTGCTGCCCGAATACATTGCGCTGCTTGAGGCCATTGGATTGGCGCAGCCTAACCTAGCACTTCCCCATGCGCTTCACCTCGCTCCCCGACTGGCTCACTTGGCAGGAAACCCTGCATCCCAACGCGATTGATCTTGGGTTGGAACGCGTGCGCGTCGTCGCGCAACGCATGCAACTGCTGCAACCACCGTATGCGCTGATTACCGTTGGTGGCACCAACGGCAAAGGCTCGACGGTCGCGTTGCTGGAAGCGATTTTGCGTGCAGCGGGTTATCGCGTGGGCGCGTACACCTCGCCGCATTTGTTGCGTTACAACGAACGCGTGCGCGTGCATGGGGTGGAGGCGAGCGACGCGCAACTGTGCGCGGCGTTTGCGCGCGTGGATGGCGCGCGCGGCGACATCTCGCTGACTTATTTTGAATTCGGCACGCTTGCGGCCTTGGATATTTTTTCGCTCGCCACGCTGGATGTCGTGGTGCTGGAAGTCGGTCTGGGCGGGCGGTTAGACGCCGTGAATATTCTCGATGCGGACGTCGCGCTGGTCACCAGCATTGCACTGGATCACACCGAATGGTTGGGCACTGATCGCGATAGCATTGCGCGCGAAAAAGCCGGAATTTACCGTGCTGGCAGGTCGGCACTGTTCGGCGCGGCTGACGTGCCGCACAGTCTGCAACAGCACGCAGATGAAATCGGCGCAAAATTGTATCGCTATGGCACCGAATTCGGTGCGCGTCCCGCTGCCAACGCGTGGACTTGGTGGGGCTTGGGCAAAGAACGGCACGCATTGGTGTGGCCGGCATTGCGCGGCCCGCACCAATTGCAAAATGCGGCGGGCGCGTTGATGGCGTTGGAATTGCTGGCGGCGCGCGTACCGGTGACGCAGACACAGATTCGCAGCGGCTTGCTGACGGTGACCTTGCCGGGGCGGTTTCAGGTTGTGCCCGGAGCGATCACGCGCATCTACGACGTGGCGCACAACCCGCACGGCGCGCACGCGCTGGCGCAGACGCTGCGCACCCACCCGTGCAGCGGGCGCACCTTTGCGGTGTGCGGCATGTTGCGCGACAAGGACATCGCCGCAACCTTCGCGGAACTCACAGCGCAGGTCGATGCATGGTACGTCGCGCCGGTCAGTTCGCCACGCACGGCGTCGTGCGATGCGTTAGCCGCCGCCGCACGTGTGGCCGGCGCCGGCAAGCCGGTGTTTGCGCTGCCGGACATCGCCGCCGCGCAAGAAAAGGCGCTGTCCGACGCGCGCGACGGTGATCGCATTGTGGTGTTTGGATCGTTTTACACAGTGGCGGCCACGTTGCCCGCAAGCCTATAATTGAGCCATCAGAAGGGTGGTCATGCAGGTGAGCGTGCCTTTAACAACATGAGCCTGCCTGCTACGATAATTACCAAGATTCAGAGAGTGCGGGGTGACGCCACGCCGTTCACTTGGCCAGAGAGTCCGGAACGCTTTCCCATCATGCACCGGAGTATTCGCTGTGTTCGGGCATGCCGCTTTCCATACCCGGTGTTCTGCCACGCGGAATCTCGACGCATCGTCGTGTTGGCGTCATTTCATACGCGTCGTGCCCCAACGTGCTTGGCAGCAACGCGCATAACTGCCTTTTAACCGCACGCATATAGCGTTGCGCACCGGTAAATTTGGCTCAATAGGTAACAGCAGTGAAAGACAGTCGTTTTCGCAATCGCATGGTCGGGGCCTTGGTGCTGGTGTCGCTCGCGGTGATTTTTATCCCGATGATTTTGACCGGGCAGGGCAGCTTGGACATGGGTCATCGCGGCCCGACGATTCCGCACGAACCCGACCTGAAGTTTCCGGATAAAATTATCGACCAGCCGGTGGCCGCGCCGGTTGAACCCACGACACCGCGTGTTACGGTGCTTGAATCCGACAGCGCTGATGCACCCGAACCCGCCCCGCAGTCCCCGGATAAAGTCATCGACACGCCGGTGCCGGTTGCGGCCACACCACCCCAGGTCACGGTCAGTGAATCCGGCACCGCCGATGAAAAAGAAGCGGAAGCCGCGCGCCGCTCTACGGCAGTAGAACAAAAAATGTCGACACCGACAACGGCAGTCGCGACAACAAAATCGGAAGAGGCTGCGCCGGTGCAGCGCGCTGCGCCGGTGCAGCGCGCCGCGCCGGCGTGGGCGGTGCAGGTCGGCAGCTTCGCCAATAAAACCAGCGCCTTCACCTTGCGCGACCAACTGCGCGCCAAGAAATTCGCCGCCTATGTCGAAGCGGTGTCGACCGCCACGGGGCGGGTATACCGCGTGCGCGTCGGGCCGGAATTAAAGCCGGCGCTCGCCGAGGCGTTGCAGGCACGCATCGCCAAAGACACCGGGCAGAAAGGAATTGTTGTCAGTCACCGTTGAATTCAATGAAGAGTGAGTCCGCATGAGGTTACGCACATTTTTTCCCGCAATTAGCAGGTTGTCATGAACTGGCTCGATATTGCTATTCTCGTCATCATCGCGTTGTCGGCGTTGTTTGGTGTTACGCGCGGACTGGTGCGCGAGGCGCTGTCGCTGGGCGGATGGGTGCTCGCCACCTGGGTGGCGTTGGAATTTTCTCCGTGGCTGGCCGACACCCTGGCGCCGGCCATCACCATCGTGTCGCTGCGTTTCTTTCTGGCATTTGTGTTGCTGTTCATCGTCACGCTGGTGTTGGCCGCGTTGTTGAATCACCTGATCTCGCAGACGGTGCGCAAATCCAGCCTCAACGGCACCGACCGTGCGCTGGGCGGGTTGTTCGGCGTGCTGCGCGGCGTGGTTCTGGTCGCGGTGCTGATCTGGCTGGCCGGCTTTACCAAACTGCCGCACCAGATGGGCTGGGAGCATTCCAAGCTGGCGAGTTATTTCGAACAGACGGTGGGTTGGATGCGCACCATGGTGCCGGCGGACATCGGCAAGAAGTTTGGGTACGAATAGTTCATGTTTAAAACTGAAAACATCGCGAAGGCTGTGTATACGCTCAGTATGACTGTTGGGGTAGCGACACTACTCTCAACTGTTGCATTTGTTATTAATATGTTGGGACGAATGGATGAAACCTCCGGCAATGGAGGGGCCTTTGCCAGTTTATTATCGCTCGGGGTAGGTACGATAGGCATCGTTGCAATGACGTTTTTTGGCTTAGTTGGAGCTTCTGTTAGCTATCTCTATCAGGATGTATTGCCAAAAAAGTTATTTTATAAATTTTGGTGGCCGTGTTTAGTAGCAGCGCCTGGCGTAGCCATTATTTCAATTTCGTTTTTGAAAATTGTAATAAATGGTTTCTAACGGGCGTGATTAAGTGAGGCTTCTTTACTACGCCGCTTTGCAACAAGCTAAGCCCTTTGGTGTGACCGTTCCGAACGTTTCTAGGTTAAAATGCGCGCCTGTTGCAGTAGTATCAAAAGGCGGGGTCGAACGATATGTGCGGCATCATCGGAATCGTCGGTAAAGATAGCGTTAATCAAACGATTTATGACGGGTTGACGGTGCTGCAACATCGCGGGCAAGACGCCGCCGGCATCATGACCGCCGACAAAGGCCAGCTTCACTTACGCAAAAGCAACGGTTTGGTGCGCGATGTGTTTCACACCCGGCACATGCTGCGCTTAGCCGGCAACATGGGCATCGGCCACGTGCGCTACCCGACGGCAGGCAGTTCGTCCAACGCCGAGTCGCAACCGTTTTATGTCAACTCACCGTACGGCATCGCGCTTGCGCACAACGGCAATCTCACCAACGCGCAAGACTTGAAGCGCGACGTATTCCGCGACGACCTGCGCCACCTCAACACCGAATCCGATTCCGAAGTGCTGTTGAATATTTTTGCGCACGAGTTGCAGGCGTTGGGCAAGTTGCGCATCGACGAAGGCGATGTGTTCAAAGCAGTGAGCGGCGTGCATCGACGCTGTCGCGGCGCGTACGCAGTGGTGGCGATGATCATCGGTTACGGCATCGTCGGCTTTCGCGACCCCAACGGCATTCGTCCCATCGTGCTGGGTAAGCGCGACAGCGCGCATGGCGTCGAATACATGTTCGCATCGGAAAGCGTGGCGCTCGATTCGCTGGGCTTCAAACGGGTGCGCGACATCGCGCCCGGCGAAGCGGTGTTTATCAGTCAAGACGGTGCGCTGTACACGCGCCAGTGTGCGCCACAAGCGCAATTGTCGCCGTGTATTTTTGAATATGTGTACTTCGCGCGCCCCGATTCCACGCTCGACGAAATCTCCGTGTACCGTGCGCGCATGCGCATGGGCGAAACCCTCGCCGCCAAGATTCAACGTGAATTTGCCGGTCACGACATCGACGTGGTGATCCCGATTCCCGACACCAGCCGCACCGCCGCCGTGCAGATGGCGCATGACTTGAATTTAAAATACCGTGAAGGCTTCATCAAGAATCGCTACATCGGCCGCACCTTCATCATGCCCGGCCAGAAAGAGCGCAAGAAATCGGTGCGCCAAAAACTCAACCCCATCGATCTGGAATTTCGCGGCAAGAACGTATTGCTGGTCGACGACTCCATTGTGCGCGGCACCACCTCGCAGGAAATTACCCAGATGGCACGCGACGCCGGCGCCAACAAAGTGTATTTTGCCTCGGCCGCGCCGCCGGTGCGTTACGCCAACGTGTACGGCATCGACATGCCGTCACGCCGCGAGCTGGTCGGCTATGGCCGCGACGTCGAACAAATCTGCACCGAGATCGGCGCCGACGGGTTGATTTTTCAGGACCTCAGCGACTTGATCGAATGTGCCCGCAAAGGCAACCCGCGCATCAAGCGCTTCGACACCTCGGTGTTCGACGGCGACTATGTCACCGGCGACATCACCCCCGACTACCTCGCGCGCCTGGAAGCCTTGCGCAACGAAGGTGCCAAAGCACAACAACAAAAACTCGACGACGACATCATCGACATGTACAACACCGCGTGACGTCGGGTTGCCGCAATCAACAGCGTGTTCAATATTGCGAGTACATGTCGAAACCGCTGACGAATTACATTGCGAGCGTTATAGCAGCCATGCTGACCGAAGACCAACTGCAGCGATTATTATTGGATCTGGAATCAGACCGGACCGAGCGCACCGTGTCCGTAGATAAAATCGATAAATTTTGTGAGGCGATATGTGCTTTTGCCAATGACTTGCCCAATCATCGCCAGCCCGGCTACTTGCTTATCGGCGTCAAGAATAATGGGATGCTCGCCGGTCTGACGGTAACCGATGAACTTTTGACGAATCTCGGCGGGATCCGCTCCGATGGAAATGTCTTGCCCCAGCCCCTCATGAGCGTGGCTAGGTTTTCTCTCGACGGCGGCGATGTCGCGGTTGTGGAAGTCTATCCATCGGACCTCCCACCTGTGCGCTACAGAGGTCGAGTCTATATTCGTGTCGGTCCGCGTAAGGCGGTTGCCAGCGAACAAGAAGAGCGCGTTCTGTACGAGAGACGGGTTGCGCAGGCGCGCTCCTTTGACGCGCGCCCCTGCCCGGAAGCGACCATTGATGAACTGGCCTTGGGGCAATTCGACGCTTATCGTCGTGAAGCCGTCGATCCTGAAACCATTTCGGCTAACCACCGATCCGTCGAACAACAACTAGCCTCGCTAAGGCTGTTCGACCCGGAACGTGCCTGCCCAACTCATGCGGGTATTTTGTTGTTCGGGAAAAATCCCCGCTTCTTTCTGCCGGGCGCTTATGTTCAGTACCTCAAATTGCCTGGTACCGAACTGACGGAGGTACCTGAAGACCAAGCTGAAATATCCGGTGCTCTGCACTCGGTGCTGCGTGAGCTGGAAGGCCGGCTCAGGCTACTTATTCAGACCACAATGCGCGCTGTTAGCGCGCTGGAAGAGAAGTTACTTCCGAGCTATCCGGAGTGGGCGCTGCGCGAATTATTGATGAATGCCATCATGCACCGCAACTACGACAGCAATACGCCAGTTCGCTTCTCTGCCTTTAGTGACCATATCGAAATTCAGAATCCCGGCGGCTTGTATGGGGAGGCAACGCCGGAAAATTTTCCCACACGTAACAGCTACCGCAACCCGGTGATTGCCGAAGCGATGAAGTCTCTCGGTTTTGTGAACCGGTTTGGTTACGGTGTGCAGCGCGCGCAGGCGTTGCTGGCCCAGAACGGTAACCCTCCCGCCGTATTCGACTTTAAAGAGCACTCCTCCGTATTGGTCAAAATCTACCGGAGAGTGGAATGAAAGCCGTAGCGTTCTTCAACAATAAAGGCGGAGTGGGGAAGACTTCACTTGTGTATCACCTTGCGTGGATGTTCGCAGACCACGGAGTCAAGACACTGGCTGTTGACCTCGATCCGCAGGCTAACCTCACGGCCATGTTTCTAGACGAGGAGCGCCTGGAAAGTTTGTGGCCTGATGATGAGCACCCCGACACCGTCTACGGTGCGATCCGCCCAATTCTGCGTGGCACTGGCGATATAGCCGAACCCCATGTGGAGAGGATCACTGAAAAGCTTGGGCTTATTCCCGGCGATCTGGGCCTCTCCCGGTTTGAGGATAAGCTCTCGGATGCTTGGCCGCGTTGCCAGCTCAGTGATGAATCTGCCTTTCGCACGATGACGGCGTTTCATCGTCTGGTTCAACGTGGAGCGGATTCGCGTGCAGAACTCGTATTGATTGATGTTGGACCCAACCTAGGGGCCATCAATCGCTCGGCGCTGATCGCCTCCGATCAGGTGTGCCTGCCGCTAGCGCCTGACCTGTTTTCGCTGCAAGGTTTAAAAAACTTGGGTCCAACATTGCGTGAGTGGCGAGCTGTCTGGACCGAGCTTATCGCTAAAGCGCCGCGTGATTTGACAATGCCAAAAGGCACGATGCTGCCCGTTGGCTATATTGTCATGCAGCATGGCATCGTCAGTAGCCGCCCTGTCAAAGCTTATAAACGATGGATGGACCGTATCCCGAGTATTTACCGCGAAGCCGTATTGGATGAGCGAGCTCAGCCCTTGCCCGCTGTGGCGGACGATCCATACTGCCTTTCTTTGCTCAAGCACTATCGAAGCCTGATGCCCATGGCGATGGAGGCTCGCAAACCGATTTTTTTCCTTAAGTCTGCTGACGGCGCGATTGGTGCGCACATCGAAGCAGTCGGAAGTTGCTATAAGGATTTTCAAAAGCTCGCGGCCAAGATCGCAACCAGTGCCGGAATCGCATTTACATGACCTGTTGACGAGATATCGTCACCTGTCTGTTCTGGCTAGCTAAATCAGCCCATCTAACGCCGGAGAAATCATGGAAAATAATACCGTCCCCACTGCCAAGAAATCACCGATGATTAAAGTAATCATCGCGCTCCTTATTTTGGGACTGCTGTGGTTGGCGGTGTCGAATCTGCCGCGCGGTTACAGCCGTGATCTAGCGCAGATCGGCAAAGGAAAAAATGTCGTGGTGCAGGTGCATGACCACAATCTGGTCGGTAGCATCGACTTGATGGAGGCGCTTAATAAAATTCGTCCGGAGTATGCCGGGTCGGTTGAATTCATCGTCGCGGATTTGTTAACGCCCGAAGGCCAAGCGTTTGCGACGACGCATAATGCGACTTCCGTGACACTGCTATTTTTTGCGCCCGACGGTACGCAACGCGGCGAGGTGAAGGGTGCGCAAGATCTTAACGCGTTGCGAAACAGCTTGAATCAAGCCTTTAATTTACCGATTGCAAAATAGTTTGGTAGCCGTGGCGGATGCTGGCTGCGCATATCCGTGCTACCCAAAGCCCACTTTTCAGGTATGCAGTTTGGTGCGGATCGCCATGCCGAAACTCAATAGCTCATCGAGATGATTCTGGACGAGTTCGCGCACAGTGGCGGGGTTGACCCGTTGATAACCATGTACGACTCGTTGCGAAAATCTGCCATATCGCGCAACGGCATGACGAGCTGCGGCGTAACCCAGCCGGCGTCGGCGAGCTTTTGGAACAGTTCGTGGTTGGGTTCGGGTTCGCCCAAGCGTTGATTCGACACGATGTGCGAGGCGACGTTGAGTGCGGTTTGAATCGCGATTTGCAGGGTGTGTGCGGCAAAGCGCTCCTCGCGCACATCCTTTTCAATATTGTTGGGATCGCACAGCGCGCGTAATTCGCTGACACAGGTTTCGATGAACGCCAGCTTTTTTTCGATCAATTCAATATCTGTCATGACTGCGTTCCGGAACCAGCGTGGCGATATTCGCGCAAGTAGGGCAGCAAGTCGAAATAGCGTTGACGTGCGTCGACCTCAAAGCACACGCGGGCGGCGCGGTCGTATTCACACACCAGGATTCCGTCGCGCAGTACGCGGTGAATCAAGTTCGGTGAGACGCGATTGAGCACCACCAATATCTACCGGCGCGCGCAGGGCCTTGTGCAAATGGTCGGAAGATCAAGAGCTAGGCCGCGTAGCCCCGGCGGCGGGTCTTGTGTGTGCCACCGCCACATCGGTGTCGCTGCCGGGGCGGGCATCGCCGCGCGCGCGGCTGCCGAACAGGTAAACGCAACTGATCCCCGCGCAGCGATGCGAAAAAAATCGCGCAGTGTTGCGGCTTCCGGTGGCTCATGCATGCGCTTGGTAT
>JANLTU010000020.1:0-5586 GCA_031363085.1 Gammaproteobacteria bacterium
GCCGCCTTGTTCCATTGTGCGGCCAGCAGGTGGACTGGGCGCAACCATCCCGCTGCGAAGGTAGTGACATAGGCGCTACCGAGCGCAAGGGCCCGCAAAAATTTCCGGCGGGAAGGTTTTCTTTTCGATGGCTGCGTTGGCATGCTGGTGGACATATTCGTTAAAGCGTGTAGAGGTAATCGATGATCAGCTCGATCTCTTCTGGGGTCAGAATCTGGTGTTTGCCGAACGGTGGCATGACCGAATCCGGATTGGTCAGCCCGGCATCCGAGATTTGGCGCCGCAACTGTTCCCGATCAGGAAAGCGCGCACTTATGGTGACCAGAGGCGGGCCGATATTGGCCGAAGTAACGGCCTTTGCGTCGGACGGCATTGCGTGACAGGCGAGGCAGTTACCCTTGCCCACGTCGTGGGCAAGCCTTGCTCCTGCCGCTATCCTGTCCGCCTGTTCGCTCAGCGCTGGACAGGCAATTCCCAGGGCGGCGGCAAGAATGAACAATCTCAACGACGGAGCCGGGTTCATCAAAAAATTGCCATATCCACGTCTGTCAGACCGCCCTCGCAGTGAACGGTTCTGGCCTGATCAGATTTCCGCCTCGGCTTGCCAGTGCCCCGATTTGCCTCCACGCTTTTCCATCAGACGCACGCCTTCGATGCGCATGCCCCGGTCCACTGCCTTGCACATGTCGTAGATGGTGAGCAGCGCGACATTCACGGCAGTGAGGGCTTCCATTTCCACGCCGGTGCGGCCGCGCGTTTCGGCGCTGGCACGACATAAAATGGCGTGCGTGTCGGGCTGCGGTGTGAAGTCGATCTCGACCCGCGTGAGCGGCAGGGGGTGACACAAAGGAATCAGATCGGCGGTTTTTTTCGCAGCCATAATGCCAGCGATGCGCGCGATGCCCAGTACGTCGCCTTTGGCCTGAGTGCCGGCAAGAATGCGCGCGAGCGTTTGCGCCTGCATGACGATGCGGCCCTGCGCGACGGCACGCCGCTCGGTTTCCGGCTTGGCACCGACATCGACCATGTGCGCGTCGCCGGCACTATTAAAATGGGTTAATTCCGCCAAAGCCTGCTCCTTGTAACGGGTTGCCGACTTGCGCAAGTATAGGCGCTCCACTATCGACGGACGAGCGCCATGACCATCACCGTAAAGTACTTTGCCAGCCTGCGCGAACGCATGGCACGCGCGCAAGATGAAATTCCCGCCACTGGCATTGCGACCGTCGCCGACGTGTGGCGCGTCGCCACGCATAACGCGCAATTCCCGCCCAACGCGCTGATGGCCGTCAACATGAATTACGCGCAGGCCGGCGACCGCGTAAACGATGGCGATGAGGTGGCATTTTTTCCGCCGGTCACGGGGGGGTAAATGTTGCACGCATGGGTTCGCATGCACACGAACCATGCGTGGGAAAGCAATCAACGTCCATACTGCGCGCTGAGCACCGCTTTTTGAATCAGGTTCTGATTCAGGTAATAACCCACCATTGCAGCGGGCGCGTTTTCATCGAGCGGTAGCGTGTCGATCTTCAAGGCATACACGGTGATCTGATAATGATGCGGTTTGTCGCCGGGCGGAGGACACGGGCCGCCGTAGCCGGGTTTGCCGAAATCGGTGCGGCTTTGCACCACGCCCGCCGGAGCCAGCGATGCGCTGGGATCACCCGCGCCTTTTGCGATGCTGGTGACGTTCGCCGGAACATTGAACATCACCCAATGCCACCAGCCGCTGCCGGTCGGCGCATCCGGGTCGTACACGGTAATCGCAAAACTTTTGGTAGCGCCAGGGGCGTCTTTCCACTGCAATGCGGGCGAAACATTGCCGCCTTGGCAACCAAAATCATTCAACACCTGCTCGTTCGCGATGCGGCTGCCACTCCTGATTTCGGAACTGGTTACGGCAAATCCTGCCGCGCTTGCTGCATTCACGACCAGCAGACCCAATAGCAATGTGTGAACAACTTTATTCATCGTAGCCTCCGTCATGCTGAATATGCCTATGGTCGCCTAACACTATCGTTGGGCGGATGTGGCCAGCATGTCAGCTCAACCGCCGGGGCGTTGTCCGCCATCAGCCAAGTTTTGTTCGCTTGAGTTCATCGACGCGCGAAATACCGTGGGCGGCACTCCGTAGCGTTTATGAAAATTGCTGCTAAAGCGCGATACCGAACGGTAGCCGCAGTCGGTCGCGATGCGGTACACGGGGAGCGACGTTTGCAGCAGTTGCGCCAGCGCGGCGTTTAGGCGCAGCTCGTACAACAGTTCGCGGAAATGGGTGTTCTCACGGCTCAGATTGCGGCGCAACGAACTCTCGCTGGTTGCGAGGCGGGTACACACGTCGCGCAGCTCCCACGCCTGCGCGAGATTCGTGCCGATGATGGCGCGTACGCGCTGGCTCCAGACTTCCTGCAAAAACGCATATGAAAGCAGGCGCTGATCCTTCCCCGCCAGAATCAGCAGTATTTCCATCAAGCGGTGCTCGCGCACATGGGACGATCCCGAGGCGCGCAGATAGTGCTCCAGCGCCTGAATCAATGTGGCGTCATGACCAAAACTCAGTGCAGCGGCTGGCGCATGACGCGCGCCGGTTTCCATGCCGTGTGCATTGCGCATGCGTTCGATATGCGTGTGCTGAAAGGGAATAATCAGCGCGCGATAGCCGCCATGCTGCGGATCGGGTTCGTTGCGGATGTCGAAGCTCGCCGGCCCCGGAACCGTGAGCACACCATGCGCTGCGCAGGTCACTGACCCGCTCGTACCGTAAATATCTTTCCGACCCGACAGCACAACAATAATGCACGGCTCAAAAAACGACACATGCCGGATGCGCACAGCATTGCCGCACGAGATGACGCCAAGATCGCGCAACGGCATTTTGCCGTTTGGACTCTTGGTGCCTACGCGCAATGCGTCAACCAATGCCGACAAACTATTCATATGCAAAGATGTATTTGTGCCCTGTTACGACATTAAAATTTCGAGCGATGCTGGTGTCGCCCTACTCCATTTCCCGTCGCAGTCGCTCCGCTTCCTGTTCACGCGCGTGTTCGATAATGCGCATGACGGTGGCCACATCGGCGTCTGCCGTAGGGCGCTCGAAGTGCCCGGTGAGCGGTGTGTCAGGCTGGAGTTTGCCGCTGACGTACAACCCCCAGATTTCTTTGCCGTAGTCGGTTTTCAGTAGCGCCGGGGCGTAGCGGCCAAAGTACAGCGCCATATTGTCAACGTCGCGCTCCAACATCATGCCGGCGCTGTTGTTGCCGGCGGCGTTGACGGCTTGTGGCAGATCGATAATGACCGGGCCGTGTTGATCCACCAACACATTGAACGACGATAAGTCGCCATGCACCAAGCCCGCGCACAGCATGCGCACGATTTCGGCGATGAGGCGGCCGTGATACTCAAGCGCCTGCGCGCTGCTCAGGGTCACATCGTTCAGGCGCGGGGCCGCATTGCCGTCGGCGTCGGTCACCAACTCCATCAACAGCACGCCATCGACAAAACCAAACGGTGTCGGCACGCGCACGCCGGCGGCGGCTAGGCGATACAACGCATCGACCTCGGCGTTGAGCCAGGCTTCTTCGGATTCTTTTTGTCCGTAACGGGTGCGCTTGCCCATGGCGCGGGCGCGGCGGGAATTTTTAACCTTGCGGCCTTCTTGATACTGTACGGCTTGCCGGAAGCTGCGTTGATTAGCTTCTTTATAAACCTTGGCGCAGCGCGTTGCGGCACCACAGCGCACCACGTAGACCTGGGCTTCTTTGCCACTCATCAACTGGGAAATCACTTCATCAACCAAGCCATCATCGACCAAGGGCTGCAATCTTTTTGGTATTTTCATAGCTGCTTTATACGCTGTCAGCCAGCCTATTCGCCACTGCACGCGCTGCAGAATGCAACACAATTTCGTCTGTTGTGCGCCAGCCGAAACCCTGCCGAGTTTTAGAGCCTGCTCAAGATCTCATGGGAAAGATGCAGTGCTAGGCAAAATCGGATGCAGAAGCGGAGCATACACGTATGTATGTGAGCATTCTGCATTCGATTTTAACGCCGCAATGCGCCCTCCCATGAGATCTTGAACAGGCACTTAGAAACTGTAGCGCAGCTCGGTGAACACCCCGCGATTACGCTTGAGTTGACCGAAGACCGAGTTGTCGGGCCCGCGATAATACTCACCGCCCAGGGTACCCTTGGCATGGTCGCTGAACGCGTACGTGATCAGGGGGCGAATGAAAGCATTGGTGTGCTGGAAGTTGACGAACAGCAAAACCTCCGCCTCCAAGGTGTCGTTGAACCATTTATTGCTAAGACGTGATGACATGCCCTGGCTGGTGCGGTCCTGCTGATTGGCAAAAATGGCATTTTGCACTGCAACATTCCGCAGCACCGGATCGGCACTGGCTTCGGGGTCCTGGAAATTAATAACGCTGCGCCCAACGAATTGCAGGTTGATGTTGAGGCTTTCCAGAAACGTGCGATCGACGCCCAGGACGTAAAACAGGTAAGGATTTTTAAGCGTCGGGTCACGACCGGATCGGTCACGCGTGCGGACATAAGCCACTTCGCCGCGCACCCCGTAGCGTCCAAAATTACGCGCCGCATCGGCGCCGAACACTTCGATCCGGTGGTATTGCAGCGTTAACAGCGGACCGGATACCGTCATTGCGGCGATGCCCAGATCAGGCAGTAGATCGAACCCACGGTAGTAGCTGATCGACCCGTCGAAAGCGCCTCCGCTTTTGTCAAGCTTGAGCCCCGCTTCGCTGTTGGCCAGCGTATGCGCGGGCTTGTCGACGCTGATCGGGCTTGCGGACGACTGCGGAATTTTTGTCGGCTCGAAGAACGGCGTGGTGAAAAACGTAAACATTAACTCGCTGGTCAGCGGCACATCGAGTTTCAACGCCAACGTACCAAAACGTTGGTCCTCCTCGAACGGCAGCAACACGGTGAAATCGTGCGGCGTCAGGTTGTCGGTGGGATTGATACCGTCGGCCCGCCCCCAGGCGACAATCTGCTTGCCGATGCGCACGTCGGCATTGGCGAAGTGGGCGGTGACGTAGCCTTCCAAGAATCTGCTGTCGGCACGTCCACCGTGCGCAACATCAGGATACGTTAGACGCGCTTCGACTTTTCCGTCCAGCCCGCTGCCGAAAACAGGACGCAGCTTGACTTGCGCCGTACCGCCGAAAAAGTTGGTGGCATCATCGAGTGATTTCGAAGAGCTGAAATAGTCGAAGCGCAGCGCGCCCGCCAAGCCCTGCTCCTGTAAAAATGTCACGCCTTGCTGCGTGAAAGAAGCAGCGGCCGGCTCGCCATCATCGGCATGTACGATGGCTCCGGTTGCAAGACAAGCCAACATCAAGACGGTGCATGGAATAAACATCCTGTTGTTACTCCCGCTCCACGGTGCGGGTGGTAAAGAAGTCGTCCGGCACCGGATGACCGACTTCGGCGTGGGTGAATGTGAAGGTGGTCTTGTGGCCGGTCTGGTGATTCAACATCTCGCGATGCTGCGCGATCCAACGTTGGTTTTCCGGCTCCATCAGCTTATGGCCGGACACCGTTTGGGTCTTCAGCGGCCGC
>JANLTU010000042.1:0-38942 GCA_031363085.1 Gammaproteobacteria bacterium
GTTAAGCTCGCGCACCACGAAGTCGTGGCGCTCTTTGAACACCTTGCACATGTTGCCGATGAAAGTTTGATCGCCGTCGAGTGCGACCTGGGCGGCGACTTGCGAGATCGAGGTCGGATTCGAGGTGCTCTGCGACTGCACATTTTTCATCGCGTTGATGAGTTTTACCGGCCCCGCCGCATAGCCGATGCGCCAGCCGGTCATTGAATAGGCTTTCGACACACCGTTCAACACGATGGTTTGGTCGTAAAGATCGGGGCAGGTGTTGAGAATATTAACGAACGGCTCTTGCGTCCACAGGATGTGCTCGTACATGTCGTCAGTGGCGACCAGCACCTGCGGATGTTTGCGCAGCACTTCGCCGAGTTGCAGCAGTTCCGCGCGTGTATAGGCCGCGCCGGTGGGATTGGACGGGCTGTTGAGCACGAATAGGCGCGTTTTTTTGGTGATGGCGCGCTCCAGTTGTTCCGGCGTGATCTTGAAACCCTGCTCCACGCCCGCTGTGATAATCACCGGCACACCGTCGGCCAGCAACACCATATCGGGATACGACACCCAATACGGCGCGGGGATGATGACTTCGTCGCCCGGATTCAACAGCGCCTGCGCGAGATTAAAAAAACTCTGCTTGCCGCCGCACGACACCAGCACCTGGTTGAGTTTGTAATCCAGCTTATTTTCGCGCGCGAATTTGTTGACGATGGCGGTTTTTAATTCCAGTGTGCCGTCCACCGCTGTGTATTTGGTGAAGCCGTCGCGAATCGCTTTGGTCGCCGCGTCTTTGATGTGCTGCGGCGTGTCGAAATCGGGTTCGCCCGCACCCAGGCCGATGATGTCCTTGCCCTGTTTTTGCAGTTCTTGCGCGCGTGCCGTGACCGCCAAAGTGGGCGAGGGTTTGATGCGTTGCACGCGCTGTGATAGCTGTATGTCCAAGCCAATATTCCTCAGAGGATGAATTGCCGTCGGGGGTACACGCACCCTCGGCAAAGGCGTGTAATATTACCCAAAACTACCTTGAACCAGAATCCCGATGAGCAAAAACTTCGTACTCGCTGCCGCTTTCGCACCCGCCGGTGACCAGCCCCAGGCGATCCACGGCTTGCTGGATAATCTGCGCGCCGGCATGCAATACCAAACCCTGCTGGGAGTCACCGGCTCGGGCAAAACCTTCACTATTGCCAACGTGATTCAGGACTTGCAGCGCCCGACCATTATTCTGGCACACAACAAAACCTTGGCCGCGCAACTGTATGGCGAAATGCGCGAGTTCTTCCCCAAGAATTCGGTGCAATATTTCGTTTCTTATTACGACTACTACCAGCCCGAAGCCTACGTGCCGTCGACCGACACGTTCATCGACAAGGACTCGTCGATTAACGAGCATATCGAGCAGATGCGTTTGTCGGCCACCAAGTCGCTGCTGGAGCGGCGCGACAGCATCATCGTCGCCACGGTGTCGGCGATTTACGGTTTGGGTGATCCGCGTTCCTACCTGAACATGGTGTTGCATCTGACGCGCGGCGACACCATCGACCAGCGTGCGTTGTTGCGCCGCCTCACCGACATGCAGTATCAGCGCAACGACGTGGAGTTACGACGCGGCACCTTCCGGGTGCGCGGCGACGTCATCGACGTGTATCCGGCCGAATCCGACAGCGAGGCATTGCGCATCGAATTATTCGACGAGGAAATCGTCAAGCTCAGCGTGTTCGATCCGCTGACCGGCGAAATTGTCAACGTAGTGCCGCGCTACACCGTGTTCCCGGAAAACCATTACGTCACGCCGCGCCAAACCGTACTCGATGCCATCGACTACATCAAGCAGGAATTGCGTGAGCGGCTTGAACACTTGTATGCGGCCAACAAGCTGGTCGAAGCGCAACGGCTGGATCAGCGCACGCGCTTCGATATCGAAATGATGGTGGAGCTGGGTTACTGTTCCGGCATCGAAAATTATTCGCGCTATCTGTCCGGGCGCGCCGCAGGTGAGCCGCCGCCGACGCTGATGGATTACCTGCCACGCGATGCGCTGCTGGTGATCGACGAGAGCCATGCGACGGTGCCGCAGTTGGGCGCCATGTACCGCGCCGACCGTTCGCGCAAGGAAACGCTGGTGGAATATGGCTTCCGTTTGCCGTCGGCGTTGGATAACCGCCCGCTGAAGTTCGAGGAATTCGAGCGGCTGATTCCGCAAACCATTTTCGTGTCGGCCACTCCGGCGGACTACGAACGCGAACATTCCGGCGCGGTCGTGGAGCAAGTGGTGCGGCCGACCGGCCTGATCGACCCCGTCATTGAAATTCGCCCGGCGCTCACGCAGGTCGACGACTTGCTGTCGGAAATCCGCAAACGCACCACACTGGGCGAGCGGGTGCTGGTCACGACTTTAACCAAGCGCATGGCCGAGGACTTGACCGATTACATCGGCGATCATGGTGTCAAGGTCCGCTACATGCACTCGGACATCGACACTGTCGAGCGCGTCGAAATTCTGCGCGACCTGCGCCTGGGCGTCTTCGACGTGCTGGTGGGCATTAACCTGTTGCGCGAAGGTTTGGATATTCCCGAAGTGTCGCTGGTCGCGATTCTCGACGCCGATAAAGAAGGTTTTTTACGCTCGGAACGCTCGCTGATCCAAACCATCGGCCGCGCCGCGCGCCACCTCAACGGCCGGGCAATTTTGTACGCGGACCGCGTCACCGGTTCGATGCAGCGCGCTATCGACGAAACCGACCGCCGTCGCAGTAAACAAGTCAGCTTCAACACCGAGCACGGCATCACGCCGCGCAGCATCATCAAAAAAGTGCACGACATCATGGAAAGCGCGTATCCGGGTGCGCCCGGTTCGGCCAAGCAATACGCCAAGGTGGCGGAAGACATGCTCGAATACGCGGTGAGCGATCCGCGCAAGTTGGCGCAGAAACTCAAGAAGCTCGAACAACAGATGTACAAGCATGCGCAGAACCTGGAGTTTGAAGAGGCGGCGCAGGTGCGTGACCAGATCAAACATTTGCGTGAGGCGAATTTGGAATTCGCGTCGTAAACTATAACCATGGGTAGGGGCGCCGCTCCTTGGCGCTCCTACCAAATAAAATCAACCAAGAGCCACGGCATGCTGCACATCCACAACACCCTTACGCGCAAAAAAGAATTGTTCACGCCCATCGATCCAAACCACGTACGCCTGTACGTGTGTGGCATGACGCTCTACGACTTCTGCCACATCGGCCACGCCCGCGTGATGGTGGTGTACGACGTAGTCGCGCGCTACCTGCGCAAGATTTACGGTGACCAACACGTGACCTACGTGCGCAACATCACCGATATCGAAGACAAGATCATCAAGCGCGCCCATGAAAACGGCGAAGCATATACCACGCTCACGCAACGCTTCATTGACGAGATGAACCACGATGCGCAGGCGCTGGGGGTGATACCGCCAGACCAGGAACCGCGCGCAACCGGATTTATCAGCGAAATCGTTGCGATGATCGAAACCTTGGTCAAGAACGGGTACGCTTATCCGGCGCAGAACCATGACGTGTACTACGACGTGAGCAAATTTTCCGGCTATGGAAAATTATCCGGCAAGCACACCGAAGATTTGCGCTCGGGTGCGCGTGTCGAAGTCGACGAGGCCAAAGACGACCCGCTCGACTTTGTACTCTGGAAAGCCGCCAAACCCGGCGAACCGAGCTGGGATTCACCGTGGGGTAAAGGCCGCCCTGGCTGGCACATCGAATGCTCGGTGATGGCGACCAAATGCCTGGGCAATCACTTCGACCTGCACGGCGGCGGCATGGATTTGCAATTCCCGCATCACGAAAACGAAATCGCCCAAAGCGAAGGCGCCACAGGTTGCCAATTTGTCAACGTCTGGATGCACAACGGCTTCGTGCGTATCAACGAAGAAAAAATGTCGAAGTCGCTGGGCAATTTCTTCACCGTGCGTGAGGTGCTCAAGGTCTACGATCCGGAAGTGGTGCGCTTCTTTCTTTTGGCCAGCCACTACCGCAGCCCGCTGGACTATTCAGACAAGAATCTGGATGCGGCGAAGGCGGCATTGACGACTTTGTACACGGCGTTGCGCGGATTAGACGTGCGCACCAGTGCGCACGTCGCGCCCTACGAACAGGAAGATACGTATGCGCGGCGCTTCTTCGCTGCGATGGACGACGACTTCAATACAGCGGGTGCGATGGCAGTCCTTTTCGAAATGGCAAGGGAGATTAATCGTCTAGTGACGGATAACAAAAAAGACGAGGCTGGTAATTTGGCTCTTCGCTTAAAGAGTATGGGTGAAGTGCTTGGTTTTCTAAAGCAAGACCCTGTTCAATACTTGCAGAGAGGTGTGCCGCAGACACGTGTGTGGGTGGCAAGCGGTGGAATAAAAATTGGTGGTTCCGCAAATATAGAATATGACCCGTCTCCTGAAACCATTAAGGGATTTATAGAGCAACGAACCACTGCACGTCAGGCAAAGAACTTTGCAGAGTCTGACCGCATTAGAGACCAATTGAAGGCTTATGGGATTCTCTTGGAAGACGGTCCACAGGGAACGACATGGCGACGATTGTAGGGTGGGCACTGCCCACCGATTGCCGTTTTTGAGACACAACCACGATGTCCAACTACCGACGTGCGCAAGTTCACGGTGGAACGTATTTCTTCACTATCGTCACCCACCAACGGCGCCCGCTATTGACCAGCCCTGAGTCGCGCACCGCACTGCGTGCCGCGATTGAAGAAACACGGCTACAGCATCCCTTCCAAATTGACACGTGGGTATTGCTCCCTGACCATCTGCATACGATTTGGACGTTACCGGACGGTGATGCGGATTACCCAAAACGCTGGGGGCTGATCAAAGCGCTATTCACCAAACAGGTGAAATCAAAATATCACGACCCGCTCCGCATGAATGATTCGAAACAGCGCAAGCGTGAAAGCACTGTCTGGCAACGTCGCTATTGGGAGCATCAGATTCGCGACGATGCGGATTTTCAGCGACATGTGGATTACATTCATTACAACCCGGTAAAACATAGATTGGTGAAGAGTGTGCGCGATTGGCCGCACTCGACGTTTCACAATTTTGTCGAGCGCGGTGTGTATCTTCCGGCCTGGGGCGGGGTGGTTGAAAATGAGACGGATAAAGATGGTTTTGGGGAGTGAATGGTGGGCAATGCCCACCCTACCCGCAGCAGAATCCAACCGCACTGGCGCAGGTAGGATGGGCATTGCCCACACTCAGGGTGTCGACAGTAGAGCCGTGAGCTCGTTATTCCCGATGCAACACGTCATCAATGACTTTGCGCTTTAAATGCGGCGCAAACAGTTCGATGAACGCGTACATATAGCCGCGCAGGTATTTGCCGCGATGCAGGCCGATGTGGGTGGTGTTGGACGCGAATAAATGGCTGGCGTCAAGGCTGCGCAGACCGGTGTCACGTTTCGAGTCGAAGGCCATTTTAGCCAGGATGCCGATGCCCAGGCCAAGTTCGACGTAGGTTTTGATTACGTCGGAGTCCATGGCGGTGAGTGCCATGTTGGTCTTCAGATTCTTGTCGGTGAAGGCTTTGTTGATCAGCGAGCGGCCTGCAAACGAGTAGTCGTAGGTGATCAACGGAAATTCGACCAAGCGCTCAAGGGTCAGTTCGCGATCTTTTAGCAGCGGATGCTCGGGCGGCGTCACCACGCAAAAATCCCATTTGTGGCAGGCCATCGTCACCAGTGCTTTATGCATGTGGGCGGTCTCGCTGGCGATGGCAAGATCAGCGACGCCCATCATCACCATTTCGGAAATCTGTTCCGGGTTGCCTTGATGGATGCGCAGGCGCACGTCCGGATAGCGTTCCTTGAAGGCTTTGATCGCAGGCGGCAGCGCGTATTGTGCTTGTGTGTGCGTGGTCGCAAGCGAGAACAGCCCTTGGTCTTCTTTGGTGAATTCGTTGCCGATTTGTTTGATGTATTCAACTTCGCGCAACACCGCCTCGGCGCGTTCCAAAATGACTTTGCCTGGTTGCGTCACCGCGACAAAACGCTTGCCGTTGCGTTCGAAGATTTTGACTTTCAGTTCCTGTTCGAGCAGACGAATCTGTGTGCTGATACCGGGTTGCGCTGTGTGCAGCAGCTCTGCCACCGCCGACACATTCAGTCCACGTCGCGCGACTTCGCAGATGTACTGCAGTTGCCTTAATTTCATAGTCTGGTCTCGATGTACATGCCGGATCAACACGTGACAAGTGCAGACGCCACGAACAAACCTTGAGGTCGGACTCTGTATCGACAGTTTGTAAAAAGAATTAAGCGCCCGGCCAAACCGAGGCGCTGTGCACGGCAGGGTTAGGTTGCGATGGAGGCGCGAATGGCCGCAGCGAGTTGCGTGCGCCGCTGCGCGTCGTCGAGGGGTTGGTTGTGATCGTCGGTGATGTAGAAAATATCTTCGACGCGTTCGCCGAGGGTGGCGATCTTGGCATTTTTCAGGCGCACATTGCATTTGATCAGCGCCTGGCTGATTTGCGCAAGCAGGCCGGGCCGGTCGGTGGTGACCACTTCCATCAGCGTGCGCGCGTGCGCCGGCTCGTCGCTGAAATTGATCTGGGTGGGGATGGTGAACTGTTTGAGCTGGCGCGGCACGTGCCGTTTTGCGGCGTGGGCTTGGGAGCCATGTTTAGACAAGGAGCGACTCACGGTGTCGACGATTTCGCGCAGGCGTGTCGGGTGGTTGATGGGTGCGCCAGATTCCTCCAGCACCGTGTAGGTGTCGAGGGTGTAGCGGTCGAGCGTGGAGATGATGCGCGCGTCGACAATGTTCAGACCGAGCTGATCCAGTGCGTGCGTGACGGTGGCAAATAAAAAATCGCGGTCGGCAGTGTAAATAAAAATGGCAGTGCCGCCGCGCCCATCCTGGCCCTGTGACTGGATCAGCACCAGCGGGGCCGTGCGGTCGACATGTTGCAAAATGGCCTGGGTATGCCACACGACACGCTCAGCGGAGTAGCGCTGAAAATAGTCGGCGCCGAAGTTGCCCCACACGCGCTCGACCGGGTCTTGTGGTACGCCCAAGCCTTGCAGCAAACGCAACGCTTCGCTGCGCGTTTCGCGCACGATTTCACTTTGGTCAAGCAGGTTGTCCAGCCCACGGCGGAAGGCGCGCGAGGTGGCGAGATACAGCTCCCACAGCAGTGAGTCTTTCCAGGAGTTCCATAAAGTCGGATTGGTCGCACGGATGTCGGCCACCGTGAGCAGATATAAATAATCGAGCGCGGTTTGATTGCCTGCCAGCTTGGCAAAGCTGTTAACGACATCGCTGTCGCTGATGTCTTTGCGTTGGGCCGTTGTTGACATTAAGAGGTGATGCCTTACCAACCACACCAGCAGACGGGTGTCGAATTCACTCAAGCCGTGTGCGTGCGCGAACGCGCGCGCTTCCTCGCCGCCCAGTTCGGAATGATCGCCGCCGCGACCTTTGGCGATGTCGTGAAACAATCCGGCCAGGTACAGCACTTCGGGTTTGGGAATGCGCTGGATGAGCTCGCTGCACATCGGTAATTCGTGCGCGAATTCCGGTACCGTCATGCGGCGCAAATTGCGCACCACGAACAAAGTGTGTTCGTCGACGGTGTAGTGGTGAAACAGGTCGTGCTGCATTTGTCCGACGATGTGCCCGAAGGCCGGTAAATAGGCAGCGAGCACGCCGTAGCGATTCATGCGGCGCAGCTCGTGGGTGAGTCCGTGCGGCTGGCGCAGCAGTTCCATGAACAGGCTGCGGCAGCGTAAATCGTTGCGAAATTGCTCGTCGATCAAGCCGCGATGGCTGCGAATCAGCCGAATAGTTTGCGCGCGCACGCCCTTGATTTCCTGGTGTTGTGCGCGCAGCAAAAAAATTTCCAGCAAGGCGAACGGGTAGCGTTTAAAGACCCCCTCGTGCGCCACTTCGATGAAGCCGTTGCGGGTCTGAAAGCGCTTGTTGATCGGGATCGGCGCGGCGGCCACATCGCCCAGAATGGCTTCGTCAAACAATTGCAGTAGCATTTCGTTGAGCCGGTTCAGCTCCATCACCGTGCGGTAGTAGCGCTTCATGAACGCCTCAACGGCAAGCCGCCCGCCCTCTTCGCTGTAGCCGAAATGTTTGGCGAGCGTGCGCTGGTGATCAAACGACAGCCGGTCCTCGCGCCGCCCGGCCAGCGTGTGCAAACCAAAGCGTACGTTCCACAGAAATTTCTGGCCGTCGTTCAGCGCGCTGAATTCGTCTTCGCTGAGAAAACCATGCGCCACCAAGTCATGCAAAGTACTGGCACCGAAGTGGCGTTTGGCGACCCAACCGATCATCTGAATATCGCGCAGACCGCCGGGGCCTTCTTTGATATTGGGTTCGAGGTTGTAGGAGGTGTCGTGAAATTTATGGTGGCGCGCGACTTGTTCGGCGAGCTTGGCGGCAAAGAAATCTTTGCTTGGCCACACCTGCTGCGGCCCCACGGCGGACAACATCTGATCGTAGAGCGTCTGCGGCCCGCACAACCGGCGCGATTCCATCAGGTTAGTGGCCGTGGTTACGTCGGCGCGCGCTTCGTCGACGCACACCGCAACGCTGCGCACGCTGTGGCCGATCTGCAAACCGATGTCCCACAGAAACGTGACGAACTGTTCCAGGCTGGCGCGAATCGTATCGTCGACGCGCTCGGGCACCAGTACCGAAATGTCAATATCGGAGTGCGGATGCAATTCGCCGCGCCCGTAACCACCGACCGCGATCAGCGCGCATTGCGGCGTAGCGACCAGCCGTGCAAAGGCGCGCGTCAATAACGCGTCAATCAATCCGGCACGCGCATACACCAAAGGCTCCGCATCGCTACCGTTTTCGAAACGGCTTTGTAACACCTGTTGCCCGGCCTGCAACGCATGCCGGAACACGCTCAGCGCATTCGGCGTGCCGGCCAGCGCACGCTCAAAAGCAGCAGCATCGAAAATGGCGGAGTCGTTCATGCAGTGTGGTCCATAGGCAGCCAGAGCTTGACGACTATATCGTGTGCACGTCACAAAGTGTAAGCCGCGCGGTGACAGGAGCGTTAAGCACGTGGGCAAGATCACTCCGCGAGAAGCGTTGCTTGCTGCGGCAGGACAGATGATTGCTGACCCTGTATGAGACTTTGTAGCAGTTCGCCCTCGGCACGAAAGGCGATATGGATACGGTAGAAGTAGGGTTGGCACTGCCCACCACTGCCCAGGTGGGTGAAGCCACCCTACGAATATATATTTGAATTCACTTGGGATAGCGTTGTGGTGATGAGCAAAAGCTCTATCGGTGCGCCGCGTGTTCTGGGCTACATGGCTACGACGCCATGGCGCCAAAGCATGTCATTATGCGAGCATGGTACCGTGATTTCCTGCCATACAGGTTTGTGGAACAACTACACGTTGGTAAAGGCGCGTAGCAGTTCCAGTTGTCCGATAATGGCCAGGGCAGTCAGCGGGCCGCTGTCGCCGACAACAGTTTGATGGGGAGGGCCTCAGCATTACGCAATTCGTCGGCAAGTAGATCGTCAGGATAGGGGGCGATAGAGCGTGCATGGCTGGCCGCCTATCAGAAATTCTGCCAAACAAAATTAAATCTCCTCCTCCGGGCGTCGCGTTAAGACTTCATAGCCGGTCTCGGTCACCAGCACCGTATGCTCCCATTGCGCCGACAAGCTGCGGTCTTTGGTGATGACGGTCCAGCCGTCGGGCAGTAGTTTCACTTGGCGTTTGCCGACGTTGATCATGGGTTCGACGGTGAAGGTCATGCCGGCTTCGAGGATCATGCCAGTGCCGGGTGTGCCGTAGTGCAGCACTTGTGGTTCGTCGTGGAATTTGCGGCCGATGCCGTGGCCGCAGTACTCGCGCACCACCGAGCAATTGTGGCTTTCGGCATGCTGTTGAATGGCGTGGCCGATGTCGCCCAAGCGCGCGCCGGGACGCACCTTGCGGATGCCGATGTACATGCATTCGCGGCTGATATCGCAGACGCGCTTGGCGTTGATCGAGGGTTTGCCGACGTACAGCATCATGCTGGTGTCGCCGTGGAATTCGTCTTTGATTACGGTCACGTCGATGTTGATGATGTCGCCGTCTTTCAGGCGTTTGTCGCCGGGGATGCCGTGGCATACCACGTGGTTCACCGAGGTGCAGATCGATTTTGGAAAGCCGTGATAATTAAGCGGCGCCGGAATCGCGCGCTGGGTGTTGACGATGTAGTCGTGGCAGAGGCGGTCGAGCTCGTCGGTGGTGATCCCGGCCTGCACCTGCGGTGCGATCATCACCAACACGTCGGCGGCGAGCCGGCCGGCGACGCGCATTTTTGCGATTTCTTCGGGGGTCTTGAGAGTGACGGACATGGCCTGCTGGGAACCGGTTGTGCCTTGCGCTGGCAGGTTTGTCGGTATGCGGCTTTTATGTTATAAAGCGCGCCCGGCTCTCGGGAAATCGAAAGCCGGCCAGTAAAATACTGTTTCCGTAGGTTGTTTACAACTTCACACCTGTATCGTCACAACGGCCCGGGTGCTCGCTTTAATAATGTAATCATTAAGGTGAGTGGGTCGTTGGGATACAGGGAGGCCTAACCCAACGAGGAGTACTGTTAATGTCGGCTGTAACCATGCGTGAAATGCTGGAAGCGGGTTGCCACTTCGGCCATCAAACCCGCTTCTGGAATCCGAAAATGGCTCCGTTTATTTACGGAGACCGCAATAAAATTCATATTATTAATCTGGAAAAAACCCTGTCGATGTTCAACGACGCGTTGAATTTCGTCGGCAGTGTCGCGTCGCAACGCGGCACCATCATGTTCGTCGGCACCAAACATGCGGCGCGTGATGCGGTGCAGGCAGAAGCGCTGCGCTGCGGCATGCCCTATGTGAACCACCGTTGGTTGGGCGGCATGCTCACCAATTTTCGCACCGTCAAGCAGTCGATTGCGCGCTTGAAAGAACTCGAAGTCATGCGCGACGACGGCACCCTGCTACGCTTGGGCAAAAAAGAAGCACTGATGTTGACGCGCGAAATGCAGAAGCTGGATCGCAGCCTGGGCGGCATCAAGAACATGGCCGCGTTGCCGGCGGCGATTTTTGTCATCGACGTTGGTCACGAAGACATCGCCATCACCGAAGCGCGCAAGCTCGGTATTCCGTTAATCGGCATCGTCGACACCAACAGCAAGCCCGAAGGTATTGACTACGTGATTCCGGGCAACGACGATGCGATTCGTGCCATCCAGTTGTACGCGCGCAATATCGCCGAGGCGATTATCAACGGACGCACGGCGGCCTTGATCGGCGTGTCGGAAGACGACTTCGTCGAAGTCGGAGAAGGCGGTGCCCCGGCCGAAGGCGATGGCGCGGGCGTCAAGAAAACGGCCAAGAAGGGCATCAAGAAAGTTGCGCCGAAAAAGATCGCCGGTGCCGAGCCCGAAGCGGCGGCGAGCGAGCCCGCCAAGTAATGCCACCCCCCGGCGTGCGCTGCGCGCCAGGGGGTGTTGGATCAAGTGATTCGATTTCATTGCGAGCCGCGTTGCACGCGTGCTCGCAATTCAGCAACGTGAGGAAACAAGTCATGACCATTTCTGCCGCAATGGTAAAGGAGCTGCGCGAGCGTACCGGCTCGGGCATGATGGAATGCAAAAAAGCACTCGGCGAAGCCAACGGCGATCTCGATGCTGCGGTGGAAATTCTGCGTAAATCCGGCCTCGCCAAGGCCGACAAGAAATCCGGTCGTACGGCGGCGGAAGGTTTGATTATTGTCGAGTCCAGCACCGATGGCCGTTGCGCCGCGATGCTGGAAGTGAATTGCGAAACCGACTTCGTCGCTAAAGAACCCGCGTTTATCAATTTCGCCAAAGCCGTGGCACAACGCGTGTTGGCCGGTAAGCCGGCCAACGTCGAAGCGCTGGCCAAGTTGCCTTTGAGCGATGCCGACGCCGCCAGTGTCGACGACGTGCGCAAGGCGTTGATCGCGAAAATCGGCGAGAACCTGAGCATCCGTCGCTTTATCGTCATGGAATCCGCCGCCGGTCGGGTAGCGAATTATTTACACGGCAGCCGTATCGGTGTGCTGGTTGAAATGCACGGTGGCACACCCGAGCTTGCCAAAGACGTTGCTATGCATGTGGCAGCGAGCAAGCCGGTGTGCGTGAACGAAAGCGAAGTGCCCGCCGACGTGATCGCCAAGGAAAAAGAAATCTTCAGCGCGCAAGCGGCGGAGAGCGGCAAGCCGGCGGACATCATCGAGAAGATGGTGCTGGGTCGGGTGAAAAAATATCTTAAGGAAGTGACT
The DNA here is from genome assembly GCA_031363085.1 of Gammaproteobacteria bacterium. GTDB lineage: Bacteria > Pseudomonadota > Gammaproteobacteria > SG8-11 > SG8-11 > UBA6921. The sequence continues at coordinate 12,310 of JANLTU010000042.1, forward strand.
TTGCTGGGCCAGCCGTTTATTAAAGATCCGGACACGGCCGTGGAAAAATTGCTACAAGCTAGCAAGGCGACGGTCACCCGTTTCCAGCGTTTTGAAGTTGGTGAAGGCATCGAGAAAAAGGCCGGTAATTTCGCCGAAGAAGTCATGGCGCAAGTGCGGGGGAGCTGATGCCCGTCACCGACAAACCGGTGTACAAACGCATCCTGCTCAAGCTGAGCGGCGAAGCCTTGATGGGCAGTGGCGAGTTCGGCATCGATCCGAAAGTGATTGCCGGTATCGCCGCCGATGTCGCCGAAGTCGCCAAGGCCGGCGTGCAGATGGGGCTGGTGATCGGTGGTGGCAATATTTTTCGCGGCGTGAGTCTGTCGGCCAAAGGCATGGACCGCGCCACGGCCGATTACATGGGCATGCTGGCGACGGTGATGAATTCGCTGTCGTTGCAAGATGCGCTGGAACGCCACGGCTTGCTGGTGCGGGTGATGTCGGCGTTGCATATCAATCAGGTTTGCGAAGACTACGTGCGGCGCCGCGCCATCCGCCATCTGGAAAAGGGCCGCATCGTGATCTTTGCCGCCGGCACCGGCAATCCGTTTTTCACCACCGATACCGCAGCCAGCTTGCGCGGCGTCGAGATCGGCGCGCAACTGGTGCTGAAGGCCACCAAGGTCGACGGCGTCTACACGGCCGATCCAATGAAAGACAAAACCGCTACACGTTACAGTCGCTTGACCTATGACGAAGCGTTAGACCGCAAGCTGGCGGTGATGGACGCAGCGGCGTTCGCGTTGTGTCGCGAACATAACGTGCCGTTGCGCGTATTTGACATGCACAAAGCGGGCGCCCTGATGCGTATCATGCGTGGGGAGGACGAAGGCACTCTGATCGAGCGAGGACCGGTATGACCGTCAACGACATTAAAAAAGACAGTGAAACGCGCATGCTCAAAAGCGTCGATGCGCTCAAAGTCGAGCTCAGCAAGCTGCGCACCGGTCGCGCCAGCACGGCGGTGCTGGAGCATATTAAAGTGTCGTATTACGGCAACGACGTACCGCTCAGCCAAGTAGCCAATGTCGCCGTCGCCGACGCCCGCACCTTGACCATTCAGCCGTGGGAAAAACCCATGGTTGCGGTGATCGAAAAAGCTATTCTGGAAGCCAATCTGGGCTTGAATCCGATGACCGCCGGCAATTTGATTCGCGTGCCGGTGCCGGCGCTCACCGAAGAGCGGCGCCGGGACTTGACTAAAGTGGTGAAGGGCACCGGCGAAGACGCCAAAATTGCGATTCGCAACGTGCGTCGCGACGCCAATCAACATTTGAAGAATCTGCTCAAAGAAAAGAAAGTCACCGAAGACGAAGAGCGGCGCGCGCAGGACGACGTGCAAAAGCTCACGGATCGCTTCGTGGCGGAGGTTGACAAGCTGTTGGTGACCAAAGAAAAGGAATTGATGGAATTGTAGTGGGCACCCGCCCGCCGTGTGTAACCGTGCCGCAATGTGAACGGTGGGCAGCGCCCACGCTACAGTGAACCGCATGTCCAAACCCTCCGCAGTCACTCCCAGCCACCTGCCGCGCCACGTCGCCATTATCATGGACGGCAACGGACGCTGGGCGCGCAAGCGTCTGCTGCCGCGCGTTGCCGGACACCAAGCGGGCGTCGATGCGGTGCGCGGCGTGGTCGAGTCGTGCGCGAAAAAAGGCATTGAAGTGCTGACCCTGTTCGCCTTCAGCAGCGAAAATTGGCGGCGCCCGCCGTCCGAAGTCGGGTTGTTGATGGAGTTGTTTCTGCAAACCCTGAAGCGCGAGGTCAAGCACTTGCATTCCAACAATGTGCGGCTGCGCGTCATCGGCGAACGCACCGCGTTCGATCCCAAATTGCAGCAACGCATCGCCGAAGCCGAAGCCACCACCTGCAACAATAGCGGGCTCACGGTGGTGATCGCCGCCAACTACGGCGGACGCTGGGACGTCACGCAGGCCGCGCGCAGCGTTGCGCAAAAAGTCGAAGCTGGGCAATTAAAAAGCGCTGAGATCACGCCGGAACTGTTGGGTCAGCATCTGTCGATGAGCGACTTGCCGGAACCGGATTTATTCATCCGCACCGGCGGCGAACAGCGCGTGAGTAATTTCCTGCTGTGGCAACTGGCGTATACCGAGCTGTATTTTACCGACACCTTATGGCCGGATTTTCTGGCACCCGCGTTTGAAGATGCGTTGTTGTCATTCTCCAAACGGCAGCGCCGCTTCGGTCGCACCGGCGAGCAGGTGGAGCAGGCGCAGGGTGCTTAAGCAGCGCCTGTTGACGGCGGCGGTGTTAATGGCGCTGATGCTTGCCGCCATTTTTTTATTTTCCACGCCGTGGTTCGCCGCGTTGCTGGCTGTGTTTCTTGCCGCCGGCGCCTGGGAGTGGGCGCACTTGATGAACACACCGCGCAGCGCAAGTCTGTCGATGTTGCCCGGCGCGCTGGTGGCGATGTTGATCCCGCTGTGGTTTTTGCAGCATGCAAGCGCCGTGTTGCTGTTGGTGTTGGGCTTGGCTACGGTCGGCTGGTGTCTGGTGTTAGCCAACCTGCCGCACAGCGAACGCATGCGTCCGCTGCAAAGCTACAGCGAGGTCACGCGCTTTTGGGTGGGCGCGTTGTTGTTGGCGCCGCCCTGGTTGGCGCTGATCCATTTACACGCCACGCCACGCTTTGGTCCGTGGCACGTGGCGTTTCTGTTCGGTCTGGTGGCGGTTGCCGACAGCGCCGCGTATTTCACCGGCCGTGCCTTTGGCAAACGTAAACTTGCACCGCACATCAGCCCCGGCAAAACCTGGGAAGGCGTTTACGGTGCCTTGGCGGCAACGGTTGTTTACGGTGCACTGTGCGGTGCGGGGTTCGAGCTGCGCGGCATGGTGTTGATCGCGTTTGTCACGCTGTGCATTGTCACGGTGTTGTTCTCGATCATTGGCGACTTGTTCGAAAGTTTGCTCAAGCGCCAAGCCGGCGTGAAAGACAGCGGCACGGCACTTCCCGGTCACGGCGGCGTGCTGGATCGCATCGACAGCCTCACCGCCGCCGCACCGATTTTCACCTTGGGTCTGTGGCTGTTGGAGGGCGCATGAGCGCTTCCCGCGTACCGGTGGGCGTGGTGGTGCTGGGCGCGACCGGCTCCATCGGCGGAAGCACGCTGGATGTGTTGTCCAGGCATCCCCAGCGCTATCGGGTGGTTGCATTGAGTGCGCAGCGCCAAGTGGAGCGTATGGCGAAGTTGTGCGCGCAGCATCGTCCTAGTTATGCGGTGATGGTGGATGCCGTTGCCGCGCAACGCTTGCGTGCGCTGCTGCGTGAACAGCGTGTGCCGACCGAAGTGTTAGCCGGCGCCGAGAGTCTGGAGCAGATGGCGGCGCTGCCGGAAGCGCAGGTGGTAGTGGCGGCGATTGTCGGTGCCGCCGGGTTGCGCTCATCGCTGGCCGCTGCGCGCGCCGGCAAACGCATCCTGCTTGCCAACAAAGAAGCCTTGGTGATGTCCGGCCAGCTCTTCATGGACGAAGTGGCCCGCAGCGGCGCGCAACTGTTGCCGGTGGACAGCGAACATAACGCCATTTTTCAATGCATGCCGGCGAACTTCGGCAGCGGTCTGCACCAGGTCGGCGTGCAGCGTATTTTGATCACCGCCTCGGGCGGCCCGTTTCGCACCACGCCGGTTGAGCAACTGGACAGCGTGACGCCGGAGCAGGCCATCGCGCATCCGAACTGGGTGATGGGCAAAAAAATCTCGGTGGATTCCGCCACCATGATGAACAAGGGGCTGGAAGTCATCGAGGCGCGCTGGTTGTTCAATGCCACGCCCGAACAGATCCAGGTCGTGCTGCATCCGCAAAGCGTGATTCACTCTCTGGTCGAGTACCGCGACGGCTCAATGCTGGCGCAACTGGGCAACCCGGACATGCGCACGCCCATCGCCCACGCGTTGGCGTGGCCGGAACGCATCGAGTCTGGGGTGTCCAGTCTTGATATTTTTGCGGTGGCGCGTTTGGATTTCAGCTCGCCGGACACGCAGCGCTTTCCGTGTTTGCGGCTAGCCTATCAAAGCGTGCGCGCCGGCGGCACCAGCGGTGCGATAATGAACGCCGCCAATGAAGTTGCGGTCCAAGCGTTTCTGGAGCGACGTCTGGCCTTCACCCGCATTGCGCGCGTGGTCGAGCAGGTGATGGATAGCGTGCCCTGCGCGGCGGCGGTGACTCTGGATGAAGTGTTGCAGGCCGATAACATCGCGCGGGCGAGCGCAGAGGGTTTTGTGCGGTTGCAGAGTTAATCCTAGAAACAGGCAGTTGACCGCTACTAGGCAGGAGCAAGTGTTGAGCCGGGAAGTTTTATTCGCGAAACTTTATAGAGTGTGCCGTGCACACTGAAACGTTAACGTTACATTTCAATGGTGCGCGTGGCGCACCCGACCTTAGGAACAACGCATGAGCGGTTTTCTGACTTCGTTAATTGCATTCATCGTCGTGCTGAGCTTGCTCGTCACGGTGCATGAGTTCGGCCACTACTGGGTGGCGGTCAAGTGCGGCGTCAAGGTGCTGCGTTTCTCAGTGGGCTTCGGTGCGCCGCTGTGGAAGCGAGTCGCGGGCGCGGATAAAACCGAGTATGTGATCGCGGCGATCCCGCTGGGCGGCTATGTCAAGATGCTCGACGAACGCGAAGGTCCGGTCGACGCGCGCGAGCTGTCGCGTGCATTTAATCGGCAGCCGGTGCACAAGCGCTTTGCCATTGTGGTGGCCGGTCCGCTGTTTAATTTTTTGTTCGCGATCTTCGCCTACTGGTTGATGTTCAACGTCGGCCTGCCGGGCATAAAGCCCTACGTGGACGGGGTTGACGACAACTCGGTGGCAGCCCGCGCCGGGGTGCGTCTGGGTGACGAAATCATCTCGGTGGGCGGACGTGAGACGCCGACTTGGCAAGCAGCGCGGCAGGAGTTGCTGACGCTCGGCCTGCAACAAAACACCGCAGATCTGGAAGTGCGCGCGCCGAATGCGACCATGCCGCGTCGCGTGCAACTGGACTTCACCGACATCACCCGCGATCCGCAAGATGTGCAGTTGGTCGAGCGCGTCGGCCTGCATCCGATTGAGCTGGTCATGCCGCCGGTGATCGGCTCGGTGCAGAGCAACAGCCCGGCGGAAGCCGCAGGCTTGAAAGATGGCGACCGCGTGGTGAGCGCGGCGGGCGCCGCAGTGAAAGACTGGATGCAGTGGGTGGAGTTTGTGCGCGGCCATCCTGATCAAACCGTCAGCGTGCGCATTGAGCGCGGCGGCCTTGCGCAGGAGGTTCAATTGAATATCGGGCATGCCGAAGAAAACGGCAAGCTGATCGGTCGCATCGGCGCCGCGCCCGGCCCGCTGCCGGAAGTGCCCGAGGACTGGAAAGCAACACAACGCTACGGCGTATTCGCCGCCATCGTGCCGGCGCTGCAAAAAACCTGGGACATGTCGTCGCTCACCTTGGTGATGATGGGCAAAATGCTGGTGGGCCAAGTGAGCATGGACAACCTCAGCGGACCGATCACCATCGCAAAATACGCCGGCTACACCGCCAATATCGGTTTGAGTGCGTTCCTGTCGTTTCTCGCCATCGTCAGCGTCAGTCTGGGGGTGTTGAACTTGCTGCCGGTGCCGATGCTCGACGGCGGACACTTGGCGTATTACCTGGTTGAAATCGTGAAAGGCCGTCCGCTGTCCGACGACACGCAGACAAAATTACAACGCGTCGGTCTGGCCTTGCTGCTGCTGTTGATGTCGCTTGCGCTTTACAATGACGTCGCGCGTTTGCTGAGGTAATATCCCCCGCCCATGAAGCCCAACGTTCTCCGTGCACTCGTACTGACGATGTGCGCGCTGTGGTGTATACCGCGCGCGTATGCATTTGATGCGTTCGTCGTCAAAGACATCAAACTGATCGGCTTGCAGCGCATTGCTGCGGGCACCGTCTTTAACTATTTGCCGATCAAGGTCGGTGACATCATGGACGAGCGCCGTTCTGCCGACGCGCTGCGGGCCTTGTTCAAAACCGGCTTCTTCGAAGACGTGCAATTAGGGCAAGAGGGCGATTTGCTGATCGTCACCGTGGTCGAGCGGCCGGCGATTGCCAGCATTAATCTTTCCGGCAACAAGGATATTGAAACCGACAAGCTGAAGAAGGCCTTGAAAGATGTCGGCTTGGCGGAGAACCGCGTGTTCGACCGTTCGTTGCTGGACAAGATCGAGCAGGAATTACAGCGCCAGTATTTTTCACTCGGAAAATACGGCGTGAAAATCAAATCCAAGGTGACGCTCAAAGAGCGCAATCGCGCCGATGTCAGCATTGAAATCACCGAAGGCGAGGCGGCGCGCATTCAGCGCCTGAATATCGTCGGCAACCATGCCTACAGCGAAGAGCAACTGGTCGACCCCTTGCAATTGAGCGAGCCGTCGTTCACGTCGTTTTTTTCCAACAGCGATAAATACTCCAAAGAAAAACTGCGCGGCGATCTGGAAGCGCTGCGCTCGTATTATCTGGATCGCGGTTATATCAACTTCAATGTTGATTCGACCCAGGTCACCATCTCACCGGACAAAAAAGATATTTACGTCGCCGTGAATCTGGAAGAAGGCGAGAAGTTCAGCGTCGACGAAGTGAAGTTGCTGGGCGAGATGGTGGTGCCGCGCGGCGAGCTGGAAAAATTGATCACGCTGAAGAAGGGCGACACCTTCGCACGCAGCGCGGTCACGGCGGTCAGCAACGCCATCAGCGAGCGGCTCGGTGACGACGGCTACGCGTTCGCCAACGTCAACGCGGTGCCGGATATCAACAACGAAACCAAGCGCGTGTCGATGACATTTTTCGTTGACCCCGGCAAGCGCGTGTACGTGCACCGCATCAACATCAGCGGCAATGGCAAGACCGAAGACGAAGTCATCCGCCGCGAATTGCGCCAGATGGAAGGCGGCTGGTTCACGCCCAAGAAACTTGCGCGTTCGCGCGTGCGCTTGCAGCGACTGGGCTATTTCGATGACGTCAATATCGAAACGCCGACGGTGCCGGGCACCTCCGATCAAGTGGACATCAATGTCACCGTCACCGAAGGTTCGACCGGACAGTTACAGGCGTCGCTGGGTTATGGGCAGGTGGTCAAGCTGACGCTCTCGGCAAAAGTCACCTTCAACAATTTCGTTGGCACCGGTAAATATGTCAGCGTCGAAGCGACACATGACAGCGCCAGCGATGTGTATAGCGTGTCGTACACCAATCCGTATTACACCGATGCCGGCGTGAGTCGTAGCTTGAGCGTGTTTTACCGGAGTACCAATGCTGGACAGCTCAGAATCAGTAACTATTACAGCGATGAAAAAGGTGGGCGTGTTGGTTACGGTTTTCCAATCAGTGAATACAACACTGCGAAAGTGGGCATGGAGTTAAAATCGACAGGGTTAAGTCTTAATGCTTCCCCCGCGCAGGAGTATACAACCTGGGTGTGTGATTACTACAAGGACAAGGATCCGGGTTGCAATCGCCAACATGCGAGTTTTTCAACGGCTACGGTGGACAGCAGTTGGTCGAGTGACACGCGCAACCGCACATTTTTTGCCAGCGATGGCACCTTGCATCAAGTGTCGGCGGAAGTCGCCCTACCGGGGCTGGATTTGCAGTATTACAAGTTGCGTTATAACTTCGAACAGAGCCTGCCGTTGTTTTCGGGCTTTACATTGCAAGGCCGTGCCTCTGTGGGGTACGGCGATGGTTATGGCAGCACCAAGGCGCTACCGTTTTTCGAAAATTTTTACGCCGGAGGCGTGCAGTCCGTGCGTGGCTTCGTGGACAACAGTTTGGGTTCGCCGCATACCAAAACAAGGGATCAATACAACCCCTTGGATAGGACGCTCATTAAGGCCGGTGGCGCTGCCCTCGGCGGCTCGCTGCGCACGGTCGCTAACGTCGAGTTGATTTTTCCGTTACCCTTCGCGGAGAATAGCAAGTCGTTCCGTCTGAGCGTTTTTTCCGATATCGGTAGCGTCTTTGCCGGGGTGGGCGACTTTGATGCCAAAGAATTGCGCAGTAGTTATGGGCTCTCGGCGTTATGGGTTACACCGGTGGGTGTGCTGGCCTTCAATTGGGGCTGGCCGTATGTGCATCGGGCGGGCGACCAACGCCAAGTGTTCCAGTTTTCCATTGGTGCTCCTTTCTAATCAACATAGGATCAATCACGTTGAAGACACTACTCCTGATGACCGCGCTCACTGCCGTGAGCGGCACCGCGTTGGCGGCAAACACGGCTGAATTGAAAGTCGGCGTGGTCAATGCGCAAAAGGTGCTCGAACAGGCGCCGCAGGCGGAAGCGGCGCGCAAACGCCTCGAAGCTGAATTTGCACCGCGTGACAAATCCATGCTCGAAGTGCAAAAAGAAGTGCGTAAAAACGAGGAAAAACTCGAAAAAGACGCCTTGATCATGAGCGACGCCGAGAAACAAAAACTCGACCGCGAGCTGACGACGCAGAAGCGCGAACTAAAGCGCAAGCAAGAAGAATTCCGCGACGACCTCAACGCCCGACGCAATGAGGAGTTCGGCAAGTTGCAGAAGCGCATCGCTGATGTGATTCTGGCCGCCGCCAAAGAAGGTGGCTATGACATGGTGTTGACCGACGGTGTGTTGTACGCCAGCGACAAGGTCGACATGACCGAAATGATTTTGAAACGACTGGCGGCGATGGATAAAGACGCCGGTTCCGCTAAAGCGGGTGGCGGCGCCAAAGGCGTGCCGAATAATTAAGCGCAACCCACGCGCGCATTGATGCCTATGATAACGACGCGGACGTTAGCCGAGCTTGCGCAGCATGTTGACGGGCAGGTGCAGGGCGACAGCGCGGTGGCAATCTCGGGCATCAGCACCCTGCAATCCGCGCATGTCGGGCAAATCAGTTTTCTGGCCAATCCTCGCTACCGGAAATTCTTGCAGACCACGCAAGCGTCGGCGGTGATTCTGGCGGAAGATTACGCGGCCGAATGTCCAAGTAACGCGTTAATTGTCGCGAACCCTTATGTGGCGTATGCCCGCATCGCCAATTTGTTTGTCGGCAGTTTGGTGTGCGACAACGGTGTGCATCCCACCGCCGTGGTGGGCGCCGGTGCACGTCTGGGTGCGCGCGTCACCCTCGGACCGCACAGCGTCATCGGCGACGGTGCCGTGTTGGGTGATGACGTATGGGTTGGCGCGGGTTGCGTGCTGGGCCGCAACGTCGCCATCGGCGCCGACGGCCGGCTGGAGGCCAATATCACGCTGTGGCATGGCACGCAAATCGGCAAGCGCGTGTTGATTCATCCCGGCGTCGTCGTCGGCGCGGACGGCTTCGGGCTTGCCAACGACAACGGTGTGTGGATCAAGGTGCCGCAGCTTGGCGGTGTGCGCATCGGCGACGATGTGGAGATTGGCGCCAATACCACCATCGATTGCGGGGCGCTTGAAGATACCATCATCGAAGATGGAGTGAAGCTCGACAATTTAATCCAGATCGGGCATAACGTGCATATCGGCGCGCACACCGCGATTGCGGCCTGCACCGCCATTGCCGGCAGCACCAAGATCGGCAAGTATTGCGGCATCGGCGGCACGGTCGGCATCGTCGGGCATCTGGACATCGCCGATCATGTGCAGATCACCGGCATGTCCATGGTGACGCAGTCGATTACCGAAGCGGGAGTGTATTCGTCCGGCACACCGCTGGAGCCGAATGCGCAATGGCACAAGAACTTCGCACGTTTCAAACAGCTCGACGATATGTGGCGGCGCATCAAACAATTGGAAGCCCAACTCGAACGGCTCAGTGGTTCGTTCCGTTCTAAGGATGACCAATGAAAGCGATGGATTTTTTTGCATCTGCGAGGTGCAGAACGAGCGACCTAATGAAGGGTGACTTGTGGAAACAGTAATGGACATCCAGGCAATCATGGAACATTTGCCGCATCGTTACCCGTTTTTGCTGATTGATCGCATCGTGCAGTGCGATCCGGGCAAGTCGCTCACGGCGATCAAGAACGTCACCATCAACGAGCCGCATTTTCAGGGTCATTTCCCGCAGCTTGCGGTGATGCCGGGGGTGCTGATTCTCGAAGCAATGGCACAGGCCACTGGCGTGCTGGCTTTCCAGACGCGCAACGGCCGGCAGAATATTTATTATCTGGTCGGCATCGACGCGGCGCGTTTCAAGCGACCGGTGGTGCCCGGCGACCAATTGGTCATCGAAGTGGAATTCAAACAGGCGGTGCGCAACATCTGGAAAGTCGACGCACGTGCCAAGGTCGACGGTAAAATCGTCGCCAGCGCCGAACTGATGTGTGCAGAAAAAGAATAATTCGGAAATGACCGGCGTGATCGATCCCCGTGCTGTAGTTCATCCCTCCGCTCGGCTTGCGTCCGATGTGAGCGTGGGGCCGTATTCCATTATCGGTGCCGAGGTCGAAATCGGCGCCGGCACCTGGGTTGGTCCGCACGCGGTCATCAACGGACCGACACGCATCGGTCGTGACAATAAAATTTTTCAGTTCGCGTCGGTGGGTGAAGCGCCGCAAGACAAAAAGTACGCCGGTGAACCCACGCGGCTTTTGATCGGCGACCGCAACGTCATCCGCGAATTCGTCACCATCAGCCGTGGCACGGTGCAAGACGGTGGCGTTACGCGCGTGGGCAACGACAACTGGATCATGGCCTACGTGCACATCGCGCACGACTGCCAGGTGGGCAACCAAGTGATTTTTTCCAACAGTGCGTCGCTCGCCGGTCATGTGCACGTGCAAGACCACGCCAGCCTCGGCGGGTTTAGTCTGGTGCATCAGTTCTGTCACATCGGCGCGCATTGCTTCACCGCCATGAACAGCGTCATTTCCATGGATGTGCCGCCGTACATGATGGTGTCGGGGCACATGGCGAAGCCACATGGCCTGAATGTCGAAGGCTTGAAACGGCGCGGTTTTTCAGCCGAAACACTGCAAGCGCTGCGGCGCGCCTACAAAATTATTTACCGTTCCAAACTCACCTTGGCGCAGGCGATTGAACAACTGCAGATCAGCGCCGGCGAGACGCCGGAAGTCGCCGCCTTGGTCGAGTTTCTGGAAAAAAGCACGCGCGGCATTGTGCGCTAGATATAGATAATGGTGAATGTTTAATTCGGGTGTGCGAGAAGCACACGCGACCATTCGACATGGATCACTCCATCGCTTTCACGCGATACCACAGCAGCCCGACGATTTCATGCAGCGCAAAATAACTGCCGCGTAGCGCGCGCGCCTCGGGCAACCAAGTGGAGGCGTCGGGATCAAGCTCGGAGGTGTTGTTGAACGATGTCGGCGCCGCAATGACCTCGAAACCAAAATGGCGGAACGCAAATTCCGAACGCGGCATATGCCAAGCGTGCGTGACCAGATAGATCTGGGTGATGCCTTCCTTGGCGAGAATGTCTTTGGCGTAGCGTGCGTTTTCCCAGGTGGTGCGGCTTTGTCCTTCGACCCAGCGCACCGGAATGTTGAAGTCTTCCTCTAACACTTGCTTCATCAGGGACGCTTCCGACGCGCGCTGTTTCCACACGGTGCCGCCAGCGATCAGCACCGGAAGTTTGCTACGCCGCGCCAAGTGCGCGCCGTAGCGCACACGCTCCAGCGACAGCGACGATACGGTATCGCCGCCGTACTCGGGCGCGTTTTGATAGCGACCACCGCCAAGGATCACGACCGCCGCGTGCGCCTTGGCATGCAGATCGCCGCTGGGGGGTAGCGCTGATGATTCTAATAATCCCAGCAGCGCGGAAGAAACGAACGGTGCGCTGAGTGCGTAAAACATCACCACTCCGGTCACCAGTAGGGCATAGCCGCTGCGCCATTTGAATCTAATCAGCAGCAGTCCGGCGAGCAGCAACAACAACACGCCGCCGGGCGGCAGCAGCAATGATTCCAACGTAAATGAAATGAGTTTTTCCATAGCGGTTTCCTGAGCGCGCGCTAGAATAGCACCGCTTATGAAAACCCAACCACCATGCGCATCGGTATAGTTGCAGGCGAAGCTTCAGGCGACCTGTTGGCGGCCAGTTTGATGCAGGCTATCCAGGCACGGGTGCCGGGTGTTGAGTTTGAAGGCATCGCCGGGCCGCGCATGCAGCAGCTCGGTTGTCGCGCTTTCTACCCAAGCGAAAAGCTCGCGGTCATGGGCCTCACCGAAGTGCTGGGACGCTTGCGCGAGTTGTTACGTATTCGTCGCGACCTGGCACGCTGCTTCATTGCCGATCCACCCGACGTATTCATTGGCGTGGATGCCCCGGATTTCAACCTGGGACTGGAGCGCAAGCTGAAAGCGCGCGGCATTCCCACGGTGCATTTCGTCAGCCCGTCGGTGTGGGCGTGGCGCCAGTACCGTGTAAAAAAAATCGCGCGTTCGACTGATCTGGTGTTGTGCCTGTTGCCGTTTGAAGAACAGTTTTATGCGCAGCACCATGTAGCGGCACGTTACGTTGGCCATCCGCTGGCCGATATGATTCCGCTCGACAACGACCAGCGCGCCGCACGTGCGAAACTGGGTTTGGCCGCCGAAGGCGAAATCATCGCCATCCTGCCCGGCAGCCGCAGCATGGAAGTGCAAAACCTCGGGCCGGAGTTCGTGCGCACGGCGGCGTGGATCCATCAGCGCCGGTCGGACGCGCGTTTCATCACGCCGGTGGCCAGCGCCAAAACGCGCGCACTCTTCCATGAAATCCTGGCGCAACATCGCGGCGAATTGCCCTTGATGTTGATCGACGGCCAGTCGCATGAGGTCATGGCCGCCGCCGACGTGGTGCTGCTGGCGTCTGGCACCGCCGCACTGGAAGCAATGCTGTTGAAGCGGCCGATGGTGGTGGCATACCGCGTGTCGAAGCTGTCCGGATTTCTGGTGCGGCGCATGATCCGCGTGCCGTATTATTCCTTGCCCAATCTGCTGGCCGGAAAAAAAATCGTTGACGAGTTCGTGCAAGACGACGTGCGCGCCGATCAACTGGGCCGCCATCTGTTGGGTTTTTTGGAGGAACCGGAGCGCGCACACGCGTTGCAAAAACGCTTTCGCGATATTCATCTGCAGTTACGCCGCGACGCCGCGCAACAAGCGGCCGATGCGGTACTGGAATTAATCGGGCACAAACAGAGTTAGCGATGCAGAAAAAATCCGCCGGCAAAAACCAGATTCAACTCGACTTCGGCGGCGCGCTCGGCTGGGTGTGCGGTGTTGACGAAGTCGGGCGGGGACCGCTGGCCGGCCCGGTCATCGCCGCTGCCGTGATCCTTGATCCCAATCAACCCATTGCAGGTCTGGCTGATTCCAAAACCCTGAGCGCCGCGCGCCGTGCTGAGCTTGACATATTAATCCGCAGCCGCGCGTATTCACACGCCATTGGCCGTGCCGAAGTCGAAGAGATCGACGCGCTCAATATTTTGCAGGCCACGCTGCTCGCTATGCAGCGCGCCGTCGCCGCGTTGCACATCGCACCTGATTTCGCCTACATCGATGGCAACCGTTGCCCCGTGTTGGCCTGCCGCGCCGAAGCCATCATCAAAGGCGACGCCAGCGTGCCCGCCATCAGCGCCGCCTCCATCATCGCCAAAGTCGCGCGCGACCGCGAAATGCTTGAGTGGGATGCCCGTTATCCCGGCTATGGCCTGGCGCAACACAAAGGCTATCCAACCCCGACGCATTTACGTGCGCTCGACGCTTTGGGCGTCACGCCCATCCACCGCCGCAGCTTTGCGCCGGTGCGGAAGCGCTTGAAGAGCATGTAAGAATTCAACAGGTAGCAAACGGTCGGGCGGATGAGCGCAGCGTTATCCGCCGTTCGGGTTTCGGGATTCATTATCAGTCACCGGCCGCCGAGCTCCTCCTCCAGTTGCCCGACGACATCGGCGATGAAATCGTGGAATCCCCAGCCGATGCCGTCGGTCATCTGCTCAACGACCGCCAAGCGGTTGCGAAACTGCGGATACACGTCGCGCGCCTCGCCGCGCAACAGGCTGGCCAGTTCGTCCAGCACCGACTCCACGCTGTCGTAGAAGCGCTCGTCGATATCGCCGTATTCGTAGGTGAAACTCGCACCGTTCTCTACAAAGGTCATCAACAGTTCCACCGTGCCGGGGAGGTTGCCCGTGGCCTTGCGGTAATCGCGGATAGCCTTGCGCGCTTCGCCCAGCTTCAGCTTGCCCTCGCCTCGTACGGGAAAGAACTGCTCCACGATCTTACGCCGATATTTCTCCAGCGCTTCGCCGCAGCTTGCGCCGACATGACAGCGCGCCTGAATAAAGTCGCGGTTTTCCGCCGCCGCATCGTAAAGGTCTTTCACCAGCGCGAGTAGCGCGGGCGGGTCCCAGGTGGCGAGGTGCTGGTGGACGGCGCTCCAGCCGCCGGATTTTTTGCTGGGTTTCTTGGTTGCGTTGGTCATGGATTGGAGGGGCCAGGTTGAATGCGTTTCAAAGGGGGCAATGATTCGGGTGGAACCATCAAGGCGATGCTGCGCGCCTGCCCCGGCACGCGCCGAATGAAGCCGCGCCGTTCCAGCGTGAGCACCATCGAATGCACGCTGGGCGGCGTGATCTGAAAAAACCTCTGCATGTCGGCTTCAGCCGGAGCACAACCGTTCACCATGTTGTATTGATGGATGTAGGCGAGGAACTGGCCTTGCCGGGCGGTGGGAGCGGGGTGCGTCAAGATCGATGGCGGTTCGAGTTTGCCCTTCTTCATGTTTCAAGTTTCCGCTGCAATTGGTTGTTATAACGCGCCGCGCTCTTCGTCTGATCTGTACTCCATCTTCAATGCTTCGTGTAGCGTGCGCATGCTCTCGATTATAGTGGACCCCGATCAATCTGCGCGTTCATGCTCCGCGACTTCCCCTATAGTGGACCCCTCCGTCCAGACAATAATGCATCGAGTTTAAGAGGGTCGCTGTTCACACGCAGCGGAATGGCGCTGCCCCGCTGTTGTTTCTAATCCCGCAGTGGTTTTTTTGTCTCACTGTATTTGTCCACGATCCTCGCACCGCCACCGCGTGCGGTACGGTAAACCTGATCTGGGGTGCTGTAGCCGAGCGATGGGTGCATTCGTTCGGAGTTGTAAAACACAAAGTATTCCGTCAATCCAAGCAGGAGCTCCGGCAGGGTCGCGTAGCCTTTCAGAACGCACGCAGTGCCTGCTGCTGGCAGTCCACACGAAATCCGCTTTCCAGTGTGTTCGATAGCCGCCATGCCAGCACTTTGCGTGCGTACCCGTCGATCACCGCCACCAAGTACACAAACCCCTGCGGCAAGCGGATGTAGGTCATATCCGTGCTCCACACTTGGTTGGGTCGGACCACGTCCACGCCTCGAAGCAGGTACGGATACACTTTGTGCTGCGGGTGCGCACGGCGCGTGTCCGGACCCGGCGCCATGCCGGCGAGCCCCAACACGCCCATCAGCCGCTGCACGCGCTTGCGATTGATGCTGTGCCCTAAGCCACGCAGGCAACCCCTGATCTTGCGGCGGCCGTAAAACGGATGCCGCGTGTACTGCGCGTCAATCAGTCCCAGCAAGGTCAATTCTTGCGCGCCCGGCGGTGCGACGACCCGGGGCGCACGTGCCACCCCGGTCAGTTCGCATTGCCGCGTCAGCGCCAGGGGCTCGCTGCTGCCCACCCAGTGCTTGCGCATTTCTAGGGGCTGATCCCCGACTTTTTTTGCCGCTCGCGCGCATCCATGCGCTTCGCGGCACCTGCACATCCTTGTGCATGTCAGCCCGTCCAATTCCATCTTCAAGCGCCCAATCTCGGCACCTGCTCCTGCGTTGCTCTACCTCCTGCATCCATGCAGTCGTCCGAATACAGCCGCTCGGGACTTGCCGACGGATCGGCAGGCTTCGGGCCGCGCTTGGCGTCAAACAGGTTGGCCGCCTGTTCGAGCAACTCCTTTTTCCACAATCCCACTTGCGTCGGATGCACCCCAAACTCCCGGCCAATTTCATTCACCGTCTGGACACCACGAATCGCGTCCAATGCCACCTTCGCCTTGAACTCACCATTAAAAATCTTCCGTTTTGATTCACTCACAACCCGCTCCTTTTTCACAGCAGGCTACTCTCTTAATTCATTGTCCGGAAACCGGGGTCCACTATACTTGAGTCCCGCGCGTCGCCCGATCACCGTGATGAGATAGTAAAGTCCTTGGCGCGTGAATGGAGTGCCGCGCGTCGCTGACGAACAACCACGGCAAGCGATCAGTGCGCGATTGCAAATAGGTTTTCAAATTATGAGAAGTGTTCTTGGAGAGGTTCCGGTAGCCGAAATTACCTGTAGCGTGTCATTACCGGCCTTATCCCGGCTTATTCACTAATAGTGCATGCCATTCGCACACGCAGTCGGATGCGGCAACCGGTTAGCGATATTGAATTACCAGATCGACCAGCCGTCGCAGCGGGCTCATCATGTCGTCGTGGTCCATGAATTTCACGGTGTGTTGGCGGCCTTGGTCGGAGACGGTGACTTCGTAGCGGAATAAATCGGCGCCCACTTCCGTTGCGGGAATGTTTTCAGGCAGCGAAAAAAAGCCGAGTTCGATGATCCGTTGCTGCGCTTCTTGGGCGCGTGCGGCATCCAATGCGGAAGTGTCGAGCGTGCCGATCAATTCGGTGGTTCCGGCGAATCCTCCACTGCGCGTGATGGTGATTTTCATGTTGGCCTCTCTGGCGGCGGCACGCGCCGGCGGTGGAATTCCGCCAGCGCGTACGCGTGTCCTGGTTAATTCAATTGCGAGTAGGGTTTGTCACAAACGTCGCGGATGGCTCCTTTGCGCAGCGATTTTTTCAACTCCTCAACCTGGGCTTGCAGCATATCGTCCCTGCCAAGATATTCGTCGAGCTGCATGGTGCCGCAACAGGTGTGTCGACCTTGGGTTGAGCCGAGCTGATCTTGATGCGCCGGAGCAAGCTCGGTTAACGTTGTCATGTCTTCAGTCAGCGGTGTCGGCGACACCACCACTTCGCGCAAAGCGAAGCGATTGCGAATGAAGTTCCGGTAACTGACCGGCTTGCCGTCCGCCACGGTGATTTGCAGCATTTTATTGACGACGTGCGAAAAGGTCGCCCCGCTGTCCGGAGCTTGAATGCAGGCGCGCAGTACCAAGCTGCATAAATACTGTCCGGCATCGTACAAGATGCGCGCATCGTCCTTGCGCAGCCATTGGCGCTCCGACATGAAGATGTCCGCCAAAATGTCATACACCGCGCCGGTGAAAACCTGCGAGATGGCGTGCACCTCGGTGCCGACTTCGCTTAACCTCAGGTTGTTGTCCGCGTTACGCAATCCATTCGGCCGGCCCAGCGCCAAGCCGAATTGTTCCGCCACATCGGCAAGAAAGGTTTTATCGTGCAGATTGGCCTTGGTTTGCGCGATAACCGCTTCGACCTGATCCATCTGCGACAACGCTAGAAAAATTGCCGTGAGGTCGCCGAAGGCTTCGTGCAGGCCGCCGGTTTGCGGTGGGTTGCCGGCCTGCAACCAGTTGGGCTTCAGTGCATCCAGTACCGCGTGCCCGCACTCGTGCGCCACGATATCGAACGAACGGCAGGTGTAAACAGTCGGTGCGCTCGCGGGTGTGAAATAAAAGAATTTCAGTGCTTTTTCGGTGCGCGAATAGTAGGCGTTTTGTGTGACGCCGGCGCGCGGATAGACGCTGAGCGGATCGGTATTGGTCGCGCCGTTCCATTGCCACGGCAAGGCGATGCCGCCCAGTGCGCGCTGATACATGGTGAGGGTTTGGCGCACAACGGTAAAGGTATGCACGCTGTCGAACAGCTTCGCTGTTGGGCACTTCAATGAAGTCCCCCAATGAATTTTTACTGACGGCGGCGACGCCTTCCATTTTAATGCGCGCATCGCGCGGACCCGACGCCACATACGTTGGAATAAACGCGCGGCGAATGCCAATTTCGTTGATCGAGGGGTCTTGTTTCCATATCAGCACGCGCGGCCCGGTCAGCAACGGCAGGGGGATCGGGATCGGGATGACGCCAATGGCGGGCCGGCCCGGCTCCACCGTCGACTGCATGGTTTTGCGGTGGGCGCGGTACTCTATCGTGGGCATGGGAACAAATCCGATCGGTGGTGCGTCGCGTGAGGTTTTTTCTCGATCACTATTTGGATTCATGGCAATGACCTCTGTAGGAGTGATAGTCAACGCAATGCGCATGCGGCATGGCGGGGTTTGCAAAAACACGCACTGTTGAAATGCCGGGTTAAAGGAAACTGCTACGACTGTTTTTAATACAGACTGAGCGTCGATCAATAATGTCGAGCTTGGTTGTGGTGGGTTGAGCGGCCAACTTAGACCTGCGTTGATAAACAGTCAATACCGTACAACTACCAGTTGCGTGCACGTCGGAGTGAGGCATTCGATGCGTGTGATCCAGCGGCTGCGCACCGCTGTGTTGCGGCAGACGTGGGGGTAGTGCAACTCAAGCTGCGCATGGTGCGACACCGGCATCCAAAGTAAGATGAGCAGCAAGACGCGCTACGCAAGGATACTATTCCAATGTCCCTCGGCCCGCTGTTGGTAGATTTAAAAGGCACGACGCTCAGCGACGCAGAACGCGAGATGCTGCGACATCCGTTGGTCGGCGGGGTGATTTTTTTCACGCGCAACTTTGAAAACCCGGAACAGATCGCGACGCTCAGCGCTGAGATTCACGCGCTGCGCGATCCGCCGTTATTGGTGTGTGTTGATCACGAAGGCGGGCGCGTGCAGCGCTTTAAAAGTGGTTTCACGCGCTTGCCGGCGGTGCGCAAGCTCGGCAAAGTCTACGACCGCGATGCCAGGCACGCGCGCCATCTGGCAGAAACCTGCGGCTGGGTGATGGCCATCGAGTTGCGCGCGGTCGGCATCGACTTCAGTTTCGCACCGGTGCTCGATCTAGATCGCGGCATGAGCCAGGTGATCGGTGATCGCGCGTTTCATACACAGCCGGAAGCAGCGGCCGAGCTTGCGCATGCCTACATGCGCGGCATGCATCTGGCCGGGATGGCGGCGACCGGCAAACATTTTCCCGGTCACGGCGGCTGCGAGGCCGACTCGCATGTGGACGTGCCGGTGGACCCGCGCCGCTATGAAGATATTTTGATCGAAGACCTCGTGCCGTTCGAACGCATGATTCACTTTGGTCTGGAAGCGGTCATGCCCGCGCACGTTATTTACCCAAACGTCGATGCGCAGCCGGCGGGGTTTTCCAACTTCTGGTTGAAAGACGTGTTACGCGCGCGGCTGGGTTTTCAAGGGGTGATTTTCAGCGATGACCTCAACATGGAAGGCGCGCGCGTTGCCGGCGGTTATGTGGAGCGTGCGCGCGCCGCGCTCACCGCCGGTTGTGACATGGCGTTGGTGTGCAACAATCCGCAGGCGGCGCAGCAGGTTCTTGATGGGCTGGGCGCGCACAATAATCCGGTGTCGCAAACGCGTCTGATCCGCATGCACGGGCGCGGCGTGATTGAGCGCGCGCAGTTGCAGCAGCAGACGCAATGGCATCAAGCGGTGGAGCGGCTCAACGAATTGAGCGAAGACACGACCTTGGATTTGGGCTTGGCCTAAAGTAGAGTGCGTTTTCGGTATTTGCTCGTCGAGCCTCACCGCAATTTGATGTTCTGAAGGAAAATTCATGCCGATTACCGCCGAACAAGCGCAGAAAGTTTACAACCAGGCCGAGTGTTTATTCACCGCCCAGCAGGTGCAAGCGGCGATGGACGTCATGGCACACGATATTTCGCGCGCCGTGGGCGGTCGTGATCCGCTGATTTTATGTGTCATGACCGGTGGCATCATCGCGGTGGGGCAGTTGTTGCCGCGCCTGGATTTTCCGCTGCAACTTGATTACGTCCACGCCACGCGCTATTCCGGTCAAACCCAGGGCGGCGAGTTACGCTGGATCGCCAAACCGCGTGTGGCGCTGAGCGGCCGGGTGGTGGTGGTCATCGACGATATCCTGGACGAAGGCATCACGCTTTCGGCCATCGTACAAAATTGCCAAGACGAAGGTGCCAGCCACGTGTACAGCGCCGTATTGGTCAACAAGCGGCACGCACGCAAGAACGATTTTCGCACCGACTTTGTCGGGCTTGAAGTCGACGACCGTTATGTGTTCGGTTTCGGTATGGACTACAAGGGCTACCTGCGTAATGCAGAAGGCATTTTTGCCGTTAAAGAATAAAACAACACCAGGAAATCCACGTGGCAGAAATTGCAATCATCGGCGGTACCGGACTTACCAGCCTCAAGAATCTGGCGATCACTGAGCGCCAGATCATTCAAACGCCGTTCGGCGAGCCCTCGGGCCCGGTGATTCGCGGCGTGCTGAACGGAAAAAATATCGTCTTTCTGGCTCGCCACGGCTATGGCCACACCATCCCGCCGCACAAAATCAACTACCGCGCGAATCTGTGGGTATTGAAGGAAAGCGGCGTGAAAAATATCATCGCGGTGGCGGCGGTGGGCGGCATTCGCGCCGATCTCACGCCGGCTTCGATTGTGATTCCTGATCAGATTATCGATTACACCTGGTCACGTCATGCCACTTATTTTGAAGAAGGCTTGACGCACGTGACGCACATCGATTTTTCGCAGCCGTATTGCGAAACCTTGCGCCAGTCTTTGCTGGCGGCGGCGAAGGCGGCGGGCCTGACGGTGGCTGCGTCCGGTACCTATGGCGCCACGCAGGGGCCACGTCTTGAAACCGCTGCCGAAGTGAATCGTCTGGAGCGCGACGGTTGCGATCTGGTCGGCATGACCGGCATGCCGGAAGCCGCTTTGGCGCGCGAGCTGGGCTTGTGTTACGCGTCGTGCGCGGTGGTGGCCAATCAGGCCGCCGGTCGCGGTCCGCGGGAAATCACCATGCAAGATATCGAACATCATCTGGCGCTTGGCATGGACAAGGTGCGCACGCTGCTGGAACACGTGATTCCAACCTTGTAATTCCTTTCCAATTTAAAACGATACGTTGTGGCCGCGCTTTAAATTGAACCGGAATATATAGGCAGGAGCGCGCCGGCAGCGCGATGGGGGTTCGGTATGCCCCGAAACATGGCGCCCACGGCGGCGCGGCGACGAAAAACTCAATCGTCCGGCATTACCGGCGGCGCGGGACTGTCCGCCCCAACGGTTTCTTTCTCCACATCGCCCGCCTTGTTTTTTTCTGCCGAGGCAATCAATACCAGCGCGCCGAACACCGGGTGATCAAAGTAGTTCACTTCGCCGACCTTGATGCGGCGGATTTCGCTTAAGTGAAAACTTTGCAGGGCATTGTGCATCGTCAAGACCTCTTTGCCGTTCGCATTAACCGAGCCGGTGCGGCTCATTTCTTTGCGATAAAACAGATCAACGGCCACGTGTAGATATTGTCCGAGTGCAAGCTTGATGGTGCCGGAAAAACGCGGCGCACGTGGGTCGGGATTGAGAGTTTCATTCGCGCGAGGTTGTATCTGGGCGGCGGGCGTGGGTGTCGGTGCGTCGGCGGACGGTTCCGGCAGCGGTTCCACGGGATGTTCCGGCTCAGTCATACCGTCGAACACAAACACGCCTGTTTCGTCTTTCAAGTCGATGGCCGGCTGCCGCCATGCGGTGTGTAACAACACTTCGTAGCGCGGATTTTTTTTCAGTTTCGTAATGCTGGTGGCGAGTTTGAATTGGTCGTGTGCAAGAAACTGATAGATCGGCACAGCGGGCTTTTTGTTGGTAGCGTCTTTACTTGCCGAAGCTGCATTTGCCGGCGCGGGTTTTCCGCCCGCTTCTGTGGGAGTGACATAAAGAAGCTGACCCGCGTTGCTGGTTTCGTAGTACTCAGGCCAACTTTCGGAAGCCAGTGCGGCGGCGTCATTTACCGCGAAGATCAGAACTTCAACTTGATAAGTTGACGGGCCGTCTTTGCCGGCGGCGAGGGCGCTGCTCAACGACAGCGTAAACAAAACGCTGACGATGGCACGCTGCAGAAAACTGTTGGTATGGGTTAGCATGGGCGGGTATGTTACCGCTAAATTCTGAAGCGCAGCTATGACCGTCCGCAAAATTCTCCGCATGGGTGATCCGTTCCTGTTGCAGCCCGCCGCCGCCGTGGATGCCTTCAACACAGCGCCGTTACACCAACTGGTGCAGGACTTATTCGACACCATGCAGGCGGCTACCGGCGCCGGCATCGCCGCGCCGCAAATTGGTGTGGGCGTGCGCGTGGTGGTGTTTGGTTTCGAACACAACGCGCGCTATCCGAATCGCCCACCGGTGCCCACGACGGTGTTGATCAATCCTGTCATCGAACCCTTGAGCGCGGCGACCAACGACGACTGGGAAGGCTGTTTAAGCGTGCCGGGCCTGCGCGGAAAAGTGCCACGTTTTACTCATGTGCGTTACACCGGCTGCGACCAATTCGGCGTCGCCATCCAGCGCGAGGTGCGCGATTTTCACGCGCGCCTGGTGCAGCACGAATGCGACCACCTCGACGGCGTATTGTTTCCGATGCGCGTGCGTGACATGACGCAGTTTGGTTTTCTGGATGAGCTGCTGGCGTCGCAACAGATAGGCGTCGCGCGGCAGGAAGAGTAGGGCGCTAACATACCGTTTCCAATGCACAGCGAAGTAATGTCAGCGCGGTGCTACGCACCACGTTCACAGTGCCTTTCTAAATGTCAAGTTGATGCGCCTGGCGCCAAGCAGCGGATGCTGCCCGTCGGCGAGCGGTGCGATGCCGTGAAACGCGTAGCGGGCCGGGCCGCCCCAGACGGCGACATCACCGTGTTCAAGTCGATGGCGTTGCGGCCGGTGCTGGCGTTGTGCGCCGCCGAATAAAAACACCGCCGGCAATCCCAGCGAGACCGAGACGATGGGGGCGTCGACATCGCGTTCGTTTTTGTCCTGATGCAGCGTCAGCCGTGCGCCGGCTTCATAACAGTTGATCAAGCAGGCGTCCGGCCAGAAATTTGCAAACCCGGCATGCGCCGCCGCGCGCTTCGCGACATCCAAAAAAACAGCGGGCATCGCCGGCCAGGCGCAGCCGCTGTCGGGGTCAATGGCGTCATAGCGATAGCCGCGCCGATCCGTGATCCAGCCAACCTGACCGCAATTGGTCATCGCCACCGACATCCGATAACCGCCCGGAGTCGTCATGTGGCGCAATGGCGCGCGCGCAATGATCTCGTCCAGCGCACTCACCAGGGCATGCTCGACTGTGTTGACAAAGCCGCGCAACAAAACTGCGCCCTCGCCAAGATGTACTTGGAGCGGATGAGAGGCGGGCGAGTCAGAGAACAGGTCGGCGGTCATGCGGGTCATTTTAAATGTCGCGTGTGCCTGGGCGCTTGCGTCACACGAGCTTCATTTTTTCGCTTCGCGTTTCAGCAAGGTGCGTTTGCGCTCCACGCCCCAACGGTAGCCGGACAGCGAGCCGTCGCTGCGCACCACGCGGTGGCAGGGAATCGCGATGGCGATGGCATTCGCGGCGCAGGCGCGCGCCACCGCACGCACCGCTTTGGGTGCGCCGATGCGCGCGGCGATTTCGCTGTAGCTGGCGGTGGAACCGGCCGGAATCGCGCGCAGTGCCTGCCACACGCGTTGTTGAAACAGCGTGCCGCGTACATCCAGTGGCAGATCGAGTCCGAGCGCCGGCGCCTCGACTAATCCAACCACCCGGGCAACCAGCTTTTCAAAAGCTTGGTCGCCGCCAAGCAGTTCTGCTTGCGGAAAGCGGTCTTGCAGATCGCGCAGTAAAACGGCCGCGTCATCGCCCAGGAAAATCGCGCACACGCCTTGGTCGGTGGCGGCCACCAGAATGGCGCCCAGCGAACATTCGCCGAGCGCAAATCGAATCACGGCCTGGGCACCGCCGGCACGAAAATGGGTGGGTGTCATGCCCAGCACCGCAGCGGTGGTGGCGTAGCAACGCCCACTGGAATTAAAGCCGGCGTTATAGATAGCCGCCGTCACCGTGTCGCTGTGAGGGAGCTGTTGCCGCAGCCGTTGCGCACGCTGTGCAACGGCATACGCTTTCGGAGTGACGCCGGTGATGGTTTTGAAGATGCGATGAAAGTGATAGCGGCTCAGGCCGCTTGCTTGCGCCAAGGTATCCAGGCTTGGCATTTCCTGGGCGGAGTCGATGTGCTGGCAGGTCGCGGCGACCATCGTTGCATACTGCTGGGCACGCGACGGCTGATCGGGTTTGCAGCGCTTACAGGGACGAAAACCGGCGCGTTGCGCATCGGCGCAGGTCGCGTGGAAACGCACGTGCTCGCGTCGCGCCAAACGTGACGAGCACGAGGGACGACAGAACACGCCGGTCGTCGACACCGAATAATAAAACTGATCATCGCTCGCCGGGTCGCGCCGGACCACGGCCGCCCAGCGCTGGTCGTCGCTGGTCAGTGCGCTTGGGGCAGGGCTATTTTTCATCGTCTGCATGCCGGTATTTGAACTTACGCGCATGTTCTCGCACTACTTCAGCCGATCACACTCCGCTTCTTGCTTTGGAATTCTGCCGAAGCAGGCCGTCAGAATATACTCAATTTCGCTGGCTGGAATCATCCTGTTGCGCCCGCTCGCAGTATCCACACGCCCAGCAGCCCCGACAGCAGCGTTGTCGAGTGAACAGCGCTTGCCGGTGTTAGATTAAACAAGCCCGGATCGATGGCGCGACCGTGCCGCGCACGCGCCCACAAACGTAAACCCTGGGTGCGTTTCCCACCTAGGCCATTGCGCAGTAGCGCAGCGGCGGCCGTCGGTGTCATCGCGGCGGTGGGTTCGATAATAAGTAAACACCCGCCCGGTTTCACTGCCGCCAGCAGCGCGCGTAACGCTGCCGCCGGGTCGTTCACCACCGCCAGCAACGAGGCGGCAGAGACGACGTCGGCGCGCGGCGTCATCGCGGTGAGGCTTTCGATATCACCGCTCTGGAAGGTTGCGGGCGACGCGGTATGCGCCGCACGCCGTTGCGCCGCCGCGATCATGTGACGGTCGCGATCCACGCCGATGGCGCGGTAGCCGCGCGCGGCGGCGAGCCGCGCCACCAAACCCGGACCGCAACCGACATCGACCCACAGTTTGCCGTCGCCCGACGGCAAGTGTTCCACCGCCGCGCGATGTGCCGCGTGGTAAAAATCCGCACCTTGCAACCAGTCAAATAGTTTGGCCGCGATAAAACTCACGTCGACGCTCCGGCCTTGCGTTGCTGCGGCAGATTACGCAGCAACACGATGATGAAAATCACTGGCAGGAACGACGCGGTACTGACCTGGGCCAGCGTCACCGCGCCTGCGGAAACGTAATAAAGTGTCACGACCCAGTCGATGGCCTGAATGACGATCATTGTCTTGATCCATGCTGCATTGCCGGCGGGGTCGCGCGCCGCCCACAGCATGCCGTAACCAAAACCCAGAAAACGCGCCGCCATCATGCCGAACATCCAGCGCGTCCAGTCCGGGGCGGGCGCTAACCCGAGCAGGTGACCGGTCGCATCCGGGGCAAACAAAAACGCCAGACCCAGCACGATCTGCACCAGGGCGATGAAGCGCAACGTAAACGACAACAGTTTGGGATGACGCATGACTGGACTCCTTGCTTGAAATGGATGTGTTTCGATACCTTACCTGTGTAACTATACTTTTGTAAGTAGTTACCATTTGGTAACTGCCTCAATCAAGGCTCCAGGAAAAATGGCGACCAAGAAACGCAGTACCACCGCAGCGACCTGTTCAGACGACTGCCCGGTGCGTAAAACCGCGCAAATCATCGACGGCAAATGGACCACGCTGATCATTCGCGACTTGCTGCCGGGCAAAAAACGCTACTACGAGCTGCTGGATTCACTGCACGGCATCAGCCCAAAAATGCTGGCAACACGCCTGCGTTTTCTGGAAGAGCGCGACATCATCGCCAAACAAATTTTCCCCACCATTCCGCCCAAGACGGAATACCGGCTCACCCCGTTGGGGAAAAAACTGCAAAAAGTAATTGTCGCGATGGGGGAGTTTGGGGCGCGGTTGTAGGCTGGCCAGAATAGCAACAGCAGAATCAAGGGGTCAGACTCGTTGATTTACATTCAAAACTCGGTTAACTCGGCCTTGTTATTCATATAAAAAGACAGCGCTCATGGCCCGATTACTCCGCTTTGTCGTCCCCGGACAGGCGCAACACGTTATCCAGCGCGGCAATAATCGACAGGCGATATTTCGTGCCGAAGCGGATTCTCCATTTTTTCTTGAAAAACTTGCAGAAGCCGCAAACAAACATCAGAGCGATATTCATGCCTACGTATTGATGACGAATCATGTGCATTTGCTGGTCACACCCCATACCGAAAACGGCATCGGGAAGATGATGCAAATGCTCGGGCGTTACTATGTTCAATACTTTAATTATTCTTACCAACGAACCGGTACCTTGTGGGAAGGGCGTTACAAGGCCGCGCTGATCGATAGCGAACAGTGAAGGAGCACAGGAAGTGCGACGACCCCCGAGTAGCCGTAGGAGCCGGGGGTTTTGTCGGAGTCCGCGCGTGAGCGCGGGTGTAGACAAAACACAAGGCAACCGACACGGCGTAGAGTCATTTGTGGCAGTCATGGCGC
>JANLTU010000141.1:0-1926 GCA_031363085.1 Gammaproteobacteria bacterium
GTCTTGGTTGCGGCTGGGCACTGCTGCAAGTTCTAGCGGGTGCGAATCCCGTCCCGGTAACCGTGAGCTGCGGGCCGGGTATCGAGCTTTGCAGGCGCGTTGGTGACAACGCGCTTGATGCGTAGGCACGAAAGCAGGCGAGGAGCAATGGTAACGGGTAAAGCCGACCGTGAAGGTGTGGAGTCCCGAAAAGACCCTCTTTGGTAAGGGCCGATGGTTTCAAGACGCCAGCAGGCAACAACGTGATCGGTGCCATGGCAAGCCGGTCACGTCCACCCGGGATCGAAGGCCGCACCGAGCCTGACAACGAGAATAGGCGGTAACCCAGGAGATCCCATCGCTGGCGCGCAAGCGCACTTCCGAACAAGCCTGAACAGCAAGGACGGAAGCAGAAGTGGTGGGAAGTCGGAGGCGTCCATAGTAGCGATGAACGCCGGTAATGCGGCGGGAGCCAAGGGGCGCCAGTTTGAGACAACGAACAGGGGATACATGCCCCGACACCGAGCGGACTTTGCGCATGGACACACAGCTTGTTCGTTTCACACAGTGGGCACAGCAGAACCCGCAAGCGCATTACAACGCGCTCATGGGTTTGCTCAGCACGCCGGAGGGTTTGCTGCACAGCTTCGAAGTTCAACCGGGCAACAAGGCCGCCGGAATCGACCGGGTCAGTAAATCGGACTACGCACACGATGTGGATACGCGGATTAACGCGCGCTCATCCAAACTGCGCAGTTTGAGCTACCGCCCGCAACCGGTTCGGCGCGTCTACATCCCCAAGAGCAACGGACGGCAGCGGCCCTTGGGCATCCCCTGTTTTGAAGACCGGATCGTACAGCACCGCCTGTCCGGGATACTGCAAGCGATCTGGGAGCCGGAATTTCGCAATTGTTCCTACGGATTTCGCCCCCAACGCAACGCGCACCAAGCGCTGGCGCGACTGGGTGAGATCATCACGAACCACGGGACCCAGTGGCTAGTCGAGGCGGACATCAAAGGATTCTTTGACCACGTCAGCCACGACGCGCTGATGCGTTTTCTGGCGCATCGGCTCCACGACCCGGTACTGTTGCGAATCATTCGGCGATTCCTCAAGGCAGGTGTGCTGGACGCAGGCGTATTCGCCGCCAGCGAAACCGGCACGCCGCAAGGCGGATTGGTGTCGCCGGTGTTGGCCAATATCTACCTGCACTATGTGCTCGATTTGTGGTTTGAGAAACGGTATGCCCGCACCTGCACAGGACGGGCGGACCTGATTCGCTACGCAGACGATTTCGTGGCGTGCTTTACCCACGAAGCCGATGCGCGGCGATTCATGGACGAGCTTACGAAGCGGTTGGCCGAGTTTGGGCTTGACGTCGAGCCCAGCAAAACCAGATTGATACGCTTCGGCAGCCGGGCGGCGCATGACTGCAAGAAAGACGGCATCAAGCGTCCTCCGACGTTTAACTTTCTGGGCTTCACGCACTACGCGGGCAAAAGCCGCATCGGGCGCTTTATGCTCGGACGCAAAAGCCAGTGCGAGCGAGTCGCCACGAAGTTAAAAGTCGTCAGCGACCGGCTATCGGCGTTACGCGTCGAAGGCGGTCGCGCCATGATGGACTATGCCAAGCGCCACCTGCGAGGGCATGTTGCGTATTACGCAGTCAGCGGCAATGCCCGAACCGTTCGCACGTATGCTTACCGAGTGAGTTGCCTGCTGTTCAAATGGCTCAACCGGCGCAGTCAGCGGCGCGGTGTGACGTGGGAGCGATTTAGTAAAGTCCTGTCAGGCTGGATGCCATCGTTGCGCATCCAGCACAATCTCTACCCCAAACCACCGTGGATGACTCAAGCTGGGAGCCGGATGGTGTAACGCACCCAGTCCGGTTCTGCGAGGGCAGCGCAACGTATCAATCCACCGAGATTCGCGCTGCTACTCTCCCA
>JANLTU010000069.1:0-3890 GCA_031363085.1 Gammaproteobacteria bacterium
CCGCAAGAAATGGCGCTGTGCTCCACCGCCTGCGCGATTCAAAATCTTTGGCTGGCAGCGCGCGCCGAAAATCTCGGCATGGGCTGGGTGTCGTTTTTTGATCCGGTGCAATTGGCTACGTTACTGGGTTGCCCGGACGGCGCCAAGCCGATTGCGTTGTTGTGCTTGGGCCCGGTCGCGGAATTTTATAAGGAGCCCCTGCTTGAATCTACCGGTTGGCGCGCGGCTCAACCGCTGCACGGTTTGGTCTTCGATAACCACTGGGGCATGGCACCTGCTGAAGCTATAGCAGACCCGGTTCGATAAGGAACTCGCAATGCCACCCACCGATCAAAATGAAGTCAATACTAGGCACAAAGCGCGCATGGAACGCAAGAAGGCGGTGGTCGATACCAAGATCGCGCAGGCCCAGCGTGACCAAGGCGTGATCGTGGTGAACACCGGCAACGGCAAGGGCAAAAGCAGCTCCGGTTTCGGCATGGTGGCACGTGCGTTAGGCCACGACATGCAGGTGGGTGTAGTGCAGTTCATCAAGGGTTCGTTCAGCACCGGCGAAGAAAAATTTTTCCGCCGCTTTGCCGAGGTCGAATACTACGTGATGGGTGAAGGCTACACCTGGGAAACCCAGGATCGCGAACGCGATGTCGCCGCCGCGCATGCCGCGTGGCAAAAGGCGACGGCGATGCTCTGCAACCCCGCGCTCCATTTAGTGCTGCTCGACGAACTCAACATCGCGCTCAAGCACAGTTACATCGATGTGGAAACCGTGCTTGCCGCGCTCAAACAACGACCGCCGCTGCAACATGTGGTCATCACCGGGCGCGGTGCGCCGCAAGCACTCATCGATGCCGCCGACACGGTCACCGAGATGCTGGTGGTCAAGCATGCGTTCGCTTCTGGCGTGCGTGCGCAGAAAGGTATCGAACTTTAATGGCCACCGCGCTCGTTGCCGTGTGCGCGGTGGTGTTGGACCGGTGGTTAGGCGAACCAACGCGCCTTCATCCACTGGTGGGTTTCGGGCGCATGGCCTCGGCCCTCGAAGTGCGCTGCAACGCCGCCGCGCACACCCCGCTGCGTCAACGCCTCGCTGGAGTATTGGCCGTCGCGCTGCTGCTGGTGCCGCTCACGCTGGTGTGTGTGCTGGTGGTGAACATCCCCGTCATCGGCATGTTGATCGCAATCCTGGTGTTGTATCTCACGCTGGGCGGGCAGAGTCTGACCGAACACGCGCGGCGTGTTGTCGTCGCGCTGCGTGCCAATAATCTGGACGCGGCGCGCCTGCATGTGAGTTACATGGTAAGCCGCGATACCGGCGCAATGGAACATCAAGACGTGGCACGCGCGACCGTCGAGTCGGTGTTGGAAAACGGCAACGATGCGGTGTTCGGCACGCTGTTCTGGTTCGCGCTGGCCGGGGCGCCCGGCGCGCTGTTGTATCGCTTGGCCAACACCTTGGACGCCATGTGGGGCTACCGCACGCCGCGCTATTTTTATTTTGGCTGGGCGGCGGCACGTTTAGATGATGTGATGAATTTTATCCCTGCGCGGCTCACCGCCCTCACCTATGCGCTGCTGGGTCGCAACGCCAGCGCGGCCCTACACTGTTGGCGTGCGCAAGGCCCTTTATGGGAGAGCCCCAACGCCGGGCCGGTGATGGCCGCTGGCGCAGGGGCCTTAGGTATTCAATTAGGCGGCCCGGCGTTTTATCACGGCGCCTGGAAAGAACGTCCCGCCTTGGGTGCCGGCCTGCCCGCAGCAACGGATGATATCGAACGCGCCGTGCACTTGGTCTGGCGCGGTGTCGGATTGTGGCTAGTCATGTTCGCCGGCATCAGCGTTGGAGGCTTGCTGTTTGCTTGAACCAATTGAGCTAATTGAACCAATTGAACATGGCGGACGCCTGAATGCGGCGGCGGCACGTTATGGCATTGCGCTGTCCGACTGGCTGGATTTGTCCACCGGCATCAACCCCAATGGCTGGCCGGTGCCGGTCCTGCCCGCGCGCGCGTGGAATCGGCTGCCCGAACCGGATGACGAATTGATTGCCGCAGCGCAAGCGTATTATCGCGCGCCGCATATTTTGCCCGTCGCCGGATCGCAGGCGGCGATCCAAGTGTTGCCCACGCTGCGCGAACACAGCCGCGTCGGTGTGATTGCTCCCGGCTATAACGAGCACGCGCACGCTTGGCGCCGTTCAGGTCATGACGTGACTCCTCTGGCGCATGCGCAAATCGCGGCGGCCGTCGAGACGTTTGATGTCGTGGTGCTGATCCAACCGAATAACCCGACTGGACTAACGTTTACGCGCGCGCAACTGTTGCAGTGGCACGCCCAACTTGCGGCAAAAAATGGCTGGTTGATCGTGGACGAAGCCTTCATGGATACGACGCCCGAAAATAGCATTGTGGAATACTGCGCGCGCCCTGGCCTCATCGTGCTGCGTTCGCTGGGTAAATTTTTTGGGCTTGCGGGCGCGCGGGTCGGATTTGTCTGCGCTGCACCGGAGTTGCTGCAACGCATCGACGCGCAGCTCGGCCCGTGGACGGTGTGCGGTCCGGCACGTCTGGTGGCGACGCGCGCATTGCAAGACACCGCCTGGCAGGCGACGACGCGCGAAAATTTACTGCGCGACGCAGGTCGTTTGGGCCAGTTATTGACAGAACACGGCTTAAAGCCCAGCGGCGGCACGGCGCTGTTTCAGTGGATCGCGACACCGCAGGCCGCGCGCGTGCATGCAGCGCTGGCGCGTCAGGGTGTGCTCACGCGCTCGTTTGCCGACCCGGCCAGCCTGCGCTTCGGCCTGCCCGCCAATGAAGCACAGTGGCAACGCTTGCAATCTGCGCTCGTGCGCATGCCAGAACACATAGGCGCTGTGTCATGAACACCGGCACCTTGATGATTCAAGGCACCACCTCTGACGCCGGCAAAAGCACTTTAGTCGCGGGCCTCTGCCGCGTTTTAAAACGGCGCGGCGTGCGCGTCGCGCCGTTCAAACCGCAAAACATGGCACTTAATAGCGCCGTCACGGCCGACGGCGGCGAGATCGGCCGCGCCCAGGCGGTGCAAGCGCAAGCCTGTGGCTTGGAACCGCACAGCGACATGAACCCGGTGCTGCTCAAACCCAACACCGACCTGGGCGCGCAAGTCATCATTCACGGCAAGGCGCTTGCGAACATGAGCGCGCGCGATTATCACGGCTACAAAGCCATCGCAATGCAAGCGGTGCTCGCATCGTATACGCGGCTGCGTGCGCAGTACGAGGTCATTATCGTCGAAGGCGCGGGCAGCCCGGCGGAAATCAATCTGCGCGAACACGACATCGCCAACATGGGTTTTGCCGAAGCGGTCGATTGCCCCGTGTTGCTGATCGCCGACATTGATCGCGGCGGGGTGTTCGCGCACTTGGTCGGCACGCTGGCGTTGCTGTCGGCAACCGAGCAGGCACGGGTGGCAGGTTTTGTCATTAATCGGTTTCGCGGGGATCTGGCGCTGCTGATGCCGGGCATCGAGTGGCTGAGCGCACACACCAACAAGCCGACGCTTGGGGTGCTGCCGTATTTACACGGCATGCATCTGGAAGCGGAAGATGCGTTGCCGCGCGCCCTTCCCGCCAATGTAGGAGCAACGGGAAACTCATTTCGCGTCATCGTTCCTGCCTTGCCGCGCATCAGCAATCACACCGACTTCGATGCATTGCGGCTGCATCCACAAATCGATTTCCGTTTCATCGGGCCAGATCAAGACATTCCCGCCGCCGATCTGATTATTCTTCCCGGCAGCAAAAGTGTGTGCTCCGACCTCGCCTGGCTGCGTGCGCAAGGCTGGGAGCACGCGCTGCTGCGGCACCTGCGTTACGGCGGCAAGGTGCTGGGGATTTGCGGCGGCTTTCA
>JANLTU010000109.1:0-3789 GCA_031363085.1 Gammaproteobacteria bacterium
CACGATGTTGTCAAGGAATGCGCGGTAGTTTTCACGGGTGCCTAATTTCTGCGGGCGGTAACACCCACCCTGCGGCTCCGCCAGCAGGCTGTAGGCATGGCCGTTGTGGTACAGCAGGAGGTCGCGCGCGGGAGCGTCGTGATCGGTGCTGCTAGTGCCGTCCATGGCGTTGCGTCTCGTTAAGGATTACGAATCCCGGCGTTTTTACTTACTGATCGGCGGATACGCGCTGATCAACACGTCGTTGGGCATCAACCGGTGCTTGGTGTGCAGTTTCAATCCCGCCCACAGGCCGAGATTGGCCAGTGCGACTGCGGCATCGCAAATGAATTCCTGAGAGGTGTCTTCGTTTTCGCTGTTCACACCGGTCTCGAAATGTTCGTAGAATTCCAGGTGCGCTGCTAACCCGCCGTTGAAGCGCGCGTCGTTTTTTTCCACGATGCCCAACAACGCCATGCTCAACGTGTGATAGTTCAAACGAAAGCCCTTACTCGACGGACGCTGTTTGAATTTGTCGAGATTGCGGCGCAGCAACTGCGTGGCTAGGGCAACATCTTTAAGCAAATAGGCTTGCAGCGCATCGACGTAGTTGCAGACTTCGATGTCCATCGGGTCGTCGTCGGGCGAGCGGCGCGGCCATGGGGCAAAGCGCCGCGCCAGCGCGAAGTCGCTGGCCATGAAGGCGGCGTTGAAGCCGGAGATGGCTATTGTTTCCGAGACGCACCACCATTCCGCTTGGTCCCCCATATACTCCGGCAGTGTCGGATCGTAGGCCATTCGAAAATTCATCTCCGTGCACTCTGCGGCTTGCTGGAACGCGGCGCGCGCCTCCTTCACGGCTTCGCGCGTCGACAGGCTCTGGAACCAGAGGCCGTGCAGGTAGCGGGCGCGACCCAGGGTCATGTAACTCAGATACATCGCGGCATAGATTGCTTGGTCGCGCTCGCCCGCCTCGACATTTCTTTGCTCTTTCTCGATCTGTTTCAAGCTGTGTTCGATCCACCAATCAACCTCTCCCCGGTCCGGTCCCATGCGTGGTGTGGTCATTCGCCAAACTCCTCAATGAGTTTTTTCTTCGTCGCTGCAAAATCGTCCAGTTGGAATTCGTCGGTCTGTTTCACGATGTTGCCTTTGTGGTTGCGCTCGAATACGCGCACCTGGCCGCTCTCGGTATTGGTGTGGGCGGACATGTGGTTTTTGCGGCCGCGCTTGTCTTGCACTTCTTGCCACAACTCCATTTCTTGCGCGGTATACGGACCGCCGATGCGGTTCGACGGCTTGCCGATTTTGTCGCGTTTGGTCAGCATCTTCTCGGCGTAGGCAAGGTTCTTTTCGGCTGAACCCTGTTTGCGATTCTGCGTATCTTTCGCCACCCGCGTATTCCCATCCTGCGTGCCCTTGCCTTCCCGTTCAGTCAGCTTGCTATTATCACGCGTCATGCCGTCCGGGCCTTTGTAGCGTTTCACGAAACGCGGGTCGGTGGTTGCGCCCATGCGTTGTTGCGCCTGCGCCAAACCTTTCTCGCCCAGCTTTTCCGATATCTTTTTCATCCCCTTGGCGATCAGCTTGCCGCTGGGAACAAGACCCAATGCTATCCCCGCCACAGCACCCAACCGGCTCACCGGCTCGCCCGTCACCAGATCGGCGCCGGTTATGGCTTCCAGCCCGCTCTTGATCGGCGCCACCCAGGGCGTGTTGTCCAGCACCGCAGAAACCGCTGCCCGCACTTGCTTCTCGTCCGGTTTTTTCGGCTCCCCGCGCGGCGCGCCGGTACACACCACGTCATACAGCCCCAGCCGCCCGCTGAACAGCGCTTCCGTCAGCCACGCGATAAAGTCATGACCCACGCCTTCGCCGAAGTACGCCGCCCAGTACAATGCTTGCAGCCAGAGGCGGTGGCGCATGGCCGGATCGCGCACGATGTTGTCAAGGAACGCGCGGTAGTTTTCACGGGTGCCCAATTTCTGCGGGTGGTAACACCCGCCCTGCGGCTCCGCCAGCAGGCTGTAGGCATGGCCGTTGTGGTACAGCAGGAGGTCGCGGCTGACTGCGTCATCGCGATTGCTGTTGCCGTCCATGGCGAGGGTCTCGTTAAGGTGTGAGGGGAAATTTTGCTTGAAGTACGCGCTAATACAAATACACCGCGCCAGCATTGGGAGCCGAGTTGTCGCCCTGGCCGGGCGCGGTGTTGTTCACGCCGCTGGCGGCGCTGGCTTCGCGAGACGCACCGACCGCGAGCGTGTTGCCATCGCCGCTCAGGGCGACCGAGCTGCCGAAGTTGTCACCGGTCTCAGTGTTCGAGGCTTTCACGTAGCTCTGCTGGGACCACACGGCGCCGCTGCGCGCGTAGACGTACACCGCACCGGACCCTCTAGCGCCGTTGGGCGTAGCCACCTCGTCAGGGGCGCCGGGCGTGATGCCGGTGTTCGCGCCGCCTTCGCTACGCGCACCGACCGCGAGCATGTTGCCGTCGCCGCTCAGGGCCACTGAGCCACCGAAAGTATCACCGGCCCCGGTATTCGAGGCTTTCACGTAAGCCTGTTGCATCCACGTGATACCGCTGCGGGTGTAAACGTACACCGCGCCGGAAAATGGAGCGCTATTGCCCGTCGTGGCCTCGTTGGGTGCGCCGGGCGTGATGCCGGTGTTCGCACTGGCTTCGTACCGTGCCCCGACCGCGAGCGTGAGACCATCGGTACTCAGCGCGACCGACCCGCCAAAGTAATCACCGGCCCCGGTATTCGAGGCCTTCACATAGGCCTGCTGGGTCCACGTGGCGCCGCTGCGGGCGTAGATGTACACCGCGCCGGAGTTTGTGGCGCAGTTGAGTGGACTCGTCGCGGTGCAGTCATCGGACTGATTTCCGCCGATCCCGGTGGCGGCGCTGTCTTCGTAGTCTGCGCCGACCGCGAGCGTGAGACCATCGGCGCTCAGCGCGAGCGAGCCACCGAAGATGTCATAGGCTCCGGTATTCGAGGCCTTCACGTAGGCCTGTTGCGTCCATGTGGCGCGGCTGCGCGTGTAAACGTACACCGCGCCGGAAGATGCAGCGCCGTTGCTCGTCGCCGCCTCGCTGGGTCCACCGGGCGTGATGCCGGTGTTCGCGCTACCTTCGCTACGCGCTCCGACTGCTAACGTATTGCCATCCCCGCTCAGGGCGACCGACCCGCCGAAGCCATCACCATCCCCGGTGTTCGAAGCCTTCACATAAGCCTGTTGCGTCCATGTGGCGCCGCTGCGCGTGTAAACGTACACCGCGCCGGAATATACAGCGCCGTTGCCCGTCATGGCATCGTTGGGCGCGCCGGGCGTGACTCCCGTGTTCGCGCTGCCTTCATCAGGCGCCCCGACCGCGAGCGTATTGCCATCGGCGCTCAGCGCGACTGCGGTGCCGAATAGATCACCGCTCCCGGCATTACTCGCCTTGACATACCCGATGGCGTCGAGCATGACATTCAACGCACTGATAGGTGGCGATTCCACGCAGCCATTGTTGGTGTTGGCATCGCAGGCTTTCAACATAAATTGCGCCTTGGGCCAATTGAGGCGATGCACCGAAATGTCCCAGTCGTAGGTCGTGGTGGTTAGGTTGCTGCTACCCCCTGATAGCGGCACAAACCCCGAAACTCCATCCGGGTTGTAAAACACATGGTAGGTGCTCTTGCCGCGCACGGGTGCCCAACTGAAATGCAATTGTTTGAGACCGGCACTGACCGTAAGCGCCGCAGTGGGAGATGCTACTTTCACCCCGTTGGACACCATCGGCAGGCCGGGGCTGGCCCCGAAGAG
>JANLTU010000137.1:0-18201 GCA_031363085.1 Gammaproteobacteria bacterium
CTAGCACCGTCGCTGGGGCAAATGTCACCGGGGTCGACGTTACTTGTGTCACACCGCCGCCACGCTTCGCATATGTGGCGGATTTCGACGATGCGAGCATTGCCATCTATACGGTGAACGCCAATACGGGTCAGTTGCGCCATAACGGCTATTTTTTTACCGGCCTGGGACAGGGTCCTTTCTCCATCAGCGTCGATCCCACAGGCAAGTTTGCCTACGCCGTTATGCTTAATTCTAGTCAAATCTTTACCTACGCCATCAATGCCACCACCGGGTCGCTCACTTTAGGCTCCTCAAGCTCCATCATGAACGCGGGTGATAGTCCTTCCTCTGTCACCGTTGACCCCTCAGGCAAATTCGTCTACGTGGCGAATAATACTTCCAACGACGTTTCGGCCTACACCATCAACCCCATCACTGGGTCACTCACCAAGATCGGCGGCAACGCCATCAAAGCAGGTATTAAACCCAGCTCCGTCACCGTTGATCCTTCAGGTAAGTTCGTCTATGTGACGAACCACTCCAACAACATCTCCACCTACAGCATCAATACCGCCACCGGCGCCTTGACTGCCCTGACCACGGTCGCAAGCCGCAGCGGTAACGCTATGGCCATAACCCAAGGCGCGAGCGCCGTAAGTTACACACCGAAGTTCGCCTACGTAGCCAATCTTGCATCGAGCAACGTCTCCACCTATGGCATTAACGCCACCACCGGAGCGCTCACGAGTATCAGCCCGGCCATAGCGGCAGGAGTCAATCCCAGCTCCATCGCCATCGCCCCCTCGGGCAAGTTCGCTTATGTAACGAACTACGGCTCCAGCACTCTCAATGGCTCAAGTACCATTTCCACCTACGCCGTCAATGCCGCCACCGGGGTACTCACCCTCAGTGCAACCGTGGCGGCAGGAAATCCCACCTCCGTCACCGTAGAGTCCACGGGGAAGTTCGCCTATGTGACCAGTGACACCACCGACAATATCTCGGCCTACGAGATCAACACTGCCACTGAGACACTCACCAAAATCGGCATAGCTGTGGCGGCAGGCGTTGGGCCCACGTCCGTTACTGTCGACCCCTCAGGCAGGTTCGCTTATGCGGCGAACAAGGGTTCCAACACAATCTCCATCTACAGCATCAATGCCACCACCGGAGTACTCACCACCGTCGATGCCGCCATGAAGGCAGGCGGCGCCAATCCCGGCTCGGTCGCCGTCGATCCCTCGGGCAGGTTTACCTACGTAGCGAACCTCGGCTCCAACACAATCTCCGCCTACAGCATCAATGCCACCACCGGAACACTCACGAGTATCAGTTTGCCCGTGGGGGCAGGCACCAACCCCAGCTCCGTCAGCGTCGACCCTTCAGGCAAGTTTGCCTATGTGGCAAATCGCCATTCCAGCAACGTCCGGGCCTACGCCATCAACGCCGAGACCGGCGCCCTGAGCCTGATCGGCACTGCAGTAACGGAGACGGAACCGGTATCCATAACCACACTGGGCACGATCCAGTAATTCAATCCTGCCCGAACAACACTATGGCGCCTAGTCAACAAAAAATCGACGGGGACAGAGTCACGGCAGAGCAGGAGTCAGCACGGCAGGTGGGGGGCGGGCTTGATTAATTGCATTTAGCAATACCCCGAAGGGAGACAAAATACAATAGCGCAAGCCTGACGCCCCTCGCAGTAGCATATTTCGATGCAATCCGCAGAATCGAGCACTGCATTCCAAAAGGCCGCCGAGTGGCTATGCCGTAACCTCGACAAATGCAGACAGCGGCTGCGGAGCAAACACTTGCGCTTAAACTACCCTACATCAAGCGTGACTCTGCCGGGTCGCGGGAAGAGAAACCACGTGTGCTGCGACGGCAGGTTAGCGGAAAAAATGGAATTCTACGAACGTTTCAAGGCGGGAATGAACAGCAAAAACGCAAGACACCTTATAGGTTATCGACACTCAAATAAATACAGCGCTGCTACACGCGGGTCAGCGCGCTAGCTCCGCTATCAAACATACCGTCCAAGCGGTCGGCATTCAAATCGCAACAGAACACGTAGGTGGCTCCGCCGCAGCGCACCACCTCGGAAAATGTCACGCACATGTATGATCCGGTCAGCGACAGATAGGGCGTGGAAATATGCACTTGGCCCGGGTGATTCACCGCGTTCTGAAAAAACGGGCGGCGAAACCAGTTGGCGCCGACGGTATCGAACAGCGGTGCATAGCGTGGATCGCAAACATTGGAACCGCTCGGTGACTCCAGATGTTTGCCCACCTGCACACCGTCCGCGCTGAGCAGGTAACTGCACTCCACTCCTTCGTGTTTCAACAGTCGAAAGCAGGCTGAGTCCAGCGTTTGATCGGACTCCAGCGCACGTGCGCTTTCGCGAAACGCAAGCAGCGGCCAAGTGTATT
Organism: Gammaproteobacteria bacterium; assembly: GCA_031363085.1. Classification (GTDB taxonomy): domain Bacteria; phylum Pseudomonadota; class Gammaproteobacteria; order SG8-11; family SG8-11; genus UBA6921. The sequence goes on from JANLTU010000137.1 coordinate 2,418, forward strand.
TCTGCCGCTCGTTGATACGCTCGCGCTCAGCAAACGCGTCGCGGTATTTTTTGTTCAAATCGCTGGGAATCACCGGATACGACGCCGGATCAGGAATGTACGCTTGCGGGCGGCCGAAGAAATAACCCTGCACTAAGTCGATATCGGCGGCCATGGCGGCCAAAGCCTCACTTTCGGTTTCGACGCCTTCCATCAACACCAAGCTGCCGCCTTCGTGCAGCATGGCGACCAAATTGGCCAACATGCGGCGGCTTTTTTTCGAGGTGGCGGCCTGCTGGGTCAGTTGGCGATCAATCTTGACAATATCTGGCTCAATACTCCAGATGCGCCCAAAATTGGAATGCCCGGCGCCAAAATCGTCGAGCGCAATCAGGCAACCTAAGTTGCGATAAAACTGCACCGCTGCCGCCAGGGCGGCTTCATCGGCAATCGCGCTTTCGACCACTTCAATGACGATGCGATAGGGCGCAAGGTGATGCCGCACCGACAAGCTCGCCGCTAATTCGGCATGGCGCGGCGCGTTGATGAACACGTCCGGACTCACGTTGATAAACAGCCAATTGTTCGCCGAGTCTTGCGCCGCAAAGTTGCGCAGGTGCAGTTCGCGCGCCAGCAGGTCAAGCGTGACTTTTTCTGCGCGGTCGCGCGTGAGGGAAAAAATCTGCTCGGGAAAAACTTCTGCGTGGTCCGGCAGACGTCCACGCAGCAAGGCTTCATAACCGACCGGGTGACGATGCGCGAAACTGAAAATCGGTTGATAGGCGCTGGCAAGTTTCAGCGCGTAATAATCCGCAATATAACCCACCGCCGCAGCCGAAATAGAATGCGGGTAACGCAACCCGGCACTGCCAAAAGCAACCTGATGTACCTGCATTATAAGTTCCTTCGCCTCCACTACGCACTGATCAATATGAATGATCAACCAACACCCGCACCGCTCTCCACCTGACAGGTGGCGCGTTTCAAGTCCTGAATGTTTTCGAAAATCTGAAGAATATTTTTCTTAAAAATTTGTTAAGACCGGATCGTTATCCGCGATATTTATGCCTATGTAAATTATTTAGTTTTTATCGCACGGCAAAAACGCTAATGACCGGATTTAGGAGCAGTTTTCAGCCGCGATTACCTGCTTCGAATCCACCCTTCCAGAATTTTCGCGCCCGCTCTCGCCGCAGTTGAGGGGATTTTTACAGCTCGTGAAACCCTCTCTTCTCAGCCTGTATCCTACAAGGGGAAGGCGACACGACCTCAGCCCTCCCGCCCCCACTGCACCGCCAGTGGATACAGCGCGTTTTTCTTCGCGCCGGTGATTTGCGCGGCGAGTGCGGCGGCGCGCGCCGGGGGCAGCTCGGCGCACAGGATGCGTAGCACGCGCTGCGCCTCGACATTATTTTGTGCGTGCTCTGGCGTCGCAAAGCCGTGCACCAAAATCACAAATTCGCCTTTACGTTGATCAGCGTCGGCGTGCACACGCGCCAGTTGTTGTGCGAACGTGCCGGTGGATACGGTTTCGAAGAGCTTGGTGAGTTCACGCGCAACCACGGCGCTGCGCTGCGCGCCGAATACGTCGTGCATGTCTTGCAACGCATCGACGATGCGATGTGCGGATTCGTAAAACACCAAGGTGCGCGACTCGCCGACCAACTCCTCCAGACGCTTGCGGCGCGCGGCGCCTTTAGCGGGTAAAAATCCTTCGAACACAAACCGGTCGGTCGGCAGGCCGGAGACGCACAATGCGGTGATCATCGCGTTGGCGCCCGGCACTGGCACCACCGACAAATCCAATTCGCGTGCGACACGCACCAATGAATACCCCGGGTCGCTGATCAACGGCGTGCCTGCGTCGGAGATCAGCGCGATGGATTCGCCACGCTTGAGTTTCTCGATCAAGCCACCTAGCGCTTCGTGCTCGTTGTGCTCGTGATAGGCGATGCACGGCGTGCGAATGCCGTAAGCTTCCAGCAACACGCGGCTGTGGCGGGTGTCTTCCGCCGCGATCCATTGCACTTGCGTCAGCACTTCCACGGCACGATGCGTGATGTCCGCCAAGTTGCCGAGCGGAGTGGCGACCACATACAATGTGCCCTTGCGCTTTTTCATCTGTTTATCCTCGTCATTCTCGGTCGACTACACCATGCTGAATAATATCTTTACTGCGGTGTTACTTGTGTTCGCACTGGCCAGCGGCTGCGCCAGCACCGGAAAAACCTCCACTGCGCCGGCGCCACGCGCCATCAAAAGCGCTGCGGCGACCTTGCAATTGCAAGATGCCCAGGATCTGGAAAAACGCAGCAAGTTTCTCGACGCGGGGTTAGCCTACGCGCAATTGGCCAGCCGGGCCAACCCCCCGGAAAAACAAGACTTACAATTCAAGGCGGCGGAAGTGTTCTTGCGCGGTAATTACGCGCAACAAGCCGACCAAACGCTGGCCGACCTCGATCCGCGCGGCCTGAACATAAGCTACGCAGAACGCAAACAACTGCTGCTGGCGCAACTGGAAATCATGCGCGGCAAACGCGAACGCGCCATGTCGATACTCGACACCCTGACACGCACCGCCACTCAGGATACGACGCGCATCGCGGTGCACAACAGCAAAATTCAAGTTTATGTCCAGAACAATGCTTTGATCGACGCCGCTCGTGAACGCGTGGCTTTGGACGGGCTGCTGCGCGACGATGCCGCACGGCGCGCGAATCAAAACCTGATTTATCAAAACTTGGTCGATACACCCGAGGCATTGTTGGTGCGCGCCAAATCGACAACTCCAGACCCCTTCAGCGGCTGGGTCGAACTGGCATTGATCACCAAGTCGGCGCAACAGCAGCCCGGCGAAGCGGCGCGCTTGATGAGTGAATGGAAGGCACGCTACCCGCAGCATAGCGGTGCGCAACTTGTCGGTGATCGTTTCGCTGCACGTACCTCGGAGCGCATTGCCTTACCGCAGCGTTTAGCATTATTACTGCCGCAGCATGGCAACTTCGCCAAGGCGGCGGAAGCGGTGCGTGACGGATTTCTGGCCGCTTACTACAGCCAAACGCGCGACGGCTTCCGACCGGTGATTCAAATCTACGATTCGGGCACCAATGCTAACGACATCACCGGCGCCTACCAACATGCATTACGCGATGGGGCACAGGTGATTGTCGGCCCGTTGGACAAGAACGCAGTCAACGTACTCGCACAGGGCAACCGGTTGTCGGTGCCGACGCTGGCGCTGAATTACGCCGAGCAAAACGAGGCAGTCAATAATCTGTTTCAATTTGGACTCTCGCCGGAAGACGAAGCCGCCCAGACCGCCGAGCGCGCCTGGCTCGACGGACACGGCCGCGCGACCGCGCTGATTCCCGAAGGCGCGTTCGGTGAGCGCCTGCTGGTGGCGTTCCGCGAGCGCTGGCTGCAACTGGGTGGCGAACTGGTCGACACCCAAGTCTATTCAACCAAAGACAACGACATCTCCGCGCCGATTAAAAAGCTGCTCGACATCGACCAGAGCGAGCAACGCCGCACTACTTTGCGCACGACGCTGGGTTACGACATTAAATTCTCACCGCGCCGGCGCCAGGACATCGACTTCGTGTTCGTCGCCGCCATGCCGCGCCACGCACGCATGATCCGCCCGCAATTGAATTTTCATCAGGCCAACGATCTGCCGGTGTACAGCACTTCGCATGTGTTTTCCGGCTTCGTCAACGCGCGCACCGACCACGACATCGATAATGTCACGTTCGGCGACATGCCCTGGGTGTTGCCCAAGGCGCGGCGCAACACCGCGCTGAATGCGAGCATCAGCCAGCTCTGGCCGCAGCAGATCGAGAATTACATGCGCCTATACGCCTTCGGCATCGACGCATTTGACCTGATTCCCAATCTGAATGCGTTGGCTGAGCAGCGCACGCTGCAACACCCCGGTCAGACCGGCAATTTGTACATGGACGACGCACATCGCATTCAACGCCGCCTGCAGTGGGCGGAATTCAAAAACGGTGCTCCCAAGCTGCTGGAGTAACGGCCGGTGATCTGGAACCTGTTTCGAAACGGCAGGAAACCCGACGCCACCTCCTATGCGCCGCATGCGCGCGGGCGCGCCGCCGAAGATATGGCACTGCGTTATTTGCAGCAACACGGACTACACTTGGTCACACGTAATTTTCGTTGCACACGTGGCGAGATCGACCTCATCATGCGGCACGGCGATGTCTTGGTATTCGTAGAAGTGCGGGCGCGCCGCAGCGACAATTTCGGCAGCGGTGCAGACTCAGTAAACGCCCGCAAACAAGCTAAACTGAATGCAGCCGCACAGGTTTATTTGCAACAGCACGCGTCGCCACCGAAGGGCCCGTGCCGTTTTGATGTGGTCGCGATCTCATTTGCATCCGACCCGCCACAGCTTGACTGGATACCCGACGCATTCGGGAATACACATTTCTGAAAAATTTATCGGAGGCGCGCTTGACTCAGCAACGACCCGCAACTTTCACTTGGCGGCTTCTCGCCGTGCTGCTGGGCTTCTCTGCCAGCGTCGCCCTGCACGGCTGCGGACCGATTGTTTTGGTCGGCGCGGCCTCCGGGGTGATGATGGCGAGCGACAAACGCAGTGCCGGCACCATCGTCGACGACAACGGCATCGAGTTGAAGCTCGGCAATAAAATCGCTTCGGACAAGGCACTGGCCGACAAGGTGCACGTCGACGCGACCTGCTACAACAAGACCTTGTTGATCACAGGCGAAGTCCCCAGCGAAGAAATTCGCGACCAAATCGTCGCGCTGGCCGGCGCCATCGACGGCGTCAAGCAACTCTACAATGCGCTGGACATCAGCGTTCCTACCGAATACAAATCGCGCAACTTCGACGCCTGGGTCACCACCAAGGCCAAGAGCAAAATACTCGGCCGCAAGGAACTTGAAGGCGTTTACGTTAAAGTCACGACCGAGAACGCCGTGGTGTATTTAATGGGCTTGGTCTACCACGCCGACGCGGATACCGCCGCGCAAACCGTCAGTGAAATCGAAGGCGTGAAGCGTGTCGTGAAGGTTTTTGAGTATCTTGATTAGCGCGACCGTTCAAAGCGCTCTGGCCGACATTGTCGGCCGCGGTCAACTGCTGGTTGATGCGGCCGAGTGCTGGACTTACGGATACGACAACAGCCGGCGCCACACGGCTCCCGATGCAGTAGTGTTTCCACACACCCACGAACAAGTGTTGCGCATCGTGCGGCTGTGCAACCGGCAGCGCTTGCCACTGCTGGCGCGCGGTCTGGGTAGCGGCACAGTCGGTGCAGCGGTGCCGCTGCGCGGCGGCGTGGTGCTGGCGATGGAGCGCATGGATAAAATTGTCAACATCGACACCGCCAATCGTGCCTGCGTGGTCGAACCCGGTGTCACCAACCAAAACGTGCAAGATGCGCTCGCGCTACAGGGCTTCTTCTGGCCACCCGATCCGACCAGCGCCGCTTACTGCACCATCGGCGGCAATCTCGCCTTTAACTCGGCCGGGCCGCGTGCGATCAAATACGGCACGCCGCGCGAAAACACTCTGGGCCTGCGCGCCGTCACCGGCGACGGCCGCGAAATCCGCACCGGCGTGTACACCACCAAGGGCGTGGTGGGTTATGACCTCACGCGCCTGCTGATCGGCTCGGAAGGTACGCTCGCCATCATCACCGAAGCCACGCTCAAGCTCACACCATTGCCGCAAAGCAAGCGCACGTTTCAGGCGGCTTACCGCGACATGCGCAGCGCGGCGGCCGCCGTAGCGCGCCTGATGGCGCAACCGGTCACGCCCTACGTGCTGGAATTCATCGACGGTAACGCCATCGAAATGATCCGCAAATATTCCACTGCGGCGCTGCCCGAAGGTGCCGGAGCGATGCTAATTTTCGAAATCGACGGACTGGAAGACGGCATGCATGCCGCGATCACGTTGCTGGGCGAAGCCGCGCGCGGCGCCGGCTTGGTGGAGCTGAAAGTCGCCCAATCGCAGCAGGAAATCGACGCGCTGTGGGCCACGCGCAAGGCGCTATCGCCGGCGCTGCGCACCATCGCGCCGAAAAAAATCAACGAAGACGTGGTGGTGCCAGTGGCGCGCATGCCAGACCTGATCGACGGGCTGGATCGTCTCGCCCAGCAGTTTGACATTAAAATTATCAACTTCGGGCACGCCGGCAACGGCAACATCCATGTCAATCTGCTGATCGACCCAGACGATCCCGCTCAACTCAAACGCGCCGAGCAATGTCTCGACAAAGTGTTCTCGCTAGTGCTTGAATTACACGGCACGCTGTCGGGCGAACACGGCGTGGGTATCGAAAAACGCGAATTCATCGGCCGCGAGCTCGACCCCACGACGCTGGCCCTAATGAAGCAAATCAAAAGCGTGTTTGATCCGTTGGGCCTGTTGAATCCGGACAAGATTTTTCCGCTGCAGCAAGCGTAGCGGACGCGCGCATTCCCTGACATTGGTGTTTAGTTTCGAAAGCAGGTGACGATATACGTTCGAACAGTAGCTCGTCATTCACGCACCCTAAACGGACAGTGTGACCGCCATGCCCGATAGCTTCTCGATCTCGTCCGACGTCCTCACCGTCATTAACATCGCCACCATTGCGGCGGCCCTGATCGTCATGGTGGTGGTTGCGTTTTTTGCGATTGCCACGGTGCGCTCGGTCAAGGCTGAATTCAACAAAGTAAAAGAAGCCCTCGGCCAGGTCGCTGCCGGCACGTACACCGAGAAACTGCCCCACCCCAGCTTCAAAGAAAGCGCCGAGGTTCTGAGCTACATCGAACGACTGGCGCATAACCTGCAACGCCAACGCGAAGCCGTTGCAATCTTGGCGTTCTCCGACCACCTGACTAATCTTGCCAACCGCGTGCGTTTCGAAGACGAACTCGCACGCGGTTTCAACTTCGCCAAACGCGGTTTGTCGATCTGCGTGGTGATGCTCAACATCTGTGGATTCAGCGAGATCAATGCGCGTGGCGGCCGCGCCTTGGGCGACCAAGTACTGCGCACCATGGCCAACACCCTGCGCCAAAATATCCGCAAAACCGATTTGGCCGCGCGCTTCGACTCCGACGAATTCGCGCTGGTGCTGCCCAGCATGGAAACCAACAAAGTCGTCGCGTGGCTGGAACAACTCGAACAGCACTTCATTGCCGCGCAACACGGTGACGAATTGTTGAAAAGCTTCGAACCACGCCAGTTGCGCTTCGGCTACTCGTTCGTCAGTGAAATCGCCGACAAAGATGCACAAGAAGTCTTCGAGCGCGCCAACCAAGCCCTCGCCCAAGCAACACCTGACGTAAAGAGCCACATCATCGGCGTTTAGCGCGAATTGTCGAACTCAAGATATAAAGTTGAATGGGGTAAGAAAGGCACAAACAAAACAGAGACGCCCTGAAAGCGTAGTTGGTAGCGGGGGCAGGATTCGAACCTACGACCTTCGGGTTATGAGCCCGACGAGCTGCCAGACTGCTCCACCCCGCACCGGAGAAGGGGCGTATTCTCGTTGAATCCACCCGACTTTGCAATAAGGGTTTTCCGCAACACTTCAACGGCTGATGTGACCCACAGTAAGTGAGTAAGGACCACCGCCAGAAACGAACGGCGAGCCGGCGACCGGTGTCAGCGCACCGGTGATGGCGTCGACCGCATAGGCGCCGATGTTGTTGGCACCGTTGTTCGCCACATAGGCGTAGTGACGTTGCGGCTCGATCACCACGGCATACGGATACCAATCGGTTTTGAACGGCGAGCCGTGGATTTCCGTGAGCGCACCCGACGCAGGCTCAATGCGGAACACGCTGATGTCATGACCAGCCCAATTGGCCGCGTACAAAAACTCGCCGTTCGGATCGGTGGTTACCGAATACGGCTTGGCACCGACGACGAAGGGTGAACCTTTGACTTCCTTCAAGGCACCGTCGACCGCGTCGATGGCGAACGCAGACACCGTGGTAGAGCCATAATTTGACACATACAAGAAGCGATTGTTGGGCGTCACTTTGGTGTAGATCGGATGCTCGTCGGTTTTTGCCGCCGGGCCGGCCGCGCGCAGCGCACCGGTATTGGTGTCAATGTGATAGGCGCCCACCGTGTCCGCGTTGAAACTCGAAACGAAGGCCAACTTGCCGTCAGGTGACGTATTGACGGAAATAGGATGCGCACCGGTCTTTGCGCTGCTGCCCGTTTTTTTCAGGGCGCCGGTCTTGGCATTAATGGCAAACACCAATGCGACATTGGCGTCTTCATTCGCAACATAGGCGAAGCGCCCGTCCGGCGTCACGGTCACTGCGTCCGGATATTTGCCGGCCGCAAACGGCGAGCCGGTGATCGGCGTCAGCCGGCCGGTCTTCGCATCCACGTGGAATCCCGTCACCGTATCGGAGCCCTGATTGGCCACGTACACGAAACGGCCGTTGGGCGACACACTCACCGACACCGGATACGCGCCGGTTTTATAGGGCGAGCCGGGTACCGGCAGCAACGCCCCGGTAGACGCATCAATTTGGTAGGCGGATAAATTGCCATCGACCTGATTGGCCGAATAAATATACTCAACGATGTCGCCGGCTGGGAGTTCAGCGGCGTGAACACATGCAGATGAAAACACGACCGAAACAAAGACGATCAGAACACCAAAACCATATCCCTGCCGACAACTCATGCGACCCTCCCGACGGCTGACGAAATAAAAAGGCGCACCGAAGCGCCCAAGATGCAAATGATACTGCGCCTTAGCCACGCGCGACCAGCAGCAGGCAGCTCGATCAGCAAACCCCTCATGGGCAGATTATTTGTCGGTTGTTCCGCTTGGCGCCCGCATGTGCTTGCCCAGCGCAAACATGAAACGCAACGTTTCTTGATTGTCTGCATCGCGCAGCATCTGCCATAACGGACCCACGCCGCCGACAGGGGGTCCGTGCTTGACTTCGTTGCTGGCGGTTTCGAAGCAGCCCAGCAGCTTTTCCAGCATCGACATACGATCCAAGAGCCGCGACAACCCATCCACCATACGTTCGAGTGACCCATTCGATTCCAGGCGCTCAAGCAACGACACCAGTCGATCCACGCCGCTGCGATTCAAGCGGTCGACCAAGGTCATGCCGTTGCTCAGGGTATCGGCCAGCCGCACGACCATCTCGTCGGTCACCGCATCTTGCGCAGCGCCGAGCACACGCGCCAATTGCGCAATGCGTTCCAGGTCGCCGTCGTTGACCACGCGCGCCAAAATCGGAATCGCCTTATCCAGCCCCGAACGATTGACTTGATCGAGCAAGTCCACACCACCGCTAACGGCTTCGGTTAAGCGTCCGACCATGTCGTCGGTCAGCGCATCTTGCGCCGCGACTATCACGCGCTCGACTTCCTGGCTCACGCTGCTTGTTTGTTCTGTGCTCATGACGCGTCTCCGTTACAACAAGCCCCGAACCGAATTCCAATAGAGCTTGTTATACGCAAGCTTGAACCAGTGAATTGCCTTGGTCGGAACCTTTGGATCAGGGGGTGTTGTGTAATTGAACATCGCGTAGGTCGCGCGGTCTTTGCCGGCCTGAATGAAGCAAAACACCTTGCCGTCATAGTCACGCACCGGCATGCCAAGCTTTACCGTCGCGGCGATATTCTCCCCCAAGGCTTCGGCCTCGAAGTGCGCGGTCGACCCGGCCTTACTGATCGGAATGTTAGTGGTGTCACCCAGCACAAATACATTAGTGCGGCCTTCCATATTGAGCCGCGTGCGATGAGTCGGAATAAATCCGTTTTGTCCCAACGCATTCTTCTCCACAACTTCCATGCCCTTGTGCGCCGGAATTGCGATGAGCAGGTCGTACGGCGTATCGGTGCCTTCTTCGCTGCGCAATATTTTATTTTTGCCGTCGACTTCTTTCATGTTGAACAGCGTTTCATAAGTGATGCCCAGCCGCCCGAACTCCGGCGTAGCCCACTTCGCGACATTCTCCAAACTATGCGTACGGCCGATCGGATAAGTGTAGTGAATCTGAACTTTGTCGCGGATGCCGCGATCTTTGAAGTAGTCGTTCAGCATGAAGGTGATTTCCAACGGCGCCATCGGACACTTGTGCGGCACGCCTACGGTAATCACGACTTTGCCGCCTTGAAATTGTTGCAGCGTTTTAAACATCTTCACCGCCGACTCTTCGGTGTAAAACGTTTCCGAATTCTCGGCCAAACCGGGAATCGTTTCCGGCACCATGCGCGAACCGGTGGCAATCACCAGGATGTCATAGTCGATGCTCGTGCCGCTTTTGGTCGTGACCTGATTCTTGTCCAGTGCAAACTGCTCGACCGGATCAACGTGAAATTCAATGCTCGGCTCAAGCAAACTACGTTGATCGCGATATAACTCGTCCGGCATCATCTTGCCGACCGCCACGTACAACAAGCCGGGCTGGTACATATGGCGTTCCGAGGCTGATAACAAGATCAAGCGTGCTTTGCCGCTTTTCAGCTCGCCACTCAAACGGCGCGCCAAGTTGTTTGCCAAGATCGTCCCGCCCGTTCCACCACCTACGATGACAATCTTCACGCCCACCTCCTTCACGAGTTACAGGAACCGCAGCGTGCAGATGCACCTCCAGCGCAATTCCAGGTTTTTCTGTTGGTGCGATTATTTTTTCTTGCGCACCGACACATGCCACACGCCGGCTTCTTCGGTGCTTCCCAAATAGTCATGCCCGACCTTGCGGATCCACTCCGGAATATCCTTGGCCGAACCTTGATCGGTCGAGAGTATTTCCAGTTCGTCCCCGACTTGAGCGGACTTCATTGCCGCGATCAACTCCATTAACGGACCGGGGCAATAGCTGCCGCGTGCGTCGACAATTTTCTTTTCCGCCATGTCAGCTTTCCTCCCGAACTTGCATCAATCTTAAAATGACCACACCTGCCCCCCGCTGGCATCGCTCAGAAACTTGGTCAGCCCCAAGGGCTCGGAAAGATAGGGATCCAGGTCGGCGGGCTGCAAGCCCAAAATATCCATTGCCATGGAACACGGATAGATTTTGGCATCGCCAAGTTCCACCGCGTGCTGAAACAGGGTTTTGAACGGCGGTGCATTTTTTTTCTCAAGCAACACGCCCACACGCCCTTCCGCCGGTGCCAGTTCGTTTGCACCTTTAACGAAATATTCCAATGCATTCATCGACAGGAACACCACCACTTGGTTGCCGCTCACCGCCCCGACCGACGCAATCATGGCCGCCATTTGCAGTTGTTCACGCATGCCGGACAGCGCCACGATACTGATTCGTTCCGCCATTGTTTCTCCTGATTGTTTAGCGCACGCGCTACTGTGCACCCATCACAATTGACCCGTCTAGCATTTCATTGGCAGACATTTGAGCACGGCCTTTGTTCCCGATTTTTTAAATCAAAGATAGCCGGCTTTGCGTCTTGCAACGGATTACGCCGCTAGCGCGCCTTCACCTCCGCCTTGATCGCCGCCCAATCATAAGGCAGTGGCTGCACTCCACCGCCTGCTTGCGTGCTGAGCGCCGCTTTCAACGCCGCCAGTCGATCCGCTGTGGCCGGATGCGTCGACAGCAAGGTGACCGTGGTGCCGTCTTGTTGCTGCAATTTTTCGAAGAAGCGCAGCATGCCGTGGGCGTCGATGTGCGCGTGACGCAGCGCTTGCAGTCCCAACATGTCCGCTTCGGTTTCGTAATCGCGGCCGAATTTGAGACTGCCCAGTTGGGTCGCCATGCCGGTCCACGCATCGGCGCCGACTTGGCCCAGCGCAAGATTGATCGCCACGCTGAAGCCCAGATTTTGCACCATGCCTTTCAAGCTATGGCGCCTTTCGACGTGCTGTACTTCGTGCGCCAGCACGCCAGCGACTTCTTCGGCGGTGTCGGCGGCCTGAATCAAACCGGTGTTGACCACTACGTAACCGCCCGGCATCGCGAACGCGTTGATCAGTGGGTCTTTGGCGATATACCAGTGATAGGTGTAGGGCGAACCGGCTGTCAGGCGCGTGCCGATGTCGCGAATCGCGGCCAGCGCAGGGCCGTCCTTGATCAGCGAGCGACTCGCCTCCACCTGCGCGAAGAGCAGTTTTCCCAATTTCTGTTCTGTCTCCGGCGAGATGCGGTCCACCACCCAACCCACCAGTCGCTCGGCCTGCCACCAAAATATCAATACCAGCAGCAGCGGGCTCAGTACCAGTACGCCCAGCACCGCCCCGCCGAAATGAAATCCGCGCCGCGTGCGCGCGACGCTTTTGTTCCATTGCGCCAAGTGCGCCTGCATTTCAGGCGGTGCATGCGCCACCAGCAGATGGCGCGCGGCGGCATCTACCGGCATCAACGACCAAGGCGCGTCGCCGCGCGTCCACGACAACAACATTTGTTGATGATCAAAACCGCCGCTGGTCACGCGCAACTCCGACCATGCCACGCCTTCGTCACGACCCGGCGCCATTGTCACCTGCATCTCCAGCCCCGTGATGCGCGCGGTGACGCGCTGCCCGCCGGGCAAGAGTCCCGGGCCGAAACAGACGGCGGAAAATTCTATCGCGGAGGTCATCATTATTTTGTTACCTAAATTCAGCACAAAGCTTTTGCAGCGCAAGCACCGTGCGCCAGTTTCGCGTAGTAGCGGCAACACCGAGCGCACGTTCGAAATAGTGGTTGTTCAATTTTGTGTTGCCGTACCCATGCGGGCAGTGCAGCAACACCGCCCTGCCCGCCAGCACTGCACGTTCACCCTCAGCCGCCGGGAGCTGCAAGGCCCGGAAAGCTGCCGGCGAAACCGCTGCGGCAAGAAACGTACTGTGAAATAATTTTTCATCGCCGCCCGTCTTCGGCCACAACGGATTCGAGTTCGCAATCTGATCAAGCTCCTTGGCCGATATGACAAGAACGGGAACCTCAAGGCCAAGGTCGCATTTAATCTGCGCCGCGATCCGCGCGGCGAGCTCGCCTTGAGCCAATTTACCCGCACGGAAAACCACGTTCCCGCTCTGTAGATAGGTTTTGACGTCAGCGAATCCCAAAGCCGAAAAGCTGTCTTGCAAATCCGGCATGCGGATAGCGTTCTTCCCTGAGACATTGATGCCACGCAGTAGTGCGATGCAGACGGTCATAGGATGTGTGCGCTAATAAATTTGCATTCACGAAGGGCGGGCGACTTCAGCAAGCGCATTGTTGCACTATTGAGCCGGCGCGGGCTGTTGCGCATCGAATTTTCGGCATGTGTCCACGATGGCCTTGGCGATGTCACGGTCGGAAGAAACACGTCCAGCTTTAACCGACCCGGCGTCATTCTTGAGAAAAACCTCGTAAGCTTTGATGGCGAGAATCGCCAACTGGCTCGGGTTGCTGGGTATTTTTCCGCCCGGAAAATATTCCGCATGCGCGCGAATAAACTTCGCCGCCGCCTGTACCGCCACGTGTTCAGCCTGATCGCGCGCGGTGGGATAACTGAACCGCCAGCGTTGTACGCGTTGATTAATGCGCGCCTTGTCGTCGTCACCTGCAGCAATCCCGGCGGCGGCGAAGATGCGACAGTCGTAGTTGCGACACGTGTGTGGGCGCTGCGCATAGATCGAGCACTGGCTCTTGATCAACAGCGGGCACACGCCATTTTTGTCGTACCCTAACAACACATGGCCTTTAGGCAGCCCGGGTGCCGCAGCCAACAGCGCTGGGTTGATGCGCGCAAGCGTTCGCGTTTCTTCGGGTCGAATATGGATGAAGTACGACGAACTGCAACACGCGGTGCATTCCCCGCAATCCACATCGGTTCCGCTTTCAACCAGCAGCGCGCTGCGCGCATGACGCAGCCAGGACGAGAAATCGCCTGCCGGTAGCTTCGACGCTTCGGTCACAGTTTTGTCCTCTGGGTAATGCTGCCGTGCCCGGCCACAAATTGAACATGAGCGACCGCGCCGTTGATGAGCGTGAACGGCGGCGGCTGGTGACCGACATCAACGTCATACAGCACCGGGCAAGGCAGATCGCCCAGTACCGCCGCCAGGGCCTCGGTGTACGAAAGGCTCGACGGCGATGCTGGACTTGCGCCCGCACTGCGGCCGATCAGCACGCCGGCGAGGCCGTGCAACCAGCGACTCCGGTGCAGCGACAAGAGCGCGCCGCCAGACACACCCGACGAAGGTGCGGTGACGGCGATGAGATCACCCTTTCGAAGAGGCGGCGGAAAGCGGATCATGAGTCGCCTAACCTTTGCATTCAGCGGATGCCGGAAGTAACACCAGCAATGCCCGCAAACACCGGCTGATAGTGCTCGACCACTGGAAACGGCTCGTAAAAGTGATGCAACAGCCGCCGCCATTCTGGATACTGCGGCGACTTGCGAAAACCAATCGTGTGGTCTTCAAGCGTGCGCCAGTGCACCAACAGCAGGTATTTATTTTGGTCCTCAAGGCAGCGCTGCAACTGATGCGAATGATAACCAGGCATCGACGCGATGATGGCTTGCGCTTGCCCGAACGCTTGCTCAAATGCCGTGCTCTCACCGGCACGCAGGTTCAGTAATGCAACTTCGAGAATCATCGCTATGCTCTGAATTGTTACGCTCAACCTTCACAATGACTGGAGAACGGGCCGTAGCTCGACGCTGGAAAATAGCCTGGTGCATGCAGTGTTAATCTATCGTCTTCTGCCAAAACAATGCCTTTCCATGTATTGGATTTAATTCGTAGCTATAAAAACCAAAAGTTTTGTACACCGCTTGAGCGACTTTGTTGCCCTCTAAAACTTCCAGAGTTAACTTGCAACAACCAAGTTTTTTGGCAATTTCCTGTGCTTTTTCCAGCAGCCGTATTGAAATTCCTCGCCCTCGGTAGTTTGTGGCAACAACCATGTCATGGACGTTTAATAGCGGCTTGCACGCGAAGCTTGAAAAGCCCTCTATGCACAGAGCAAGCCCAGCGGGGTTGTCGTCTACAAACGCAATGACAGCGTGAATGCTTGGACGTTTCCTAAGCTCCGAAACTAGGTTTTTTTTCGCGAACACCGAGAGTTCTGAAGCGCCCCCCATTTCATCTCTTGCGTATTCATTCAAAAGATAAACGACCGCATCGGCCTGTGCCGGAACAGATAAATCTGCAATTAAAATATTTTCCATGAACGATCTCATCGGAACCTGTTACAGGCTGTGCAGCGTAGAGCAGCACTACGAATTATCCCCATCCAGCAACCCACCCAATCCGCCCAGCAACGAACCTTCCTCACGTCCCCGCCCACCCGCCGCCGGTGCCGCCGAAATAATGCGATTCGCCAAACGGCTCAGCGGCAGCGATTGCAGCCATACTTTACCGGGGCCGCGCAAGCTTGCGAAGAACAGTCCCTCACCACCGAATAGCGCGGTCTTGACTTTTCCAACGTACTGAATGTCGTACGATACCGACGGCTGCAATGCGACCAAGCAACCGGTGTCGACGCGCAACATCTGGCCGGGGGCCAGCGTGCGTTCCAGCAGCGTGCCGCCGGCGTGCACGAAGGCGAGGCCGTCGCCGTCCAGCTTTTGCATAATGAAGCCTTCACCGCCGAACAAGCCGACGCCGAGTTTTTTCTGGAACGCGATGCCCAGCGATACGCCGCGCGCCGCGCATAAAAATGCATCTTTCTGGCAGATCAAGGTGCCGCCGAGTTCCGACAAATGCATGGGTACGATCTTGCCGGCATAGGGCGCGCCGAACGCCACTTTGCGTTTGCCCGTGCCTTGATTGATGAACACCGTGGTGAACATCGATTCACCGGTGAGCAAGCGTTTGCCCGCGCCCATCAGCTTGCCGAGCAAGCC
>JANLTU010000169.1:0-7031 GCA_031363085.1 Gammaproteobacteria bacterium
CTCACCCGCATGGGCGCCGCTCTCCGGCGCCGACACATCGATGCGCGCACCGGTTTGAATGTCGACATTGCCGTGTGCGGAACTCAACGCGACCATGCCGCCCGGCGAGTGCACCTCGACTTCGCCGTAGGTTCGCGTGACACCCGACACATCAATGACGCCGGTGGCGCCGAGCGTGACATGTTGGTCGGCGTGCATGCCGTCCGCCTGCACCTGCACCGTTCCCGAATGCGCTTCAAGCAAGGTGTTCACTGCAACTGTTTGGCCGATGAAATTCAGCCGCGCACCGAGCTCGTCGGCCTTCGGTTTGGCCACTCCGCCGAGGTTGTTCAGCGCCAGCGCTTGCGCGGCTTGCACCGTGTAATCGGCGTGACGCGTGCCGGTGATGCGCGCGCTGTTGATGGTTAAATCCTGGCTGCTTTTCAGTGCACCGGCAGCCGTCGCGACAACGTGCTGCTGCGCGTCAAGCAGCGTGTGCGCGGCACCTTCAAGAGCCAGCGTACCGGCGCCCAGTTGCACCGTGTCGGCGCTGAGGTGCAGCGTGCCGGAGGGTTGCTCCTTGGTGTTGGCGGCCACGACGACGTGATCGCGATTTGCCAACGTGAGCGTGCTTGCGTGCAAGCCGATGCTTTGATCCTGCGCCAGATCGTGACTGATCAGCGCACCGGCCGACAAGGTAAGCTGCTTGGTGGTGATGTCTTGCGCACCGTACAGATCGATGCTGCCGTGGCTGTTCAACACCAGCTCGTCGACCTGCAGCGCGGCAATTTGCGCGGCGGACAAATTCAACCCGGGATTATTGGCGGGCACCGCGCCGATGCCGATTTTACTTGCGCCCAGGCTCAAGGAACCGCCGGTCATCTGCAAGCGGCCATCGAGAAGCGTATCCTTGCTGCCATCCAGCGTCATCGAACCGCTTGCCGCCAGCAGCGCGCCGGCTTGAATATTGACCACGCCTTGGGTGGCGGTGGTGTTGCTGCGTGCGACTTGCGCTTGCGCGTGGGTGGACACGCGCACCAAGGCGCTGTCACCATTGAATTTAAGCGTGTCGACGACGCCCGGCAACGCCGCGCCGGTTGCGCGCAACTGCGCGCCGTGCCCGAGCGTGACTTCATTGCGGGCGGCCAGCAGCATTTCGCTGCCTTGCATCTGCACGCCGTCGGCGACGCGCACGTTTTGCGCGATCACGTCGACCGTGGTGCTGCCGTCCGCTTCGCCGTTACGGGCGCCGCCCAGCAAGATGCTTTCAGCACCAAAGTTCGCCAACTTGGCGGCGCGGATTTGCACCGCGCCGGTGTCGGCCGCGTCCGGCGTGTCGACCACGGTGATGTTCGCGGCGGCGATGTCAAGCTGCGCCCCACGCGCGCCATTGGTATGTTTACCCAGTAAGCTGCCGTCGAGTTTCAATTCGTTTTGCACCGCGATCACCAGCGTGCCCGCGTCGTTGGGCAGACGTGGCACGGCGTGTTCGTTGTTCAGTGCCTGTTGCGCAAAAAAACTATTGGCACTGCGATCATGAAATTCGGATGCGGCGCGCGCGACGCTGCCCGGCTGCACTGCAAAGCCCGACCAGCGCGCATCGCGTAACGAAGTATTGGCCACGTCGTAGTAACCCGCAACCACCGGCGTGCCGTCGACCAGATGCACGCTTTGACCGGGGGACAGGTCTTGATATCCGGAGACTGGTTTGACCAGGAAGGCGCCGGCCAATAACGCGTAGTGGGCCGGCAACAGCGTGTAATACCCCGCCTTCAAACCCGGCACGCCGGAGAGGTAGACGCGGTCGCCCGGTTGCAACCCGGTGACGGGATGCTCGGCATTGAACTGGTATTGATAGTCCACCGGCGCCACGCCATCGTGCAGGCTGGGTAGCACCGCGAAGCTGTGCGGGTCGAGCAACACATCGCGCGAACCGCCCGGGCCGGGCAGAAATTCATACGCGTACAAATCACCGCCGCCGGATACGTCGACTTGCGCACCGTCGCGCAGGTCCACGTCATGACCATTGAGCTTCACGCGCTTCTCGGGCGGAGCATCGAAGGTCAGGATCGTCGAACCGAAGTCGTATACCCATTGCTTGCCGTTGGCCGTTTTGCCGAACGGCACCGTCACACCCTCGCCCGCAACCGAGGTTTTGCTGTCTGCGGTGAGCGTCAATTGTTTTGCGGCGTTCAACGTGATCTGCCCGAACGGTGCCTTGAGCACGCCCTGTTGCACGATGTTCGGCGCGTTGATGGTCAGCGTGCCCGCCGCCGACAGCACCGGATGATCGCCATTACCGGCCTCGATGGTCACGGTACTGTCCGGCTTTGTCGCGTTGATGGTGAATTGTGTCAAGGTCGCCGGATAAATCTGATCCGCGTGCAAAGTCAGATCGGCCACCGTGTTGAGCCCGCCGAGCAGTTTGGCGCCTTGTCCGCTGCCGGTAAGCTCGCCACGCAGACGCAGATCGCCGTCGCTGTGCAGTTCCAGGCGACCGATGTTCTGGGTCGCATGCGTGCCGATCAGATCGAGTAACTGCGCGTTCACCTGCAATTGCGCATTGCCGCCGCTCGCGGCATGGTTGCCACTGCCGGTCGTGGTTAACTGTTGCAGCGGTTGCACATTGCCGAGTGCGACATAAGCCGAAGACACTTGCACGTCAGCGCCGTTGCTGGCGCTCAACACTGGCGCGTCGAGTTGCACGCTGCGCTCGGTGTGTAAATTCACATTGCCGTCGAAACGAAGCACGTCGTCGCTGCGTGCGGTGAATTGTGTCACGCCGGAGGCATCAATGCTCGCGATGTTGATGATGGCTTGACCATTTTGTTCCTTGCTCAAACCGAGCGCGGGATTCAAGTCGGGAGGTGGCGCGACAGCGGCGGCTTGCAGCACGAGCTCACGTGGGCCAGTGGGAAAAGGTGTGTCCGCGTTAATATGTGCCTGGGCCCGCGTCAAATTAACAGACAGCGCCCCCCCTTGCGCGCCTTGGCCGGGTGCCGCCTGGGCATTGATGGCGCCGTTCAACACCATGCCTTCGGCGGCGCTGATGTGCACGGCACCCGCTTTGCCGCTCACCGTCGTGCGCGTGACGTGACCAGCGGCATCGGTGGGCAGATCGAGCGGCGC
Source organism: Gammaproteobacteria bacterium (assembly GCA_031363085.1). Classification (GTDB taxonomy): domain Bacteria; phylum Pseudomonadota; class Gammaproteobacteria; order SG8-11; family SG8-11; genus UBA6921. The sequence continues at coordinate 3,109 of JANLTU010000169.1, forward strand.
AGCCAAGGCCGAGACGTCGATGACCGAGCCCGTCATGGTCGCGACATAGCCGCGCTGTGCATTCAACGTCACCGTGCCCGCATCCAGCACCGTGCCTTTGAGCAAGCCTTGCGTGTTCGGCTGGTAACGCGTGGCACCGGTTGCCGCCAGTAGCGCGTGCGTGCCCAGCACAATGCCTTCCTGCGGGTCGTAGAATCGCTCCGAATTTCCCGTTGCTTGAACATTGATCGCGCCACCCGGCGCGACCACAGCGCCGTCGATCACAACTTTGCCGCCGGACAGCGTGATCGTACCGCCCACCTCGGTCTTCACCTGCGCGCCTTCGGCAACGTGCAAGGTGTTAAGTTGTGACTTATCGGTTGGATTCGATACTGCCGATGTAAAGGTCAAATTCACCGCCTTGCGCCGCGCATCGGGTAGTATTTCCATTTGACTAAACGCGCGCAGGTCCGCGCCGCTGGTTTGTTGTTTGGCGGCCGCTTCAAGCACACGCGTTTGCGCCTGCGGCGCGATGAGGGTGTCGGGCGCGATGGTCAGGCCGCCGACATTCGCGTTCACGCTATAACTGCCGAAACCGCCACGCTGAAAGAATTCCGGCGTAAGCCGCAGTTCGGGCGCGCTCACCGATGCCGGTGCTGCGGTATTCGCGTGGTCGATGCGCACGGCGTTGGCCGTGACGGCGAGCGCACCACCCTGACCGGGGGCATCGCCGAGCAAGCGCGCGTCGAGCTGTAATGTGTGCCCTGTTTCCGTATTGGCGGTTGCGATGCTGATCGCTCCGCCGTTGCCGTTCTTGACTTTAGCGTTGCCTTGCAACCATGCGCCGCCGCCGACATCGAGCACACTGCCCGAGGGGAGGGTGACATCCCCCGCCGAACTCACCGTGATCTTGCCGCCGTTAATCACTTTCACGGACGTGTTGGCACCGGCGACACCGGGCGCGTCGTTGACCCACAGGCCGTGCGTGTCAATCTGCGCGTGCGCGCCGAGTTGCAGATCATTGTTTGGAGTGAGCCCGTATTTCATTTGCTGCGTCTTCAACGTGATGGTGCCGCCCGGCGTATGCAAACCGCCCTGTACATCAAGTTGCGCACCGACCAGTTTGATTTCGCCGCCCGCCGCGACATGCAGATCCACGTCGTCGTGCACGGCGATCTTGCCGTTGCTGTACAGGTCAATGCGCGCCATGCCGCTGTTCGCCAGCGCGTCGGCACCGAGTTGCACGGTCTCGCCGTTCTGGCCGGGGGCAGCGTGTGCGCGGATGTCGATGGCCGGGGTGAAGAAATCCCGCCGGTTGATATCGAGAGTTTCCGCATTGCTATTGCCGATCACCAACTGCCCGCCCTGCGGCGCGCTGTACGGGTCAGCAAGCACTGCGCCGAACGGATCGAGCTTAGGATCGGCGACATCGCGATGCGGATCGCGTTGCAAGACACCTGCCTCAACGTGGCCAAGCAAGCTGCCGTCGAGCACGGCACCGGCGGCTTTGATGGTGATCGCACCGGCGTCGGCGCCTTGTGTATAACCTTGCTGATAAGCGCCGCGCAGCGCCGCGTTTGACCAGGTTTTGACTTGGCCCCATTTGCGGTTGGTTTGGGTGTATTGACCGAGGATGCCAACGTAGGTGCGGTCCGGTGACGCGGAGCCGATGTCGTAAATTTTGCCGTCGTTGCCGATCAGCTTGGTGGTGTTGACGTAGCCGCCCTGGTAAGTGACCTTGCCACCGGAAACGTCGATGGACGAACCCGCCTGGGTAATCACATCTCCCTGCGATTCCACCGTTACCGTGCCGCCGGCGGCGGTGCGTTCGCCGACGTTTTTGCCGACACCCGCGATAGGTTTACTGACATCGGCCAAGGTCGAGCCGGTGCGGATGTCGATGGTAACCTGATTGCGATAGAGTATGCCGTCGTGTTGCAGCGGCGCATCGGCAAGTTCGTTTCCAAAAAAGCCGACCTGGAGAGCATTGTGGTTCATCGCTAGCACCGTGTCGGTGGTGCCCGCAACATCAATGCGGCTGCCCGCGCCGAGGTACACGCGAGGATTACCTACGGTGCGGGTGCCTGGCGAACTGACGCTAAAATTTTCCGCTGGAGCGTCAGTCGCGCGCAAACGCACGTCACCGCCGGCCGCATGAATCGTGCTGCCGGACTCCATGGTGATGTCATGACCCAAAACCTCGACGTACGAACGTTTGAATAGCTGCTTGGGATCGTCGACGGAAGTGGCGGCATCCTGCAACTCCGGCACCACCTCGGTCACGCTACCGGCACCCAACATGACCGAACCTGTTTGCAACGCGGTGGCTTGGCCAGCCCGCGCGGTAATCGCGCTATCGGTGGCGATGAGCCGGATCGAGCCGTTCGCGTTTACGCTGGTGGTCGCGGTGAGGCGGCCGGATTGGTTGACCATCGAGCCCTGCAGCGTGATATTGCCACGCGCCGCTGTGATGGCTCCCGATGCGGCGTTGCTGACCACACCACCAACAACTCCACCGACGAGATTATTAAAATTACCGCCCAGTTCGACGAATACGCCGCGCAAATTGGGATCATTTTTTTCGTAAAGATACACCTGCTTTCCGGCTGCGAGCATCACCACCCCGTCAGGGGCGGAGATCGTGCCACGGTTAGTTACATCGGGGCCAAACAAGCGCACATAGCCGCCGGAGGTGGCGGTGATCGTCGCACCGGCATCAACGGTGATACCGGCATTCGCCTCGTCGCTGGTAATTGCAGTACTGCCCTCCCGGTAGTCACCGTATTTCACAATCGCGGCTTCGATGGCGGCGGTACTATCGAACACCGGCTTGGCGGGATTGCCCTTAATAGCCGTGGTAATGCCTTGGTTAAAACTCTCGTCTTTAATGTCAAGACTGCTCGCAATCAAGCCGTGCAAATTCACCTGACTACCGGCCCCAAACAGGATGCCGTTGGTATTGACCAGAAACACGTTGCCGTTCGCGATCAGGTTGCCGAAAATTTTGCTGGGCGCGCCTTGGAAGATTTTGTTCAGCGCCACCGCGTCTGTATTCGGTTGGTCGAAGCGCACGGTATAACCATTGGCGATATCGAAGCTGGCCCAGTTCATGATCGCCGACGGGCTGCGCTGCTTGATGGTCATGGTGTTGCTGTTGATTATCGGCGCATCGACCTTGCCCGAGGTGAGCCATTGCGTCGGTCCAACACGCGTCGGCGTCGAACACGTCGCGTCACCACAGCGCACCGGCAACGGCGCCAACCCCGCCGGCTTGGCACCGCCGGCGGCGCGCGCCGCCGGCGGCACCAGACTCAGCACCACACCCGCCGCCATCAGCAAGCGTAAATAGGCTTCAACTCCGCGCAACACGCTGCTAAGTGATTTAGGTTTCTTGCGTCCGAGTCGAATCCACATGTAGGTGTTCTCCTGTCCATTCAATGCCCGGCGAGGCTCACGCCGTGCAACAACATTTACATTTTTAGAACTGTCGTATCTTTGTGGGAGCGGCTTATAGCCGCGATAATCGCGGCGAGGGTTTGCTCCTACAAATCAAAAGTGTGCTGCGCACGCGTGGTGGGTTGTACCCACCCTACATTTAATAAGCGCCCCACTAAAACGTGTACTCAATCTTTGCATGCACGCGCACGTCGCCCTTGCCAATGGTGCCTGCGTCTTTAAAAGCGCGCGCCATGTCAAGCTCGGCCCGCCAGTCGCTCCACGCGGTGGCGCGCAAACCAAAACCCCAACTTCCGATATCAAAACGGTCACGCTCTTCGCTCAGCGGTTCACGCACGCGCAGATGCGCGGCGTCGTAAAACAGCAGTGCATGCGCGTCTTGCAGATGTTCAGAAATGCGCGCCGCGATGGACGGTGAACTCAATTCCAAGGTCAGGTGTTCACCGCTGTCGCCCAGCACTTGCGACTCGTAATAACCGCGCACGCTC
>JANLTU010000182.1:0-8861 GCA_031363085.1 Gammaproteobacteria bacterium
TGCCATGTTGCAGTTGTCCCAGCCAGGTCGCGCGCTCGGTGGGCGGAAGGTGTTCCAGCAGCGCTACCGAAGTCGCGACGTCGTTCGCCAGATTGGCCGCCAGGGTGACTTCGGCGGCGTGTGCGCGCTCATGCAGGATCAACCAGAAATTAAGCGCGTGTCCGGCGAGCAGGCTGGAACACAAAATCAGCACCAGCCGGTGAAATAAAGTGCGCGGCCATAAGTGCAGGAGCAGCGGCCGCGCTTTCATCCGGACTCCTTGTGTGCTTCAACCGCCGCCGCGAATACATAGCCTTCGCTGCGCACGGTTTTGATATAGCGCGGTTCGCGTGCGTCGTCGTGCAGACGTTGGCGCAAACGGCTCACCAGCAGGTCGATGGAGCGATCAAAAGGTTCCGTGTCTCGACCTTGCGTGAGGTTCAGCAGTTGATCCCGATTCAATACCTGTTGGGGATGGTCAAGGAACACGCGTAATAGTCGATACTCGGCCCCGCTGAGCGACACCATCGTGCCGGTGGCGTCGAGCATGTGACGTGCGGTGGTGTCCAGAATCCAGGTGCCAAAGCGGATGCGATGCAGCGCTTCCGTCGGCCGCAGATTGGGCGGCAGCATGCGCGTGCGCCGCAGCACCGCATGGATGCGTGCCAGCAATTCGCGTGGGGCAAAGGGCTTGGTCAGGTAATCGTCCGCGCCCATTTCCAGGCCGACGATGCGATCCGTTTCATCGCCGCGCGCCGTGAGCATCAGAATCGGTACCGGTGTCGAAGGACTGGCACGTAAATTCCGGCACAGCGTCAGCCCATCCTCACCGGGCAGCATCAAGTCGAGTACGATCAAGTCGATGGACGCAACTGCCAGTGCCGCACGCATCTGTCGCCCATCGGCAACGGCGGTCACCTTGAAACCGTTCTTCTCCAGATACTTGGTCAACAGCTCGCGAATCTCGCGGTCATCGTCGACAACCAGAATGTGGTCAGCGTGCGCCATATGCGATTTATACCCGATTTTTCGTATCGTCCCCCGATTGCCTTTGTATCCCAGTGTATCTGTCGCCGCAGCGAACACACTGTGTTGTAAAAGATGGCAGTAGAGTATGGCTGCATACACTTCAGAAAATACGGTGCACTACTTAAGATGAAGACCAACCGCATCAGCAAAGTTGAAATGGCGCGACGCATGGGAACGAGCCGCAGTCAGCTTGATCGTTTCCTTGATCCCCAGAACGACAAAGTGCTGCTCGAAACGGTTCAGCGCGCCGCGCCGCTTTAGGCAGGCGTGTTTCAATCAGCCTTGAGGAAATACCGAAGCTTTGCGCGCAAAGTCAGCGTGGTGGGGGATCATCGGAATAGCCTGGCTATTCCTCGCTCGTTGTGCCTTGCCTGCGCCGCATAGGATGTGCAAGTGCTGCGAAGCGCAGGGATGCGCGAGAGCGGCCACTCAACGGATCGCACTTCACGCGCCGTTCAACTGCCGTTTCTAGGATTATGCAATAACGCAAGCCAGACCCTATTGAGCAAATTCGGCTTAAGCCGAATTGTCATTGCGCACGTTAATCTTCCCGTAACCTGCACTAAAATAACATTGCCAATGTTAAATATCGCGAGTAGTGTTGCCAATGCTCACGCAGACGTGTGTGCTTACGAAACTTCTAAAAGGGAGAATTAATCCGTGTTATCTATAAGCAGCAAATCAAGTAGTAAATCCTGTTTCCTGTCAGTCTTTTCAATATTGGCAATAGTCTTAAGTTCTGCAAATGTCAGCGCGGACGACGGTGAGCGAGACACACCGAGACCAACGGCAACGCCGAGACCGACGGCAACACCGACAGCAACACCGACACCAACGGCAACGCCGCGACCGACAGCAACGCCGACACCAACGGCAACGCCGAGACCGACAGCAACACCGACCCCGACGGCAATACTGAGGTCGAAGTAACATCGACACCAATGGCAATAAGTAAGTAGCCCCCGGCACAGCCGGGGGCTTTAGTTCGTAGCCTGGGTTAACTGCGCAGCGGCGTAACCCGGGGAACGTCTACTCACGCATCATCACTGATCGCACCCCCGAATTTTTCCGCAAGCCGATACTTGCGCGCCTTGCGCGAAGCATTGGCCACTACAAGAAAACCCATCTCCACCCAACGCTGGCACAGCCACGTCGAAGAACGCGGTTGGTAGCCGAACAATTCGGCGATGTCTTTCGCGGTGATCGCGTGTGTGCTCGAACAAGGTCAGCGCCTTGCGCTGTTTCGATGAAGTAATGCAGCCATGGCGTAATGATTCCCACCGCGTTGATTTTACGCGGGGAGGGGATGTCAGCGTCCGCACGGCCCAAGTAGTAGTTGTGCGACGGACCGAGGGTCAGCGCGGCGTAATACACGCTAAGTTCGCGCGCGTAATACTCCTCGCGGGTTCTCATACAGGCAAGATGCGCTCGTTATCTTGCGGATGATTCCCACTGCGGGAGGAGTAATTGCCGTTATCTTGCCGATGAGACAAGGCCCGCAGATCGCACGTCGCTGTCAGCTAACAACCTGCTCAGCCTCAGCGTCATTTTTATTTTGTATCTCAATGTATCTGTCATGACCCTGGATACACCGTGTTGCAAAAAGACGGCTCTCCAGACACACGCTCGATACTCAGGCGCGTTGAAATACGAGCACAAAATTTAATTGGGCATCGACAGCCGCTGGAGATTTGTAACTATGACATCAGGCACCTTGTTATCGACGAGCAATATCGGGTACGCCACCGCCGGCCTGTTTTCTCAAGCTCTGGCACTCATCGCCGGATTGCTTGGAACGCCCGCCGCTGCGGACGCACCCTCTGAAAATATGGTTGTTCACGTGAGCGGCTTCACCCACGCGCGCGGGCAAGCCGTTGGAAATTTGTTTCGCGAAGGCGATGACGTGTTCGGCAAGCCTTACCTGCGCGCGGTCGCGAACATTCAACACACTACCGCAACGCTGATTTTCCCGAACTTGCCGCCGGGCAGCTATGCCATCACGGTGTTTCACGACGTAAACGGCAATAACGATCTGGACCATAACTTCCTGCGTTTTCCGGCCGAGCCGCTGGGTTTTTCCAACGGCTTTACGCTCTCGCTATTTTCCGGTCTGCCGAGTTTCGAAAAGCTGCGTTTCAGCTTTGGGCCAAATTTTCAGCCGCTGGAAATTTCAGTCAAATAACAGGAGACCTTCAATGTCCGATTTCATTCAACTCAAACACGTTTCCAAAAGCTTTGCGTCCGCCGCCGGGCGTTTTGAGGCGCTCAGAAATATCAACCTCAGCATTGGCCGAGGCGAGTACGTCGCGATCATCGGTAAATCCGGCAGCGGAAAATCCACGCTGCTGAACATGCTGACGGGGATCGATCATCCCAGCCAGGGCACAGTGACCATCAACGCAAGCGCGATCCATACCCTCGGCGAGAGTCGTTTGGCGGCGTGGCGCGGCGCCAACGTCGGCATTGTTTTTCAATTCTTCCAGCTCATCCCGACGCTGAGTATTTTTGAAAATTTGCTGCTGGCCATGGACTTTGTGAAGGTCATTCCCAAGCCAGAACGCAAACCACGCGCGGCAGCGCTGCTCGCGCAAGTGGGTATTGCGCAGCACGCCGACAAATTGCCTGCGGCATTGTCCGGTGGCGAACAACAACGTGCGGCGATTGCCCGCGCGCTTGCCAACGACGCGCCGATTTTGGTGGCCGATGAGCCCACCGGAAATCTCGACAGCAAAACGGCGGAATCGATTCAGTCGCTGTTCGCGGAGCTGATAGTCCAGGGTAAAACCGTCATCGTGGTGACACATGAAAACGTGGCGTCCACTCGCTACGATCATATTTTTACGCTCCAGGATGGCGTGATCGCCGGGAAGACCTCGCGATGAACATGACGCTTAAAAAAACCTTCAGCGACTTGCGCGCGAATCCCGGCCGCACTGCACTGGTTATTTTTGCCTTGGTCATCGGTCTGTGGGGCCTTGGCTTGATATTTGTCTCGTACGCCATTTTGAAAAACGACCTGAATGAGAATTTCACGCGCACCCATCCTGCTCATGTCACCGTGACTGCCGAGCAGTTTGAGCGTTTGGATTTGGCCGCATTCAGAAACCGCCCGGAGATCGAGAGCGCCGAATTTCGCGATCTCTCGATTCAGCGCATCGAGGTGTTTCCCAATCAATGGCTGCCGCTGTGGATTTTCGGCGTGGAGGATTTCAACAACGTTCACTTGGCGCGTATTTATCGTGAAGCAGGCAGTAAGGTTCCTGATCCGGGAACCTTGTTGATCGAGCGTAACGGGCAGTTGGTCTCGAATCTGAAAATCGGCGCGCGCCCCCGGGTGCGCGTCGGCGGAAAAATGATGGAAGTGCCGATTAGCGGCATCAGCTTTGATCCGGCGCAAGCGCCTGCGACCCAGGATGCCTTCATTTATGCGTATACCGATAAAAAAACCTACACCGAAATTACCGGCGAAGCAGCCAACCAGCGCTTGCTGTTTCGTTTGAAAAACGGGCACAGCAAGCAGGACATCCAAACTGCGACCGACCGGATTCTGGATGATTTTTCGCGCCAGGGGATAAATGTCAAGACGGTGAATATCCCCAAGTTGGATGCGCACCCGCATCAATGGCAGCTCAATACGCTGATCGCCTTGCAAGGCGCCATCGGGCTGCTGGCTTTTCTGATGGGCGCGGTGCTGGTTTCGCAACTTATGTCCGCCATTTTGACCAGAGAAGTGCGCCAGATCGGCATTCTTAAAGCGATTGGCGCCTCGCGCTTACACGTGTTCAAACTCTATCTGACGATGGTGTTGCTGTTTGGCGCGGCGTCGAGCGTGATCGCCATCCCGTTGGCCGTAGTCTCGGGCTATGCGTTCGCGCGCTTCGTTGCAAAAATACTCAACTTTGAAGTGCTCACCACCACGCTGCCTGCGGCGGTGTACCTGTCTCTCATCGGCGCCGGGGTGTTGTTGCCGATACTTTTTTCGCTGCGCGCGTTGCTCAAGGGCGTCAACGTGTCGGTGTACAACGCGCTGTCTGACTACGGCATACGTCAGGATACTTACGCCGAGCAGGTTGGAGTGGCGGCCAAGCTGCCGCTGTCTCTCAGCACGCAGCTTGCATTTCGCAACACCCTGCGACGCAAAGGGCGCCTCGCGGTCACCATCGCCACGCTGGCGCTGGGCGTGGCCATTTTTAGCACCGGCTTTAATGTCCGGCAGGCGCTGATCGAGTTTTTAGCGCACACCCGCATCTCCATGAAGCACGATGTGCAGGTGGTATTCAAAGAACAAATTCCGTTGCAACAAGCCCTGGCGCCATTCAAGGCGCTGGGCAACGTCAGCCGTGTCGAGGCGTGGAATGGCGGTCGCGGCCGTCTGCAAACGGAGCGGGTCTCGACCACCAACGGCATCGGCATCGTGGCGCTTCCCTACGACACCGATCTGATTCAATGGGATATCTTGCGGGGGCGCTGGTTGCAGGCGTCCGATGAGCTTGAAATCGTCATGAATCAACAGGCGGTGGAGAGCTTCGGAAATCCCGTGGTGGGCAAGTTTTATCCAATCGACATCAAGGGCATCACCTTGAACGCCAAACTGGTCGGCATCGTTCAAGAATTTGAAGTGGCGAAGATTTACATCGACAAAAGTCGCTACGACGCGTTGGTCAACCCGGGGCACTTGATTAACAGTTTGATGTTTGTCGCGACCGATAAAGACTTCGACAAACTGGTGCGCTTGAAAGCCGACATCGAAAGCGCCATTGCGCAATCCGACGTGAGTATTTTGTACATCTTGTCGAAAACCGAACGCGCAAAAATAATTTACGATCATCTGAACATTATTCTGACGCTGTTTGCGCTGCTGTCTCTGTTGGTGCTCGTGGTTGCTGCGCTGGGCATGGCGTCGGCGACCGGCATCAGCGTGATGGAAAGAACGCGCGAGATCGGCGTGCTACGCGCGCTTGGCGCAACCCCCAAAATGATTTACGGCCTGTTCGTCGCCGAGGGCATGCTGGTGAGTAGTGTCGGTATTATCGCCGGACTGCTGCTCGCCTGGCCCTTGAGTATTGCCGCTTCGACATTTTTCGGCGATTTGATTCTGGGCGCCAGCACCCCACTGAACTTCGCCTTCAGTCCGTCGGGTTTCGTCATCACGCTCGTGCTCATCCTGAGTTTTGGCTGGTTGGCCAGCCGCATTCCGGCGCGCAAAGCCATCACGGTTTCCACACGCGCGGCGCTTGCGTATGAATGACAGGCCGGTGAGTGACGCACGCGTCATGGCCAATGATTGCGAAAATGTGTAAGTCCGCTGTGAGCGCAGCGGTTTTATTTTTGAGTCTTGCAAGTGCTCATCTTGTGGCCCCGTCACACGCAGCCAACAATTCTGATCATTTCGATAGCACGCATTTTTTCAATGCCGAAGACGCTGCCGGGGTGGGTGGTGATGCGCCTGTGGAGAAGCCGAACTGGCCCTGGTCGATCAAGTTGGTCGCATGGCCGGAATGGATCGAAGACCAAAAATGGCCGCCGCCGCCCAAAGACGTTGCGCGGGGCGAACTGCGCGTCACGCACATCAATCACGCCACGATGTTAATCCAGGTCGACGGGCTCAATATCCTGACCGATCCGATTTGGTCGCAGCGCGCGAGCTTTGTTTCCTGGGCAGGGCCCAAGCGCGTGCGCGCGCCAGGAGTTGACATAAAAAATCTGCCGCGAATCGATGTTATTTTGATCAGCCACAATCACTACGATCACCTGGATATCGCGACGTTAAAACAGCTCGCCCAAACACAGCGACCGAAAATCCTCGTGGGTTTGGGTGTGAAGGCGCTGCTGCGTGCGGAAGGCATCGAGCAAGTGGAGGAGCTTGACTGGTGGCAGCGCGCTGACGCGCTGGCGCAGGGCGTGAACATCGTTTTCGTTCCCGCGCGCCATGCTTCGGGCCGAGGACTGTTCGATAGAAACAAAACCCTGTGGGGCGGTTTCGTCATCGAAACTTCGGTCGGCAACATTTATTTTGTGGGTGATACGGCCTACGGCAGTTTTCTCGCTGACATCAAAAAAAGATATTCCGAGTTTCGTTTGGCGCTGTTGCCGATAGGCCACTATGAGCCGCGCTGGATGATGGCGGCGGTGCACCTGAGCCCCGACGACGCGGTGAAAGTGCACCGCGAGCTGAATGTGCAACAGAGCGTCGGCATGCATTTCGGTACGTTCCACGGCATCGGCGCGCACAACAATGAAAGCGTCGCGCAACACGCAACCGATTTACAGACGGCACTGAAAAAATACGCGGTGCCCGAATCCGAGTTTTGGGTGCTTGGCTTTGGTGAAGGCCGCGCGGTGACTATCCGCCGGTAAAGTTGTAGGTGGTGTGTGACCGGCAAGAACTCCTGCTGCCGATTATCACGCCCAGGCCAATGTCACCGCATTGGCCGAACACCAGATTGACGCGTGTATTCCTGACACCGGCTACCGCAAGCGCGATGCACGTGATAGCGGTTGTAGGCTTTACTTTCATGATGCACTTACCAAGTCTAGAGTTCATGAGTATAAAACTTTTAAAGTAATCAACTCTTACGACGACTTAACTTGCGGTAAATTTTAATATCGCGAGGATGGGTTATGAGCGTACTAAGCAACACAATCATTAAAGCATATATTGAGGATGGCAGAATTGTTATTGATCCTCGACCAAAACCAGATGAAGGCGATGAGTCGCCCTATGATGCCTGCTCTGTTCAATTACATATTGGCAATAAAATTCAAGTGCCGAAGAAAAATCTGAAGTTAGCATTTGACTTGAGTCAAGAAGGTAAATTAAGCGAAACAATCGACGCAATTTGCGATGAAATTACAATACCGGAAACAGGATACGTTTTGGAGCAGGGCAGCTTTATTTTAGCTAAAACACTGGAACGAATTAGCTTCCCGCCAAAGGAAGAAAAGGGATTGGCTGGGCGAATAGAAGGTAGAAGTTCGTTTGCTCGGACAGGATTACTCGTACACTTCACGGCCCCCACAATCCATACTGAATTTAACGGAACTCTTACGCTGGAACTTCTTAATCATGGTCCAATGCCTTTGATCTTGAAGCCTGGGCTTGCCATATGCCAACTCATTGTTGAAACAGTCAGGGGCACTCCTAAAATCAATAAAAAATCACAATATCAAGACCAAAATACTCCATCAGGAAGTACTAAATAGGCGCAGCCGAATCCCAGCTAAACTGTCACGATGCGAACCTACCAGCGACTCCGCATTGAAGGTGGTTGTTACTTCTTCGCGGTGAATCTCGCCGAGCGCCATGGTAACGATTTACTGGTATACCACATCGACGACTTGCGCGAAGTATTGCAAACGACAATGCACGACTATCCATTTTCAATTGACGCGATGGTGGTGTTACCTGATCACCTGCATTGCATCTGGCAACTTCCACCCGGCGACGATGACTACTCGAATCGCTGGCGCCTGATCAAGGCGCGTTTCTCACGTTGTATTAATCGCGGCGAGCAAATCTCGGCGAGTCGCCAACGTAAGGGTGAGCGCGGCGTCTGGCAACGGCGCTATTGGGAACACGCGATTCGCGATGAACAGGATTACCAGCGGCATGTCGATTACATTCACTACAATCCCGTTAAGCATGGGCATGCTCGGAAACCGGGTCAGGCTTGTACAATTGCATTGTTTGCTATTGAATTCCTACTATAGCCGCGCTGTAGTTTTATCCGACGAGCACGCTTGATGCCACGCTGATTTATATCCGACAGGCTGCCGCTAGAACCACCGGTTACCCGCCAGTGAAATCGTAATTCATCGCGTTGTCGGGCCGCTGCAAATAATAGCCCTGGATG
>JANLTU010000211.1:0-8249 GCA_031363085.1 Gammaproteobacteria bacterium
GTTTAGCAACCCAGCCTACAGCGGCGCGCGACCATGAGGATTCCGTGTGACCCATACTTTAACTGTGGCGTGTATTCAACACGCCTGCACTAACGAGCGCGATGCCAACCTCGCTGCCAGTATCGCCGGTATCCGTGCGGCGGCGCGTGGCGGCGCGCGCTTGGTGCTGCTGCAAGAGCTGCACACCGGCGTGTATTTTTGTCAGCGCGAAGACACTGCGAACTTTGACCGTGCCGAGTCAATTCCCGGCCCCTCAACGGAGTACTTGGGCGCGCTTGCCAAGGAGCTTGGTATTGTCATTGTCGCGTCGTTGTTCGAACGCCGCGCCGCCGGCCTGTATCACAACACCGCCGTGGTGCTGGAGCACGACGGCAGCATTGCCGGCACGTATCGCAAAATGCATATACCCGACGACCCGGGTTTCCACGAAAAATTTTATTTCACGCCCGGCGACCTGGGCTTCACGCCGATCACCACTTCGGTCGGGCGCCTGGGCGTGCTGGTGTGCTGGGACCAGTGGTATCCGGAAGCCGCGCGTCTGATGGCGCTTGCCGGTGCCGACCTGTTGCTCTACCCCACCGCCATCGGCTGGGACCCACGCGACACACCCGCCGAGCAAGCACGCCAGCGCGACGCGTGGATCACCATTCAACGCGCGCACGCAATTGCCAACGGCGTGCCGGTCGTGGTGTGCAACCGCACCGGGTTGGAAACCGATCCATCCAAGCAAACCGGCGGAATACATTTCTGGGGCAGTAGTTTTATCGCCGGCCCACAAGGTGAAATGCTTGCGGAAGCGCCCCGCGATACCGCCAGCGTGCTGACCTGCGCCGTCAATTTGGGACGCAGCGAAAGCGTGCGCCGCATCTGGCCGTTTCTACGCGACCGGCGCATCGATGCATATCAAGACCTGCTACGTCGCTTCCGTGACTGAGCCGTGATCGTCATCCTCGAACCCAATATCGACAAAAGCGGCGAGCCGTATCGGCGCCTGTGCGCGCATCTGGCGGCGCTGCCTAACATTCAAGTGCGCACGCACGAAGAACACGGCGCGCAACAAACCCTCACCGAGCTGTATTTAGTCGGCGACACCGCCGCGTTGACACTCGACAACATCGCCGCGCTGCCGGGAGTCGACCGCGTGGTGCGCGTGTCGCGTGAATATCGCATTTTGGGCCGCCATAAGGACGACCACCGCCCCACCGCGTTCGATTACAACGGTGTGCGTTTTGGCCAAGACACACTACAGGTGTTCGCGGGCTTGTGTGCGGTCGACACGCGCGCGCACGTCGAGGCAATGTTGCACGCGCTGCGCGACCACGGCCAAGTGTGCACGCGCATGGGCGCCTACAAACCGCGCACCAGTCCCTATGCGTTTCAGGGCCACGGCAAAAATTGTCTGCCGTATGTGTTCGAACTGGCCGGAAACTACGGCATCAAAGTCATCGCGATGGAGATCACGCACGAGTCACATCTGCATGAAATTCATGAAGCCCTGCAGCGCGCCGGCAACCCCACCGGCGTGATGCTGCAAATCGGCACGCGCAACACGCAAAATTTCGAGCTGCTCAAAATCGTTGGTCGACAGCGCGACTACCCGGTGCTGTTGAAGCGCGGCTTTGGCATCACGCTGGAGGAATCGCTCAACGCGGCGGAATATCTGGCCTCGGAAGGCAACAGCAAGGTGGTGTTCGGCTTGCGCGGCATGAAAAGCCATTTCGGCGATCCGCACCGAAATATGGTCGACTTCAGCCACGTCCCGGTCGTCAAGCGCCTCACGCGCATGCCGGTGTGCATCGATCCGTCCCACTCGGTGGGCACGCGCGCGGTGGCCCCCGACGGTCTGCTCGACGTTTTTCATGCCACGGCGCAGGGAATTATCGCCGGTGCCAATATAGTGCTGGTGGATTTTCACCCGGCACCCAACGCCGCCTTGGTCGACGGCCCGCAAGCGCTACTGCTTGGCGAGTTAGGGTATTTCCTGGACGACGTGCGCATCGCGCGCAACGCTTACGAGCAGCGCTGCGCGCGCCTCGCGACGACAACGCTTGCGCATGGATACTAAGCGTCTCAAGTGGCATACTGCACGCCACGCGGGCAGCGCGATACTTTTTCAATTTTACGGAGATCGCTATGGTAAAGAACGTCAACAGCATCGACCAAGTGGTGCGCATCGTCGTAGGATTAGTGCTGATCGGCTTGGTCTTCGTGGGGCCGAAAACGCCGTGGGGATGGGTGGGGCTGATTCTGGTGGCCACCGGTGGCATAAATTTCTGCCCGCTTTATCACCTGCTCGGTTTAAGCACGGTTAAAAAATCAGCGTAATTATTTCTCGGTCGGAGGTAGCGAATATTTTGACTGCCCCGACGTGGGCTGTAAAACGACCATGAATATTATCAACCTGTCGTGAATACTTTTGTACTGCTCACCATTGCCGCCTCGCTCGTACTCCTTATTGTCGAGGGAGCGTTTTTGGCACGTCTGCCGGCGGAAAAAATTCATGCCCTGCTCAGACGCAGCATTCTGGTAGCCAGTGGATTAGTGCTCTTCTTCCTGGTGTTTCTGGGCACGTGGCACTGGATGTTTTTGCCGGTCGCCGCCGTGCTGCCGTTTATTGACCGCATCTACGCGAAACTACGTGTCGAGTTTCAACGACTGAATTTCTCCGCTCTCTGGGACAACATAAAACAACAATTCAAGTCGTACCAGCGGGCACGCGTTGCGGCCCAATCCGCCCGCGCCAAAGCACGTACCCACCAGCAACAAAATCATACCGCTGCCCGTCACGTCGATATGACGCGTGAACAGGCGCTGAGTATTCTCGGCCTAAGCCGTGGCGCCGGACCCAGCGAAATTAAAGATGCTCACCGACGCCTGATGCGCGTCATGCATCCAGACCGCGGCGGCAACAGCGAACAGGCCGCCCAAGTCAATCGCGCCAAAGATGTGCTGATCGGCAATAATTAACGCTCTTTCCCGCCAACTTATTTTCACACCCGCTAAAGAAGAAGGCGCGTTACCTTTTATGGTACGCGCCTTCTTTCTTGGCACTCACGTTAAAAACTTAAAGCTTAAGCCTTAAACAATTGCGCCTTCAAACGATCCACCTTCCGTTGCAGCGGCTCGTCGGTTTCCAGCTTCTTCTTCAGGCGCGCGGCAGCGACTGAAACGCTTGAGTAGTGACCGACTTGCAGCGACTTTGCAATCGCCAACAAGCTGTAGCCACCGGGGCTGCGCGCCAACGCCATCGCCACCTGACGTGGCAGGTTACCCTGGCTACGGCCACGGAAGCTGAGTTGCAAATGGTCAGGCTTGACTTTAAATGCTTCCGCAACCTGCTTGTAAATCTCAGGCAAGGCGGGCACGTTACCGACCTGTTTACCACCCTTCTTAGGCGTGCTTTTAACACTTGCTTTCGCAGTCTTGCGAAACGCGGTATCGCCGCGCACCGCTTCGATGTGTTTGCGTGCATAAAAGTGCTGCGTCTCGTCATCGACACCTTGCGCAAGAAACTTGGCATAGGTCGAGCCGTTCACTTTCGCCAGTGACTTGGTGTTCAACCACGACGGCGCCTTGATTCCACCCACTTGCGCGCGGCAACTGGACCATTGGTATTGATCGGGACGCGCGGCTTGCTCGGTGGCGACCGGCACGTTGTGAATATAACGTGCTGTTGCACCCAGAAAATTGGCCTCGTCGATCAATACGGCTTTATAGCGGCCGCGGAATAACTGGCCCTTGCCACCAAAACGCTTGTTGCAACGTTGCGTGAACACGCCATTGAGCTGACGCATCGTGCGGCTCAAATTGGCGCGTGGCGTCCGGATCAACAAATGGTATTGATCTGGCACTACGCAATATCCATGAATCTCCACGCCGTAGGTTTCCGCTGTCTGCTGCACGACTTCGATGAACAGGTCGCGATGTTCCTCGGTCTTAAAGACCGGGCGACGACGCGCGGTCATGCTGAATACGTGATACCACGCTCCGGGATATTCGATACGTAAGGGTCTAGGCATGCTACTTCCTCTGTTGGCAGGACTTCTGGAAACGTGATTCTAAAACTATGCGGCGGTGAAACACAAACGCAAATAAGCGGTTTTACCTTCATAGTCGATGATTTTAATCAGGCGTTAGGAAAACACAAAATTTCTCGAAACCGCTGGTTGTTGACAAAAATTTGCATTCTCGACATTGCGGCTAAAAAAACACCGTTCACGCGCTCCGAGCTTAATCTTGATTTAAGCGCGAAAAATAAAATACACCGCGCCCAGCAGACAAAGACCCGCCCAAAGATAATCAAGTTTGAGCGGTTGATGCATGTAAAACAGCGCGAACGGCACGAACACCGACAGCGTGATGACCTCCTGCAAAATCTTCAACTGCGCCAAGTTCATTTCGGTGTAGCCGATGCGGTTGGCCGGCACTTGCAGCAGATATTCAAACAGTGCAATGCCCCAGCTCGCGAGCGCGGCGATGTACCACGCCTGCCCGCTAAGATTTTTTAGGTGCGCGTACCAAGCGAACGTCATGAACACGTTGGAGCACAGCAACAACAGCGTGGTTTGCAAAATCACCGACATTGGAAATCCTTGTTAGGGCCTGTGCCTGATCGGCAAAGCGCGCAGACTACCCAAACCGGTCAGTTGATCCAAGATGAATAAAATGAAGTTGCTGGTCACGAACACTAAAATAGAGCGTGCGGTAACACGTCGCCATCACAACAACGGGAACAGCGATGCTATGCGGCGGAGGCGGTCGCGTTGCGTGCAGTCAAACCGCCTTCCAACAGGAAGACATCGAAACCGCGCTCACTCATTAAAAACGCTGCGGACGAGCTGCGCGCGCCCGAGTCGCAGTAGATGACATATTTCTTGACCGGGTCGAGGCTGGTCATTTTTAAACGCAAAATATACAAAGGTAGGTTAAGGCTGCCGGGAATATTTTCGTTTTGATGCTCGCTCTCCAGGCGCACATCCAGCCACGCCGCGCCGTCGTTGACCATCGCCTGCGCTTGACTGAAATTTACCGTTTTGAGTACCGGCGTTTTCAGCAATTTTTCAAAATCCACCCGCGACAAACGCATCAATGAACCGTCGGTCAACATCGTGACCGTGGCATTGCGTACCGAATCACCCAGCAGCGCTTCTTCTCCGAAACTGTCGCCGGAACGAAGTTCGGTCAGCTTGATTTCAACGCCGGTCTCCGGCACCTTGCGCGTCACCTTGCAGCGCCCGCGACTGATAATGTAGTAGTAGTCGCCCGCATCACCCTGCTTCACCACCACGTCGCGCGCCTGCACACTCACCGGTTGCAGACGCATGAACATCGCTTGAATGTTGGCTGGCGGCACGCGATAAAAACTCTTGGTTTGCAGGATGCGCGTCATCCAGTCATCGTCCTGGGCCTCCGCATGCGCATCCTCAGCTTGGTTCTCGTCTTCATCCGTTTGCACTTCGATGCCATCTTCGGGCTCGTCGCTCATGTAGCCGCTCGACTGATCCCAGGTCAACATGGTCGCCAATTCATCCTCGTCCACGATGGCAACCGTAGCCGCGCTCTTCGCCACCGCCGTGACTTGACGCGGCTGGCTGTGCCCAAAGGCATGATGTTTAGCGCTACCTTCGGCACGCAGCAGCTTGGAAGCCTGTCCGGGCGCATCCAATTGCAGCTCGCCCGACAACAAGTAATACCGCAGACTGTCGCACTGCCCCGCCTTGAATAAAATTTCCCCGGTATGCAGTGAAGCTACGAAGGTTTTGCCCGCCAGCACGCCCAGATTTTCGTCGGACAATGCTCCACACGGCACCAAGGTTTTCAAGGTTGTCTTGTCGATTAACCTCTTTTCTATCGCCATGTTGTTCGCCCCTTCAGCACCCGTTTAAAAATGTACGACCGCAACCCACGCGGGATAATTCATCGCCCTACTGTAGCGGCAAACCGTTTAAATTCTTCAGAAGCGGGCCTTTCCCGGACTACCATCCGCGCCATCCATTGACTACAGTTACTCTATGACAATACGCACCATCACCACCACGCCCTTCCCCGATCAAAAGCCAGGCACCTCCGGCTTGCGCAAAAAAACTGCGGTATTCACCCAGCCGCATTATCTGGAAAACTTCGTGCAGTCCGTGCTGGATACGCTGCCGGCGCTGGCGGGAGGCACCTTGGTGGTCGGCGGCGATGGTCGGTATTTCAATCGAACGGCGATTCAGACCATTCTCAAAATGGCCGCCGCCGCCGGCGTGGGCCGCGCGCTGGTCGGGCGCAGCGGCTTGTTATCGACCCCCGCCGCATCGGTACTGATACGCAAATACCAGGCGTATGGCGGCATCGTATTGTCCGCGAGCCACAACCCGGGCGGCGCCGATGGTGACTTCGGTATCAAATACAACGGCACCAACGGCGGTCCGGCGGCCGAAGCCATTACCAGCGCGATCTATGCCCGCAGCCTTACTCTCAGTCAATACCGCATCGCCACGGCTCCGGATATTGACTTAGACACGCTGGGCGGCAGCCTGCTCGAAAACATGCGCATCGAGGTGCTCGACCCGGTCGCCGACTATGCGCAACTGATGGAGCAACTGTTCGACTTTGCACGCATTCGTGCACTGTTTACTGAAGGAAAATTTCACCTGTGTTTCGACGGCATGCACGCCATCACCGGACCGTACGGACACGACATTCTCGAACAGCGCCTGCAGGCGCCACCCGGCAGCGTGATGCGCGGCACGCCGCTTACCGATTTCGGCGGCGGCCACCCCGACCCCAATTTGGCATACGCGCACGAATTGGTGGAGCGGATGTACGGCGCGCACGCCCCCGACTTCGGCGCCGCTTCCGACGGCGACGGCGACCGCAACATGATTCTGGGCCGCAATTTCTTCGTCACTCCCAGCGACAGCTTGGCCATCCTTGCAGCCAACGCGCATTTGGTGCCCGGTTATAAGAATGGCTTGCGCGGTATCGCGCGCTCGATGCCCACCAGTTGCGCGCCGGATCGCGTCGCGGCACAACTGGGCATCGCCTGTTACGAAACACCGACCGGCTGGAAGTACTTCGGCAATTTACTCGACGCCGACAAGGTCACCTTGTGCGGCGAAGAAAGCTTCGGCACCGGCTCCGACCACGTACGCGAAAAAGACGGTCTATGGGCCGTATTGTTCTGGCTGAACATTCTCGCCGTGCGGCGCCAGTCGGTCGAAAGCATCGTGCGCGAACATTGGCGCACTTTCGGACGCAACTATTATTCGCGCCACGATTATGAAGAAGTCGACGCCGCTGCCGCACAGCAACTGGTGCAACGGCTGCGTGATCAATTGACCGCACTGCCCGGCAACAGCTTGGGCCGCTACCGCGTGAAGTTCGCCGACGATTTCAGCTACACCGACCCGGTCGACCACAGCGTCACGCAACAACAAGGCATCCGCATCGTCATGGACGACGGCGCGCGCATCGTACTGCGCTTGTCGGGTACCGGCACCTCGGGCGCAACGCTGCGCGTGTACATCGAGTCGTTCGAACCCGACGTGGCCCGGCAGGATCAAGATGCGCAACTCGCGCTGGGCGACTTGATTCGCATCGCGGAGCAGCTTGCACAGATTCGCAAATTCACCGGACGCGAGCGGCCCACGGTGATTACGTAACGTAGACGGCTGTGCCGCGTCACCGTTTTGTTGCCTACTCACACGGACCCGCACCATGAACTACATCCGCCGTTTCAAGGCGGCCAAGCACCGTCGGATTTTCCCGCGATCACGCGCTGGCTGGTGGAACGCGGCATCCAATCCATCTCGCCAAATCCCGACAGCGCGCTGTCGATGACCCAGGTGGTGCTCGACACCGAGCGGTCGCTGTTCTTGACATCATGAAACCGGTGGCAGCAGGCCGCTATTTGCCTAGACCGGTCGTTATTTCGTCGTTGTTACAGACTGAGGATATCGTCCAGCAGCGAAGCGGGTGATGTTGCTGCAACCGGTTACAGCACGGCAATCGATGGGCTTGAGCACCCCGGTGCGGGCATCGATGGTGTACGCCGAGACATCGCTGGGACCACCAAGCACCACCCCGCCATTCGCCACATAAGCGAACTGACCGCTTGGGTCTACCGTAATGGACTGAGGATTTGTCCCGGTAACGAAGAATTTGGGCGTGGTGGTGCTGCACCACCCTGGCACGCCGCCGCAATCGATCAATGTGAGCGCTCCAGTGCTGGCATTGATCGCGTAGGCCGAGACGTCGTTGGAAGC
>JANLTU010000261.1:0-9472 GCA_031363085.1 Gammaproteobacteria bacterium
CATGTAATTAACCTCCAGAAAAGCATTGCTTGAATGTAAACGTTGAACAGAATGTTATTTGGCTATACCCGGCACCGCCGCCGCATCCAGCGCCGCGACTTCGGCCGGGTTCAACAGCCGGTCGATGTCGAGCAGGATCACCAATTTGTCCGCGATGGCGGCCATGCCTTTGATGAATTCGGTGTGCACCGTCACGCCGAAATCCGGCGGTGGCTTGAGCTCTTGCTCGCGCACGTTGTAAACATCCGAGACGCCGTCCACCACCAGGCCGACGATGCGCTGCACGTTCTCGTGCGTGACCTTCAACACCACGATCACCGTAGTCGGCCCGTAGTCGATTTTTTCGATGCCAAAGCGCAGCCGCAAGTCGATCACCGGCACAATCGCGCCGCGCAGATTGAGAATCCCGCGAATGAATTCCGGTGTGTTGGGAATGCGCGTGACCGAACTCCAGCCACGAATTTCCTGCACACGCAGGATGTCCACGCCATACTCCTCACCGGCCAGAATGAACGTCAGATACTGGTTGGCGGCTTCGGTCGCATCCCGATGGATGTCGTTTACCAAGGCTTGTGCTGCACTCATCGTGATAACCTCCGTTACGCTGCGATTGTTGTAAGGTTGTCCACCGGAACGACGCGATCCACACCCACCGGCTGTTGCGCCAGTTGAATCAGCCCCGGAATATCTAAAATTAAGGCGACGGTGCCGTCGCCCAAAATGGTTGCGCCCGAAACGCCCGCGACTTTGCGGAAGTTCGTCTCCAAGCTTTTAATCACGACCTGCTGCTGGCCCAGCAGTTCGTCCACAAACAGTCCCACGCGCTTGCCTTCGCCTTCGACCACCACCAGCAAGCCACGATGCAAATCGGTGACTTGCGAAGCGACGTTGAAAATCTGGTACAAGCGCAACACCGGCATCACCTCGTTGCGCAGCCGCATGACCTCACCCTGACCGGCCACGAGATTCACCATGCCGGGCTTGAGTTGAATCGACTCGACGATGGACACCAGCGGAATGATGTAATTCTCCCCGCCGACCAACACCGACTGGCCGTCCATGATGGCGAGCGTGAGCGGCAGGTGGATCGTGAACGTGCTGCCCTTGCCGGTCTGCGACTTGACATCCACGCTGCCGCCCAGCGCCTTGATGTTCTTGCGCACCACGTCCATGCCGACGCCGCGCCCGGACACGTCGCTGACCTGCTCGGCGGTGGAAAATCCCGCCATGAAAATCAGCTCACACACCTTGTCATCATCCGGCTCTTCGTCCGCGCCCAGCAAGCCTTGCTTGCGCGCCTTAGCGATGATTTTGTCGCGCGGCAAACCGGCGCCGTCGTCCTTGATCTCGATGACGATGTTGCCGCCCTGATGAAACGCGTTAAGCGTGACCAGGCCGGTTTCGGCTTTGCCGGCGGCGCGGCGCACCTCCGGCATTTCAATGCCGTGATCCACCGAGTTGCGCACCAGATGCACCAGCGGATCGCCGATTTTTTCCATCACGGTTTTATCCAGCTCGGTTTGTTCGCCGGACATGCGCAGCTCGATTTTCTTGTTCAACTTCTGGCTTAAGTCGCGCACCATGCGCGGAAAGCGCTGGAATGTGAAACTGATCGGCATCATACGAATGCGCATCACGCTTTCCTGCAACTCGCGCGTATTGCGCTCCAGTTGCGACAGGCCGTGCATGAGTTTTTCGACCCGGCTCATGTCGAAGTCTTTGCCGACCTGACCAAGCATGGATTGCGTAATGACTAGCTCACCGACCATGTTGATCAGCGCATCGACCTTGTCGATGCCCACGCGAATCGAGGTTGCTTCACTTGCAGAACGGGGGTCTTGAGTTGACGATTTAACCTCCGGAGCCTTCGCTTTTGCCTCATGCACAGAAATTTTGGATTGCACGTTGGCTGCGGCATCTGCTGCCAGCCTCTCAATCGACAGATCGCAGTCGCCCTCGACCCAGTCGAACACCTCACGCACTCGTTTTTCGGGAATATCGCCGCGCAATTCAATCGTCCACGCCAATGCACACTCTTCCGGTTGCACATCAGCAAAGCGCGGCAGGCGCGACGTGTCGCATTCCACCTTGAAGTCACCCAGATCGGCCAGCTCGCGCAGCATGCGTACCGGGTCGTTACCGGTGCGGTAGAGATGCGCGTGGGGGCGGAACGCGATGCGCCAGCCGGTATTGCGGGAATCGGGAGTCGCCAACCGGGCGTCCGAGGACGCTGTTTTTGACTTCTTACTGGCGGCGCCCAAATCCTGGCTCTTTAACATTTTCGCCATGCGTTCGCCCAACGCTTTAGCGCGCTCCGGATTCTGCGTGTCACCACTTTTGCTTGCGGCCAGCATCGCACGCAGACAATCAACGGATTCCAGAAGCACATCGACCAGATCGCTTGCGACGGCGCGTTTGCCGGCACGCACTTCATCAAGCAGGGTCTCCATGTGATGAGTGAATTCCGCCACCTCGCTCAACCCAAACGTAGCGCTGCCGCCCTTGATGGAGTGCGCGGCACGGAACACAGTATTGATAAGCTCGTCGTCCGCAGCACCGTCCTGCATGTTCAACAAGCCGGACTCCATGGCGTCCAGGCCCTCGGAACTTTCTTCAAAGAAAGTGTCGAGAAATTTCGACATGTCGATGGTCATCGCATCCACTCCAATTTTTTTGGTTGAATCAACCGCTGACTTTTTTGATGGTGGCCAGTAACTGCTCCGGATTAAACGGCTTCACCATCCAGCCAGTGGCACCGGCGGTTTTACCTTCCTGTTTTTTTTCTGCGGTCGATTCCGTGGTAAGCAACAGCAACGGCGTGAATTTGTAATTAGGCAGCGCGCGTAATTCTTTGATCAACGTGATGCCGTCCATGTTCGGCATGTTCACGTCCGAGACTACGATGCTGAACGCCTTAATCTTGGCTTTTTTCAAGCCGTCCGCGCCATCCACGGCTTCTTCGACTTCATAGCCTGCGCCCTTAAGGGTAAATGTCACCATCTGACGCATCGAGGCGGAGTCGTCAACAATTAAAATACACGGCATGGTTTTTTCTCCTGGTCTGCTACGCGCACAACCGTGGTGTTTTTACGCTGCGTTTTTTAGTTCAAGCCAACCTGCAAGACCCAGCCATGCAACCGCATGACGCATTGCGCTGGAAGGGTTTTGCCAGCGCACGCTGTACCCCTGCGCGCGCGCTTCACGGTAAAATACCGCCAATAATTGCAGCGCAGCGGCATCCACGCGACTCACTCGCTGAGCGTCCAGGATCAGGATGGATTGCTCCACTTTAAGTGCCTCCTCCAGTTGCTGCTGCAGCACCCCAATGTTGCTAATCTCAACCGATTCACTCAACACTATCGAAAATTGCGGAAGTTCAATGGGGTTCTGAATATCATCAGAAGATTTTTTTTTAGTGCGCATGCGAATACCAGTTTTAATATCAAGTGCTGCCTATAACGGCGCCTTTTTTGATGCCTTGAGAAGGCATGCAATATGCGGGTGTCTAGTGGTGATGGGGCAATCGCGCCATATCTCGATCTTGACTGGATTTTACCGGTGAATTCTCACGCATGA
Organism: Gammaproteobacteria bacterium; assembly: GCA_031363085.1. GTDB lineage: Bacteria > Pseudomonadota > Gammaproteobacteria > SG8-11 > SG8-11 > UBA6921. The sequence goes on from JANLTU010000261.1 coordinate 3,577, forward strand.
GAAAAATGAAATACATAACGCCGCAAAAAAAACCCAACACCCTGCGCATCATCGGCGGCGCTTGGCGCGGGCGCAAACTCCACTTCCCCGACGTCGATGGCTTGCGCCCCACACCGGATCGGGTGCGCGAGACGTTGTTCAATTGGTTGCAACCGCTCATCGTCGGGGCGCGCTGTCTTGACTTATTCGCCGGCAGCGGCGCGCTCGGTTTTGAAGCGCTGTCACGCGGCGCAGCCAGCGTGGTGCTGGTGGAGCGCGACGCCACCGCAGTGCAACAACTGCGTGAAAATCTCGCGCTGCTCAAAACCACCGCCGCGCAGGTGCTCCAACGCGATACGCTGGAATTTCTGAACGGCGGCTGCGACGCCACCGCAGCGTTCGACATCGTGTTCCTCGATCCGCCCTTCCAGAAAAATCTGCTTGATCCCTGCTGCGCCGCACTCGAACAGCACGGCTGGCTCACGCCGCATGCCCGCGTCTACCTCGAAACGGAACGCTCGCTTTCACTGCGGCTGCCAACAAGCTTCACGATCACGCGCGATAAAACCGCCGGCCAGGTGGCGTACCGCCTCGTCACCCGCACGGAAGTGGCGCCCCACTTGTCTCCGCCAGCCTAAGCAACCGCAGATTAAATTCGCTCGAAGTTAATATGTCAATATAAGGCGCCATAAAATCAGACGCTTAATCAACCGGCGTGCTCCTGGCGTAAAAAACAAAATAAAATAGCTATTAAAGTCAGCTAACCACTGGCCGATAGTTTGGCTGCTGCCATCCGTCACTGGATTTAACATACCCATGCTGCCGACGTCCGACCCAGAGTTTCATAAGATCAATAACATCGCTTGGCGGATCGCTCTGCCCCCCGGTGTGCTCGGTGCCGTTGCGTTCTGGTTTTCGAACGGCTTCAACCCCACCGGCCTGCTCGGTGCTGCCGCCTGCCTGGGCGGCGCGGTGCTGGCGGCGTTATTCGGTGCCGCGCATTTGCGCCGAGTGCTGGAACACGCGACCACACGCGCGCATGACGCCGCCGTGCAGCAGCAAAAATCGCTTGCCCACGTGGCGGTAGCCGGGCTTGATAATTTATGCGCGAAGGCGCTGCCGGTGTGGGTAAAACAGATCGAAACCGCGCGCGAGCAAATGCAGGCCGCCATCGAAAACCTGACGCAGCGCTTTTCCGGCACCACGCAAAAACTGGAATCGGCGGTGCAAGCCTCGCAGCAAGCGGCCGGCGGCATGCACGGGACCGGCGATGGCGAAGGCTTGGTCGCGCTGATCCAGCACAGCCAGCAAGAACTGCATGCGGTCACCGCCTCGTTGCGCGGCGCGCTTGAGTCCAAAAAAAACCTGCTCGCGGAAATTGTGCGGTTGTCGCAGTTCACCGTTGAGCTGAAAAAAATGGCTGCCGATGTGGCGAGTCTGGCGGCGCAAACCAATCTGCTGGCCTTGAACGCCGCCATTGAGGCGGCGCGCGCCGGCGACTCCGGGCGGGGCTTCTCGGTGGTGGCCGACGAAGTGCGCAAGCTGTCCACCTTGTCCGGCGAAACCGGTCTGCGCATCCGTGAAAAAGTCGACACCGTCAACGCCGCCATCGCCGCCACGCTGCACTTTTCCGAACAATCGGCCCAACAAGATGCCGAAGTCGTGACCCGCTCCGAACATTCCATCGAGCAGGTGCTGAAACGATTTTCGGGAACCGCTGACGGCCTGACCCGCTCGTCCGAATTATTACTGTCGGAAAGCGCCAGCATTCGTGACGAAATTTCCAACATGCTGGTGTCGCTGCAATTCCAGGATCGCGTCAGCCAGATCCTCGGCCATGTGAGCGGCGACCTCGAAAAACTGGAGCAGTTGCTGGCAAGCAATTCCGGCGTGGGCACAACCACGGTGGACGCCACGCTGTGGCTGAACGAATTGGCCAAGACTTACACCACGGCCGAACAACGCGACAATCACTTCGGTGCGGCGGCGCAACAGCAAACCAGTGGCATTACATTTTTTTAAGAGGTCTTAAGCATGTCAAAAACCATTTTAGTTGTCGACGACTCGTCGTCTTTGCGCGCCGTGGTCAGCATCGCCCTCAAAGGTGCCGGCTACGCGACCATTGAAGCCTGCGACGGCAAAGACGCGCTGGCAAAACTGACCGGCCAGAAAATCAACCTCGTTATCAGCGATGTGAACATGCCCAACATGGACGGCATTACTTTCGTCAGGGAACTCAAAAAACTGCCCAGCTACAAATTCACGCCGGTGATCATGCTCACCACCGAATCGCAGGAAGGGAAAAAGAAGGAAGGCCAGGAAGCCGGCGCCAAGGCTTGGGTGGTTAAACCCTTTCAGCCGGCGCAGATGCTGGAAGCCGTTTCCAAATTGATTTTGCCTTAGGAGGATAGCATGTCGACACCGGCGAATAATTCCCGCTCCACACCGCTGCGCGCGCTGCGCATCGAAGGTGATATGACGATTTACCGCGCCGGGGAATTGAAGACGGCGCTGCTGGCCGAACTGAAGTCCTGCCAGGAACTGGAGATCAATCTGGAAGGCGTGAGCGAGCTCGACAGCGCCGGCGTGCAACTGCTGGCCTTATTAAAAAAGGAGGCGGAGCGTTGCAATAAATCGGTACGCCTGACGGCGCACAGCCCGGCCATTCTGGACGTGATTGAACTGCTGCGGCTGGCGCAGGTGTTCGGCGATCCGCTGATGATGCCCTCGAACCCGGGAGCGCGCGCATGAACGTAGACATCGAACAAGTGCTACCGGAATTTATCGCCGAGAGCCGCACCCTGTTACAAGAACTTGAAACCGCGCTGTTGCGCCTGGAACACGAAGGCGCCGACGCCGATACCGTCAACGCCATGTTCCGCGCGGCGCATACCATCAAGGGTTCGGCGGGGGTGTTTGGCCTGGACCCCATCGTTAAATTCACGCATGTGATGGAAAACGTGCTGGATCAGTTGCGCGAGGAAAAAATCACCCTCACCGCCGACCTGGTCAATGTACTGCTGGCCTGTTGCGACCATCTCAGCGCGCTGATCGACGCACTGGAACAGCACAAAGAATTAAGCGACCCGGACAAAGACGCCCGTGCCCAGCAATTGACCACCCGGCTGCGCGCGCATCTGGACACACCCGAAGCTACCGCCAATCTGCCGGTGGAGCAGCCGGTTAGCGTGGAAGCGCGCCGTAACTATAACGGTGAATTTGACCACTGGCATCTGTCGGTACGCTTTGGCCGCAACGTGTTACGCCACGGCATGGACCCGCTGTCATTCATCCGTTACCTGGGCACCCTGGGCGAAGTTGCGCACGTCACCACCTTGCTGAACGAATTGCCGGATGCCGACCACATGGACCCGGAAAGTTGTTATTTGGGTTTCGAGATTGCGTTACGTACCGGCGCGGACAAACAAACCATCGAGAACGCTTTCGAATTCGTGCGCGACGATTGTGTGCTGCGCATTCTGCCGCCGCCCAATGACCTGTCGCGCTATCTGGAACGCATCAATAATCTGAGCGGCGACACTGATCGCCTCGGCGAAATGTTGCGCGAATCCGGCATCCTCACCGAGGGTGAGCTGGACGTGGCACTGAAGTTCCAGGGCAGTGTGCCTGAGACAGAAAGTCAAAATAAGGCTCCACCGCTGGGCGAAATTTTGATCCAGCAAGGCGCGGCGCAAAAGCCGGTGGTGGACGCCGCCCTCGACAAGCAAAAGAAAATCCGCGAGCACAAGGCCCAAGAAGCACGCTTTGTGCGTGTGCACGCCGACAAGCTCGATGCGCTGATCAACCTGGTCGGCGAGCTGGTGATTGCCAGCGCCTCCATCTCGCTGCTGGCGCTCAAATCGGGCAACACGCGGTTGCACGAATCCTCCAACACCATGGGCCGCTTGGTCGAAGAAATCCGCGACGGCGCGTTGCATTTGCGCATGGTGGAAATCGGCGACACCTTCAACCGCTTCCCGCGCGTGGTGCGCGACGTCAGTAAGGAGCTGGGTAAAGACATTGAGTTGATCATCAGCGGCGCCGACACCGCGCTGGATAAAACCGTGGTGGAAAAAATCGGCGACCCGCTGATGCACTTGGTGCGCAACGCGATGGATCACGGCATTGAAGCGGCGGAAGTACGCACCGCGCGCGGCAAGCCGGCCAAGGGCACGCTGCGGCTGAATGCATTTCACGACTCCGGCAGCGTGGTCATTGAGGTGGGCGACGACGGCGGCGGTTTACCGCGCGATAAAATTCTGCAAAAAGCGGTGGAGCGCGGCCTCGCCACCGAGGGTCAACGCTTGACTGATACCGAAATCTACAACCTGATTTTCGAACCCGGCTTTTCCACCGCTGAAGCAGTAACCAATTTGTCCGGGCGCGGCGTGGGCATGGACGTGGTGCGACGCAACATTCAAGCGCTGCGCGGCACCGTGGAAATTCATAGCGAAGCACAGCAGGGGACCATCGTACGCATCCGCCTGCCGCTGACTTTGGCCATCATTGACGGCTTTCTGGTCGGCGTGGCGGCTTCGTGTTACGTGGTCCCGCTGGACATGGTGGTGGAGTGCATCGAGTTGTCGCCGCAGCACGTGCAGGACACCGGCGACCACAACTACGTCAACCTGCGCGGCGAAGTGCTGCCCTTCATCCGCCTGCATGAACAGTTTGCGCTCAAAGGTGCGGCCAAGCGCCGCGCCAGCATCGTGGTGGTGCAACACGCGGGGCATAAGGCCGGGTTGGTGGTGGACGAATTGCTGGGCGAATTTCAGACCGTTATCAAACCGCTGGCGAGCCTGTTCAACCGCGTGCAAGGCGTATCCGGCTCAACCATTTTAGGCACCGGCGAAGTGGCCTTGATTCTCGATATCCCGGCCTTGATCCACCAAGCGGCGGCGGCACACGACCAGCAGGAACGTAAACAGCGTGTGGCGTAGCCCCTGCGTCGCATGCACGACGAAGAGCTGTAGCAATTCATCAATTTTTTACCTCTGAGAGGAGATGTTTCATGTTTGCAAATATGAAAATCGGTATGCGTTTGGGTTTGAGTTTTGGTCTGGTGCTGGTCCTGCTTTCCTCGATTGCGGTCATCGGAATTACCCGGCTGAGCAATCTCAATGAAGGCACGGGAAAAATAGTCAATGACCGTTACCCGAAAACCGTCATGGTGAACACCACTCTGATGAATCTCAATCGCATTGCCCGCTCCATGCGTAACACGCTCATCATGGATAAACCGGACGATGTGAAAAAAGAGCTGGCACGTGTCGAGGAATCGCGCATCGAGATCAAGAACACGCTTGAGAAGCTCGACAAGGGCATTACCTCAGAGAAAGGCAGAGAGCTTTTCAAAAATATCACCGAAGCACAGGGTAAATATGTCGTCACTCAGGAGAGATTTTTACAACTGGTCGCAGATAATAAAAAAGATAGCGCACGCGATTTATTACTGACTGAAATTCGTCCGCTGCAACTGGCCTATTTCGCGGCATTGGAAAAGTTGGATGAATATCAAGGCAAGTTAATGGAAGACGCCGGTAAAGAAGCCGCCGAGGAATATGCTTCGGCGCGCAGCTTGATGATCATTCTGGGCATTGTAGCTGTGCTCGTCGCTACCTTTGCCGCCTTCCTGGTAACCCGTTCAATCACGCGGCAGATTGGCGGCGAACCCGACTATGCCGCAGAGGTGGTGCGTAAAATCTCTGAAGGTGATTTCACCGTTCAGGTGCAGGTGCGCCCCGGCGACACTGCCAGCTTGCTGGCCGCGATGCAGAACATGCTGGGCAAGATGGCGCAGATCATCGCGCAAGTGCGCGGCTCCGCCGACGCGCTGGCGAGCGCCTCGGAAGAAGTCAGCGCCACGGCGCAGTCACTGAGCCAATCCGCCAGCGAGCAATCCGCCAGCGTGGAAGAA
>JANLTU010000265.1:0-2502 GCA_031363085.1 Gammaproteobacteria bacterium
AAACCCTAGACTTGCCCCCTCATCAGCTTGTAAAACTCGAACCCGGCGGAGCGCACCTGATGTTGTTCAAGCCCACAGCACCGTTGCGCGCGGGGCAACATGTGCAGTTGCAATTTACGCTGGGCAGCGGCAAGACCTTGCGGGTCGACGCGGAGGTACGCAATACCTTGCCCTCCGGCGAACACCACCACTAAGAGCCGACCAAGATACCCATGCTGGGCGATTGCGGCGTTAACATCGAATTCACGGCTGCATGGATGCAGGAGGTAGAGCAACGCAGGCGCAGTTGCCGAAAATACTCACCTACTGCGTGTATGCTCCGTTTTTGAGTTCGATTTTGCCTAGCGCTGCATCCCTCCAGGGAGCTCTTGAACAGGCTCTAAACGGGTGATTCTTGTTAACTTCGAGAGCCACGGTTTTTAACTTTATGACCTCAGAAAAAATCACCCTCAGCGACTATTTAAAAACCCTGCCGCAATATCTGCTGCCGCAGCATTTGATTTCGCGCATTACCTTGCAATTAACGCGCAGCAAAACCACTTGGTTCAAAAACGCGTTCATCCGCTGGTTCATTCGTCGCTATAACGTCGACATGAGTCAAGCACAGGAACCCGTGGCAGAGAATTACCCGACCTTCAACGCCTTCTTTACACGCGCGTTACGCCCCGGCGTGCGCCCGCTGGCCAAAGACGCAGACGCAATTGCGTGCCCGGCCGACGGCGCAATCAGTCAACTTGGCAGCATCAACGACGACCACGTGTTTCAGGCCAAAGGCCGCGATTACTCGCTGACTGAATTATTGGGCGGCTCCGCAGATCGTGCCACGCCGTTTCGCAACGGGCGCTTCGCGACGCTGTATTTATCACCGCGCGATTACCACCGCATGCACATGCCGCTGGAAGGCACGCTGCGCGAGATGGTGTATGTACCGGGGCGTTTATTCGCGGTCAATCGTGCCACCGTGAAAGTCATTCCCCGCGTGTTCGCGCGCAACGAACGCGTGGTCGCAATCTTCGATACACCGCTCGGACAAATGGCGATGGCGCTGGTCGGCGCAATCAACGTCGGCTGCATCGAAACCGTGTGGCACGGCGTGGTCACACCACCGACCCACCCGGATATCACGACCTGGCCCTACGGCAACGTCAACCTGGCACGTGGTGCAGAAATGGGCCGCTTCAACATGGGCTCAACCGTGGTGCTGCTGTTCGCACCGGACGTGATGGAGTGGTCGGAAACGTTACACGCCGGCAGCGCAATTCAGATGGGGCAGTTGCTGGGTCACCGCGTGTTAAGCACCAAGAAATAATCATCCAATAAAAAGGCCTTCAATGCTGCTTGATAAAATACGCAACCGGGAAAGCGGAATTATTCTCTACGGCATCGTCCCGCCCAGGAAGACCACCCGCTCCGAACAAATAGCAGAAATTTCTGCGCGGCAAATACAACGGCTTCAAGCACTCAAGATAGATGGCCTGATCCTTTACGATATCCAAGACGAAAAATCTCGAACGGCCGAAGAGCGTCCATTCCCGTTTACCGAAACGTTAGACGCATTCACCTACAGTCAAGACTATCTGAGTTCGTTACCGCTCCCGAAAATCATTTACCGCTCGGTAGGCAAATACAGCCGATCTGAGCTGTCGCAATTTCTTGCCAGCGCGTCCCCCACGGAAAATTTGACCGTATTCGTCGGCGCCGCATCGAAATCGCAAACCACCACCATGTCGATGGACGACGCCTACCAATTAAAATCAGAAAAAAACAGCGCTCTGCTTTTAGGCGGCGTCACCATTCCGGAACGACACCAAATCAAACGCGACGAACATCTGCGCGTATTTAGCAAAATTTCGCAGGGATGCAGATTCTTTGTTTCACAAGGCGTTTACGACGTCAACGCGTCGAAGAATTTTCTGTCGGAGTACTACTACTACGGCAAAGAGCACGGTATTCCGCTGGTTCCCATCCTGTTTACCCTCACGCCTTGCGGCTCCGTCAAAACGCTTCAGTTTATGAAATGGCTGGGAATTAGCTTCCCCAAATGGCTGGAGAATGAGCTCGTCCACTCAATCGACATCCTCCAACAATCGGTTAATTTCTCTGAACAAAATTGGAAAGAGTTAAAGAATTTTGCCGATGAGAAAGGCATCCCAATTGGATGCAATATCGAAAGCGTGGCGATCCGAAAAGTAGAAGTCGATGCATCGATTGAACTGCTACGCAGAGTCAGTCAATAGTTTACCTGATTAGTTACCTGCCTCAGACAGTCGCAAAACGCTGAGGGGATGAGGTTGAGTTGTGACGGCGGCGCGAAGCAAGCGTGGCACCGCGGCCAGATCAAAACGGCGATTGAAACGATAGGCAAATTCGGCCAGATAACGGTGAGCATACTTGGCATGATTGATCGCGTGGTAGGTTCCGCTGAGCGCTGTTTTCAGGTTGCCCAGTATCGTGTTGACCCAACGAAACTCAGGGCGTTGCACCGCGTGTCTACCTCCGCCC
>JANLTU010000009.1:0-3986 GCA_031363085.1 Gammaproteobacteria bacterium
TGAAAGCGTCTTTGAGTTCGGCTTTGTTGGCGAATTCCGCCGTGAGCTTGGCTTGGTAAAACTCCGACAGCGTGACGCCTAATTCCAATTGGGCGCGGCGCACGTCGAACATGCGATTATGTTGCTCTTGTGCGCTCCATAACCCCGCCGACGAGTAGTCGTAGGAGTGGCTATCGATCTGGATGCGGCCACCGAATTTGAACACGTAATGCCGGTCGTGCGTTTGGATCCGCAAGCCTTCCTTCATGCTGGTGTACACGTTGGTATAGGTGCTGAATTCGGTTTTTTTGTCTTCGGTTTTGTCTTCAGTTTTGTCTTCGACATCAGCGGCAGCGCAGGCCCCGCTGTATACGCTGAAGATTACCAGAGCGGCGGCGGCGAGGTGCATCGATCTAAACAGAACGCCGCTCGTCCAGGCCGCCGCTCGCCCGCCTGGAAACGGTCGTTGGGGACTAGACACAGAGGTGTAGAACATCGCTGATTCCTTCAATCATGCATTGCCCGCTTTTCCAAATTAAAGTAGTCAGCGAGGCATTCTCGATATGTATCTCCCGGAATGCCGAGAGGGGTTTGCGCTGCGCCGCCAGCACCGCCAGCCGCGCAACGCCCACGTGGGTAATCGCCAGCAAGGTGCCGGACTGCGCAGCGGCATGGCCAAGAAACGACTGCACGCGGTGCTGCATAGTACTGAGAGATTCGCCGCCGGGAAACGTCACTTGATCCGGCGCCCGCTTCCACAGGCGCAGCAACTCAGGCCATTTCTGTTTGACTTCGGCCTGCTGCAATCCTTCCCATTGGCCGTAAGCCAGCTCCATCAGTCGTGGGTCGGTGGCGACCGGAAGCGCCAGCCGGGCGGCAATAATGTGCGCGGTTGCCTGAGCACGCATTAAGGGGCTGGCAATGATGTGGATTTGCCCGGTTGTCGCAAGCCGCTCTGCCAGCGCATGCGCTTGCAGTTTTCCACGTTCAGAGAGCGGCGGATCGCTTTGGCCTTGATAGCGACCGTCCCGATTCCAAGTGGTTTCGCCGTGCCGGATCAGCAGCAGTTTCATTGAGTGTTCATCCCGCGAAATTCCATTTAATCATTACGTCCAAAAACTGCCTGCGGGTGTGCTTTAACTGGAAAGTGCGCGCGCGCCGCCGCGATTCCACAACTCGCAATACCGGCCCTGCTGAGCGAGGAGCTGCTCGTGGGTGCCGGTTTGCACGACACCCCCCTGGTCCAGCACCAGAATCGCGTCGGCGGCTACGATGGTGGCCAAGCGATGCGCGATGATCAGCGTGGTGCGTCCGGCGGTGAGGCGTCGCAAGGCTTCCATCACGACGCGTTCGGTAAAGGCATCCAGACCGCTGGTGGGCTCGTCCAGAATCACGATGGGCGCATTGCGCAGCATCGCCCGCGCAATTGAAATGCATTGGCGCTGCCCGCCGGACAATGTCGCCCCGCGTTCGCCCACCCGCGTGTCATAGCCGTCCGGCAGGGCTTGCATCAGTTCGTGGATACCCACCGCCTGCGCGGCCGCGATGGCTTCGTCACGACCCGCCTCCATTTGACCGTAGGCGATGTTCTCCCAGACCGCGCCGGAGAACACCAGTGCTTCCTGCAATACCAGGGCGACCTGGCGGCGCACAAAGCTCAGCGACAGTTCGCGAAGATCGTGGCCGTCCAGCAGCACTTGGCCAATTAACGGATCGTGGAAGCGCGGAATCAGACTCACCAAGGTGCTCTTGCCGGCGCCGGTCGTGCCAACCAGTGCCACGGTCTGGCCCGGGTTGACCTGAAACGAAACGTTTTGCAATACGGTGTCGCCGGCACGGTAGCCAAAGCTCACCGAGCGAAACTGTAATTGCCCTTGGCAGGAAGGCGGGGTGAGCGCATTGGGCGCTTCGCGGATTTCCGACTCTTCCGCGAACACTTCCACCAGACGTTCCGCCGCCACAGCAGCCTTGCCAGCCACGCCAGCCATTTTGGCAAATTGACGCACCGGAGAAGCCATGCCGCGCAGGTAGGCAAGAAACACCAGTAGCTCGCCGGCGGTAATGCTTCCGGCCAACACCCGGGTGGCGCCGTACCAGACCGCCGCCCCGACCGCCAGCGCCATCATCAAGCCCACCAGCGGAGTGAACTGCGCTTGCAGGTCACTGGCCTCAAGGGTCGCATTGAGACTTTTTTCTGCCTGTTCGGCAAAGCGGTCATCCTCGTGGGCTTCGCGTCCATAGGCTTGCACGACATGAAGGTTGACGATGATCTCCTGCACGCGTCCCCACAGTTCGCCTTCCTTCTGGCGGGCGGTTCGAAACGAGCGTTTGATGAGGCTTCGGTAACGCTGCATGATGAACAGCATCAAGGGCAACACCGCCATCACCACCAGCGCGAAGCGCCAATCGATGATCAACATGATCACCGCCATGCCGACCATGGTCAGCAAATGGGCGAACAGGCCGGTGCCGGCCGACACTACGAAGTCTTGCAGCGTCTGAATGTCGCCGCCCAAGCGGGCCATGATATCGCCGACCTTCTGGCGGCGATGAAAAGCCAGCGACAGCCGTTGCAGGTGCGCAAAGAGATCGCGCCGGATACTGAAGATGGCACGTTGCCCGGCGCGCAGCAGCAGGCGGTTACCCCAATAGCTGAAGGCCGCATCGGCGATGCCCAGCACCAGGATGGCCACGCCCAAGGTATTGAGCAGCGCCAAGCTATGGGTCGGGTCGGGTAACCATCCCGCCAGCCACTGCGGCAGGGATTTTTGAAAAATAACGCTGTCAATGATGAACTTCAGCGGCCAGGGCGCGAGCAACAGCACCACCGCCTTCCCCGCCATGGAAAAACCCGCACCGCCGAGCGCGGCGCGATGCGGTTGCAGATAGCGGCGTAGATCCCACAGCGAAAACGTAGCGCCTGTCGATGTACGGGCTGTGGTCATCCGCCACCCGCCGCACGCAACCGCAGCATGATTTGGGTTGCCCGCTGGGCGGTCTTGTCCCAACCGAAGTTTTCCCGCGCGGCCACAGCGGCGGCGCGACCCATGGTTTGGAGCTGGGCTGGATTTTGTAGCAATTCCAGCACGGCTGCGACGAACGCGGCACGCTCACCGGGAGGATACAGTCGGCCCGTCACACCGTCTTGCAGCAGGTCGGTTAACTGGCCGAGGCGAGGGGCGACCACCGGTCGCCCGGCGGCCAGGGATTCCACCACTTTCAGCGGCGAGAAATAGAAACCCTCTTGCGCGGTATAGGGTGCCACCGTGATGTCCATGGCAGCCAGGTAAGCAGGAATATCGGCATGCGGGATGCGCCCGGTGAAAATCACCCGTTCCTGCAATTGATCGCGCGCCACGCGCGCTTGCAGCTCAGCCAAGGCCGGGCCTTCGCCCACCAGCAGCAATACCGCATCCGGGCAGCGCGCCCGGATGTCGGTAAACGCGTCGAGCAGAAAATCCAGGCCATGCCAGGGCTTCAGGCTGCCGATAAATCCCAGCACCGGCTTGCCGACGAGGGCGTGACGCTCGCGCACCGGACGCGCGTCGACGCGTGGATGAAAGCGCGCGGTGTCCACCCCGTTGGGCAACACCGTCACGCGTTCTGCCAACGCACCGCGTGCCAGCGCATGCGCCCGCACCGCCGCAGACACGGCGATAACGTGCTCGGCACGGCACAGGGTCTCGGTTTCGGTGGCCTCCGCCAGGGTTTTCAGATGCAGCCCCCGGAAGCGTTCTTGTTCTTCCGCCAGTGGCGCATTGACTTCCAACATTAAGGGTATGTTCAGCGCGCTGGCGACGCGCCCACCGGCGCGGTGAAACAGTGCATAACGTTCATAGAGCAGCGCCGGTTGGACGCCGGCCTGGCTCAACGCCAGCAGCACGCGCGCAGCCAGTTTGCGGTCGCAGGCGAGCTTGCCGAGTTCGCGCTGCAGGGTCAGATCGCGGGCTGTGTTTCCCAGTCCGAGTTGGGCCGCTTCCCGCGTCACCTCGTCCGGGCTTTCGTCC
>JANLTU010000010.1:0-4731 GCA_031363085.1 Gammaproteobacteria bacterium
ATCCAGTGCGCGTTGGGTTCACGCGACACGGCGACCGGAAGAACCCTCTGGGAAAAAATAGACGACCAGGACATCGGGGCGCTGATGACGGACTACTGGAAGCCGTATGAGAAGTTCTCGTGCCACCCGAAAAACACACGCAGTCGAAGGCAGAGACGTTCACCGTCGAGGGTTACAACAATCTCTTTCGCTACTTCCTCGCCAGGCTACGCCGCAAGTCAAAGTGCTACAGCAAATCCCAAGAGATGCTCCGCTATTCCGTCGTGATGCTGATGGCCAAGTGGAATCGTTGACTATCTTAAGTTAGCAATTCCTAAACGTACATGTCTGGCCTGTCCTGCGCAGCGTCTTCTGCAGCGGGTAAATGCATATCGATCATTTTGAGTTTTCAAGCAGGCGTTCGAGGTACTTGCGTGCATAGTCTTCGGTCAATGCGCCGCTGGCCATGCTGTCGATGATCCCGCTTCGATTGATGAATACGGTGTAGGGCAGGGCGCCGACGCGATCACCATAGGCTTCAATGATTTCAAGCGCTGCTTGATCGCCGATCAACACGGGGTAGTTGATTGGAACACTCTGCATGAATTGTTTTACAGCGGCGGCGTTGTCGACCGCCACGCCGACGATTTGCACGCCGCGTTTGGCGTAGCGTTGTTGCAGGGTGTTGAGTAGCGGAATTTCCTTGCGGCAGGGAGCGCACCACGTGGCCCAGAAATTCAGCACGATGATGCGTCCATTCCAACGCGAGATCGAAACGGCGTTACCCTGCGTGTCCGGTAAGTCGAACGCCGGACGTAGAAGGCCGGCGATAGACTGCGGCGCTATGTCGTCGCCGTGCGCACTGAGCGCCAAGCAGCACCACAGCACTGCGTAGCTTGATGTGAACAGGGTCTTCATAGTGCGAGCACGAACTCCACCAACGTGGTGATGTCGGCGTCACTAACGCGCGGTGAGTAAGGTGGCATCGGGGCGCCGCCGGTCACGTCGGTCCAATTGCCTTTTCCTCCGGTCTTGACTTTAATTATTAATTGCGACTTGGCGCCGGCGTCGTTTTTGTAGCGTGCTGCGACGTCTTTCCAGGCGGGCCCGACCACTTTTTTGTCGACACTATGGCAAGCGAGGCAGCCACTCATGCGGGCGAGTTCCAACCCGGAATTACTCGCCGGTGGCGGCGCGGTGACTGTGGCTTGTGGTACGGCTGTGAGCGGCGTGCTTTCAGCCAAAGTTTTTAAATTGACAAGGCCGTGTTCGTAATCCGGGCCGATGAATTTGTCCATCATTAAGCCGAAGTAGCGGCCCACGATATTGTAGCCATTGTCCTGATCAAAGCCCCAGATGACGTGGGTATCCGCGCCGCTTGGGATCAACTCGAAAGTTGCGAACGCGGTGCCCATGTCGCCGAAATTCAGGGCTGTTTGCACACGCAGATCAGGCTCGCTGACCATGATCTGCTGTTGGCCGTTGCCCACGTTGCGATGCTCGCTATGCCATTCCATCTTCGCGCCCACGCCGCTGTCGGCACCGCTGAAGGTGTACTGCGTGTTGGGATCAAGTTTGGCCCACGGCGACCACAGGTTAAATTTGCGGAAATCATTAACGAGGGCAAAAACTGCACTGGGCGCGGCGTGAATCACGGTGCTGCGTTCGACATGTATTTTGCTTGGGAGCACCAAGCCAAGCACAACCGCCACGACGATGATGGCAATGAGTCCGCTGAGTAATTTTTTCCACATGAGCAATCTCCAGACTAAGGGCGGAGCATGATGGTACCCCACTCGGGTGGGGAAATATCCGTGACGCCATACTCTTAGCAGTAATTTGCTTCGCTTTCATTTTACATTTGCAGTGTAACTGCGGCAACGATCACTCCACTCAAAAAATGCAATTAATCAAGCCTGACCCCGTTTCCGGTTTGAGCTCATTCGCCATTGCTACGCGGGGCTATACAAACTAAGTTATAGATGAAATCCCCAAAATGCCAAAAACTCTGCGAAATTTTCCATGTCTGAGCGTTGGCGATACCACGGCTGTAGGCTGGTGTAGAACGTGGTGGTCGTGTCGCTGGCGGCGGCGCCATAGTCTTTGTCCATGCCGACGAAGGGATCGAGCGCCCACCAACTCATGAGAATGAGTTCGAGCGGCTTGAACGCGTTGCGCACGTAGTCCTTGCGCCAGCCGGTGTCGCGGAAAAATGAAGCATATGCACCGTTGGGCAGCGGCAAATTTCTTAACTGCGACATAGGCTGTAATGGCGCTGCTTGGATGCGAAAATCTTGACGTAATTGTTCGCGACTGGCCAACCTGACATCGGCAATCCGATGGGTTTCGCTGCGTGTGACAAACACGATGCGCAGGGATTCGGTTGGATTTTCCTTGAGCAGCAGTTGCGCGGGAAGTATTTCGTCGTACACGGTTTGTGTATTGGCTGGCCAGTGGTTTGGCAGAGATTCCTTTTCCATATGGTCGGTGGGAAAGAAAGTAAGAAAACAGCCGCAGGTGTGCACAGCGGTAATCAACAGTAGCGCGTTGTTGGCGTCGAGGGTCACGATGAACAACAAACCGCCGTTGTCGCCGGCGGTGAGATGCGGCAGTGGCACTGCGGGAAAATGTGCACGGTAGATTAGGTTGGTGATCTGTCGACCCGAGGGCAATGTAATCGCGCGTTGTTCCGCATAGAACGTGGGCGCGCGCGGGTCGATGTAGGCTTCGATTTGCTGTTTGTCGTCGTAGCGCAAACTGGCGCGACCTAAGCGGTTAAACTCGCGGGTGGTATTTTCCGGCACGATCACCGGCGCGAATTGTTGGAGCAGTGCGTCACTGCCCGCTGCTTCGTACGCCCAGGTGTTATCAGCATCAAGCTTCACGGGTGCGTAGGCACACCCGCTGACAAGCGTGACGGCGAGCAATAGCTTGATCACACGAACGGCAAGTGACAACACGTTTGATGTCCTCGTTGAAGCCGGGCTTGCGTGATTCTATTTTAGCAGCAAGATTAGGTTTACATAGTTGCGTATTATTAATTTATCGCCTCGATTAGATTTGTAAAATTGTAATGCAACTACGCAAGCCTGACCCCATTCATGTTTCGTGAGCTTAATTAGTAGTTCATAATATACATTATTTATATAATGTTTATGGCCCAAGCCTAGCCCGGTTTAGACGAAAGCACCCCAATGTGTAGCGCTCGCAGGTCGAAAAGAGAACGTTTATTCTTCCGCTTATTCTTCCTATACTTACACAATCGCGGATTTATAGCGTTTTGCAAGAGCTAGATCAGCGGAGAAATTTGAGAGGCGGGAACACGATATGTACCTAGAGCATTTTGGGTTAAAAGATAATCCTTTTACGTTAATTTCTGATCCGCGCTATCTCTATTTGAGTAAAATGCACGCGCGCGTGAAGGCATATATTGAGTACGCCACTCAGATACAAGATAGCCTTGTTATTTTCACCGGCGAGATCGGAACCGGCAAAAC
This sequence comes from Gammaproteobacteria bacterium, assembly GCA_031363085.1. Classification (GTDB taxonomy): domain Bacteria; phylum Pseudomonadota; class Gammaproteobacteria; order SG8-11; family SG8-11; genus UBA6921. The sequence goes on from JANLTU010000010.1 coordinate 3,477, forward strand.
AACGTTGATCGCCGATGCGATATCCCGCATGGCCAAAAATATCGTCGTTGCAAATATTCACCAAACAAAACTGTCCGACACCGAATTTCTCCAAGCGATTCTGGTGGAATTTGGTGTGTCGCCACAAAGCACGCACCAAGCTGCGCTGCACACCCAGCTTCGCAAACACTTCATGGAAATCGAACAAAAAGGTAAAAAGGCACTTCTAATCATCGACGAAGCGCAGAACCTTGATCGTGCACTCTTCGAGGAAATTCGTTTTCTAATCGATCTGGAATACAAGAACAAGAAGCTTGTTAACATCGTATTGCTTGGCCAACCGGAGTTGAATGAAGTCCTTGATGCGCCAGACATGGAAAATCTAATGCAGCGTGTTCGGCTACGGTCACATATTGGGCCGTTGGCTTCGTGGGATATTCCAGCCTATATCGAGCATCGTTTAAAAATTGCTGGCGCAGCATCTTCCGCAGAAATTTTTTCGGCACCCACCATACCGATAATCTTTGAATATACCGGCGGCAGACCGCGCGCTATCAACATTCTTTGCGACTACGCACTCACCACCGCGTTCATTGAGCATCAATACTTGGTCACCGAAAATATTTTGCGCACCGCAATCAGCGAATTGCAGTGGGTGCCTTATGAAAAAAAATATGGTTCTTTGCAAATGCAAAGCCCGCCATTAAAAAGCCAGAAATCGCCAGCCAGTATCGTTGTGCGACGTGAAAATTCGGTCGTTGGAAAAATTCTCGTCGATAAGGAATTCATTAACATTGGCCGTAAGGCTGACAACGACATCGTCATTGAAGATCCATCCGTGAGCAGGCATCACGCCCAGATATTCACTAAATACGGCACGTCGTTTTTGCGGGATTTAAATAGCGCGAACGGAATATTTATCGAAGATCTTCAAATCGAACTTCAGGAATTATTGGATGGAATAACATTTAAAATCGGTAACCACACGTTGACTTATCAAACCGAAGAAACTTCGCTAAAAGAAATCGACACGGACTTTGTGAACGGCAGGTCTGGGAAGATATTGCAGTATCTGCCCAAGGCAGGGCCGACACGTATTGTAAGATAACTCAAAGAGGTAAGCCCCCGGCTGTGCCCCTGTCTCTTGATCACATCTCATCTGATAACTACTTTGTAATGATGTGAGGCGGAACGAGAGTTTGGATGCGATGGTTGCAAAGGACGAGCTGGACTGGTCACGACCGATGTTTGGTGAGTGTGAGCTGGGCGACGCGCG
>JANLTU010000166.1:0-3621 GCA_031363085.1 Gammaproteobacteria bacterium
TATTACCCGCCTTCACATACCCGATACTCGCGAGCATGACACTCATCGCACTGACGTTCGCCGAAGGCAGGCAGAAGTTGCTGGCATCGCAGGCTTCCAACAAGAACTGCGCCTTGGGCCAGTTGAGGCGATGCACGGAGATATCCCAGTCCAAGGTGGTGGCGCTGGTGGTCGAAAGCGGCGTAAAGCCTGACACGCCGTCCGGGTTGGTGCTCAGCCGGTAAAGCGTCGCGCCGGGCACCGCCGCCCAACTGAAGCGCAGTTGTTTCAGGCCGGCACTCACGGTGAGTGCGACGTCCGCCGGCGCAACCGGGATGGCATTGGACAGCACCGGCAGCCCGGGACTGGTGCCGGTTTGTGACAAGGGGGTGACTTGCGCCTTGATGGTTTTATTCGCATCGGCCAATGCCAAGGTATACACGGCACTGGTGGCCCCGGGGATGGAGAGCGTACCGCGCAGCCATTGGATCGCACTGCCGGTGGCCAACTGTAAATCAAATTCGTGGTCACCGTAGTCATACGTGACTTTCAGTGTATCGCCGATTTTGTTCACGGGGTTTCCGACCACCACCACATTGCTTACCACCGGCGGAAGGTTGACCGGGATAAGCGCAGACGCCGAGACCACGGGCGTGCCGGCCTTGGGCGGGGTGACATTGTCTCGGGGGGTGACTTGAACAGTGAGCTTCGCGCCAATATCTACCGGGTAGAGAACCGTGTAGCTCTGCATGGTCGCGCCGCCGATGAACACGCCGTTGCGCAGCCATTGATAACTCGTGGCGCCTTCGAGGTCGCCATCGGGATCCTGGAAGCTGTAGCTTGCGGTCAGCTTCACGTCTTTATACGCCCGACCATCGACGCTGCTGCTGTTGATCACAAGGCCCGTGACGCTGGGCGCACTGTTGTCGACCGGCACGCCCGGCGAGGTGGCGGCGATCCCGGGGCTGGCGCCGCTGCTGGCCACCGGGGTGACTTTGAAGGTGAGCGTCTGGTGCGCGTCGTTGGCCTTGACGCTGTAGGTCTTCGCGGTGCCGATCACCGCAGTGCCATTGCCCCATTCGTAAAGGCTGGCGCCTTCCGCATCGTTGTCGGCATCTAAGTACGTATAGCTGCCGGTCAACACGGCATTGACCACGGCGGTGCCGGTGATGACGACGTTGGTCGCGGTGGGGGCGGCGTTGTTGGTGGCGATGCCGTTGGACAAGGTGGCGCTGCCGTTCAGGGTGCCGGTTTGCGCTATTGGGGTGACTTCGAAGCGGAGGGTGTTGCCGCTATCGGCGAGGGTGAGGGTATAGGTTAAGCCTTGCGCGCCGGGAATCGGTGCGCCGTTCCTCAGCCAGCGTTTGACGCTGGCGCCTTCCAGGTCGCCGTCGGCGTCAACGTAGCTGTAGCTGGCGACGAGCGTGGCGGGCGTACCGAGTTGCAGCGTGAGTGTGACGTTTCTGGCCACCGGTGCGCTGTTGCTGACGGCGAGCGGGGTTGAGCGCACGAACCGGCCCGGTGACGTGCCTCGGGTGGCCACGGGCGTGACTTCAAACACGACGCTGCTGCCAAGATCGGCGGTCGTGAGGGTGTAGTCCACGCCGGTTGCGCCCGTGATGGCGGTGGTGCCGCGATACCATTGCAGCAGGCTGCTCCCTTGGGGATCCAGGTCAAGGTCGCTGTAGCTGTAGCTGGCGTGCAGGGTCGTGCCCACGGCGGCGCCGTTGGCGCTGGCTCCGCTCACCACCACGTTGCTGGCTTGCGGGGGGCTGTTGAGCACCGCAATCGACGGACGTGATTCCAGCGGCACTCCGGGGCTGGCGCCGGCCTGCGCGGCGGGGATCACCCGCGCGGTGATGGTTTTGCCGCTCTCCGCCGGGGTGATGATGTACTCCGCGCCGGTGGCGCCGATGATGTCGCTGCCATTGCGCCATTGGATGGTGCTGCCGCCGGTCACTTCGGGATCGCCGTCGGCATCGAAATAGCTGTAGCTGGCGGTGAGTTTGGTGCCGACGATGGCCGGCGTGGTGCTCGCTTTGACTTGTAGGTTCTGTGCCACCGGAACACTGTTGATGATCACCACCGGCTGCGAGCGGACGGCCGTGCCGCTCACCTGGCCTTGGCGGGCCATTGGCGTGACTTCCGCCACCAGGGAGTGGTTGAGGTCGGCCAGGGTTACGGTGTAGGTGTCGCCGCTCGCATTGGGCAGGGCGATTTCTTCTTTGGAGTTCGGGGCGCGTTGCAGCCAGCGAATCCCGCTGGTCGCTTTGGCGTCGTTGTCCACGTCGTGGTAGGTGAAGCTGACGCGCAGTTCGTTGCCTACGCCGGCGGTAACAATGGACGCGATGCCGGCGCCTGGGGCACCGAGCGTGACCTCCGAGGCGGTCGGTGCGCTGTTTTCAATCACACGTTCCGCCGAGGTCACGGTCTCGCCCGGCGACTTGCCGCTGCCTGCGGCGGGGGTGACGCGGAATTGCAGTTTCTTGCCGGAGTCTTCGGCCACCACGGTGTAGGTGGCTTGATTTGCGCCTTCGATGGGCTGGCCGTCGCGCAGCCACACCAGCAGGGTGCCGCTTTCGCTGTCGCCGTCGGTGTCGAGGTAGCGGTAGCCGCCTTGCAGTGTGGCACCGACGTGCGCGGGAGTCTCGGCGGAGGTCAGCGCGACCTCTTTCGCCAGCGGTGCGGTGTTGCTGCTGACTTCTTGCGCGGCGCCGCTGCAACCGGCCAGGGTGATCAGGGTGAGAAGGCCGCCCAGTATTCCTACGCCACGCAATAATGTCATGCCTGTCTCCCTGGCGATGCGTGCACGGCGCACGCTGCGTTGCGCCGACGGCTATCGTTTCGATGTGTGGTTTTTGAGTGGTTGCTGCGCTGCGGATTCTATGTCGCTGGGGGGAGGCTGTCTAGCGGCAGAGTCTTCCACTGCAAGATGCGCCTGAAGTAAGGAGGTTCTGTTGTTCATGATGGGAGGATGAATGCCCTCATGAATGATTCTGCACTGCACACGATTGAACAGATCGAAGCGTTCCTCACTGCCGCAGCATAAGAAAACGCGCCCGTACTTTGCCAAAACCAAATCACGCTCCTTGCCCATCGGCCAACGGCGCAAACCCACGCCCGAAGGCAAGCCCGGGTATCTGCGTATCGTTATTCGCGTTGTAAAAAGGGGACGCTCCCCAATGCCAGTAAGTTAAGCGCTATCTATTTGAAACTGGTAAAATATCAAGCATGGCACGCGCATTCAAAAACCGCATTGAGAGGAGCTCAACATGGAACTGACGCAGGTTATTTCAAAACATTTATACGTCAATCAATAGCGCTATTGGCGATGACGCTTTCAAAAGCAAACATCGACTTTCCCCGCACAGCTTTACCCGTCATCGCAAACTGAGTTTTTCAACACTGATTCTGGTTCTCTTAAACCTGCGAAAAAGCGCCGCACAAGTCGAGCTGGATCAGTTTTTCAAAGTGACGGAAGAACGGCGCCATGCGGCCCAGGTCGTGACTAAATCCGCTTTCTTCCAGGCCCGCAAACAGCTCTCGCACACGGCATTGATCGACGTGAATCGGATCGCCACCGACGGCTTCTACGCGGCGTACGATGCCTATCGAAAATGGAATGGATTCCGCCTGTGTGCG
>JANLTU010000026.1:0-5081 GCA_031363085.1 Gammaproteobacteria bacterium
TTGTTCTGGGCGGTGTCGGTGGTGTTGCGCGTGTTGCTGGTGGCGTGGGCACCGGCCGTGTTGCTGATTACGCAAACCTCAAAAATTGCCGAGCTGGTGATGTTCCTCGCCTTCGGCGTGGCGGTCGGCGCCTTGCTCGCCGCACGTTTTATTCCGCTGGCTTTTTTGCGCCGCGCGCGCCTCGCCGCCTATGGCATGGGCGTGGTGGTGTTGCTGCTGAGTTTGGTGGAGAACCTGTGGCTCGCGCGCACCGCGCTATTTGCGGCGGGCATCGCAGGCGGCATGTTCGTGGTGCCGATCAACGCCGCCTTACAGGAAATCGGCCACAAAAGCATCGGCGCCGGCGGCGCGGTTGCGGTGCAGAATTTTTTCGAAAACCTTGCCATGCTGATCGCCTCCGGGTTGTATTCCATCGCCGCCGGCATGGGTGTGCTGCCGGTACCGGCGATCATTGCGCTGGGCGTGTTCGTGTTGATTGCGACTGCGATTATCTCTTGGCATTTACCGAAAGACAGCGGCACGGTCGCCGCCTTGGTTCCGCCTGAAGCGTAAACCGCAAAACACGTCCGGAACATAAATTGGAGTCTGACCCTAATTAGTGCTGCGTCTGGTGCGTGAGCTGCACGGCAAACTCATGAAAGGCGTGCGCCGCAACAGCGCGACGCCGGGCGAGTTCCGCCGTTCGCAAAACTGGATTGGCCCTGCCGGAAGCACACCGGTCACAGCCACCTATGTACCGCCGCCCGTCAAACAAATGAACGAAGTGCTCGGGCGTTGGGAGTTATCGTTGCATGCCCGCGACCAATATCCCGATCTCATCCAATGCGAGCTCATGCACGAGCAGTTTGAAGCCATCCACCCGTTTCTTGACGGCAACGGACGCGTGGGCCGACTGCTCATCACGTTGTTCCTGATCGAACGCGGGCGACTGACACAACCGCTTCTATACCTGTCAGCCTACATTGAGGAACACCGCGAAGACTATTACCGCCTCCTGCAACGTGTGCGCACGCATTGCGACTGGTCGGCGTGGTTACGCTTCTTTCTGACCGGCGTCGCGGAAACCGCGAACGACGCACTCGCCCGCGCGGGGCGCCTGATGGAGTTTCACAAGACATGGCGCCTCCGCCTCGCCGGAAAATCAAACGCCCTCGTGCTGCTCGACGCACTGTTTGCCAATCCCTACGTCTCAGCCGCCGGGGCACAAAAGATTCTGGGCGTTTCCAACCCGACGGCGCGCCAAGTGATGGCAGTCTTGGTAAAAGCGGGCATGCTCAAAGAAATCACCGGCAGGAAATGGGGCCAGCTCTATGTCGCGAAGCCGATTCTCACGATTATTGAAAAGGCGAGCGCCGGGTAATTTCGCGGCTGCGTCATGCATGAACATGTGTAGCGAACGCTATACACGTCGGAGAAACGTGTATAGAAAACCCTGATTTTCTATACACGTTCCATGTAAGAATATGCGCCCATGACAACTATTCCTCCACTCAACGACCTGTCGCCGCAACGCTTTGAGATCCCGAGCATTCTCAAAAAGGTCGCTTCGGCCAGCCGCAAACTGGCGGAGCTCAAAGGTGTCGCGGCTTCCATTCCAAATCCAGGCATCCTCATCAACGCCTTGGGAATGCAAGAAGCCAAAGACAGCTCAGCCATCGAGAATATCGTGACGACCCACGATGAGCTGTTTAAGGACGACCTGTTCCCGGAGGCAACTAACCCGGCCACCAAAGAAGTTCTGCGCTATCGGCAAGCCTTGCGAATTGGTTTTGATCTGGTGCGGAGGAATGGCTTGCTTACCGTTAACCATATTCTGGAAATTCAGGCCGAGCTGGAACTCAACAGCGCCGGTCTGCGCAAGCTGCCCGGGACGGCTCTCAAGGACGGCGCGGGGCACACGGTGTACATGCCGCCGCAAGCGCCTGAAGTTGTCATTTCACTGATGCGCGACCTGGAGCGTTTCATCAACGATGACACCGCCTTCGATGCCGACTCGCTGATCAAGATGGCCCTGATCCACCACCAATTCGAAAGCATCCATCCGTTCTACGACGGCAACGGTCGCACCGGGCGCATCATCAACGTGCTGTATCTGGTCAAGCAGGGATTGCTCGATATCCCGGTGCTCTACCTCAGCCGCCACATCGTGCGCACCAAAGTCGATTACTACCGGTTGCTACAACAGGTGCGCGAACATGACTTATGAGAAGAATGGGTGCTCTACATTTTAAATGCGGTGGAACAGACCGCCGGTGAAACCATCACCACCATCACTGCCATCACGACAGCGCCCATGGACTACAAGCACCGCATCCGCTCCGGCTACAAATTCTACAGCCAGGATTTGATCAACAACCTGTTCACCCATCCCTACACAAAAATCGAATTTATCGAACGCGACCTCAAGGTCTCGCGCCTGACCGCCACCAAATATCTTGATGCCTTGAGCGCAGGCGGCTTTGTGGAGAAACGCAAAGTCGGCCGGACCAACTACTACATTAACCTCGCCCTGCATCCGATCCTAACCGGACCCGCAATGGGTGGCGAAGGAGTTTGAGATTGGTCCGATGCGGCGGCTTACCGCGCAGTGCTGAGGCGTGTGTTAGGCTTTTCGCAATCCAAAATGAAACATTGGGGTCTGACCTTAGTTTCGCTCCATTTTTTTAAAGAACTGGCCGAACAATAATGAGCATCCCGCACGAACAGAGTCTTTTCGATTTCGAAGCGCTGATTTCCCTTTGGGAAAACGCATATCGGTGCGCTGTCGTTTCCTATGTTGGCGTGAAGACCTCTCAAGGCCCGCAGCTACTATTTGGCCGGGTGTTACTCGAACCTATACGCGCGGCGGCCGAGACGGCCTTTCGTTTTGAGACAGCACATGTATTAGCGGCACGCTTTGTAACTACTGCTACGCCAGCCGACATAAAATCGTTCCTTGAACATGCAAGTAATGGCGAAATTCTGGCTGTCGATGGAACATATATATCTATTCAAAAGGATCGTGATTTCTCCAAAAATTTTTCACCCATTCATCATCCCTTTGTATCAGAGGGGCCACGGCTTCCGTGTTTGCGAATCAGTGGGAATTCCAAGCACCAACTGTTCGCGAGCGTTGCCGACTCGCGAGTGCTTGATTGGGAGCTTAAGGCGGCTGAAGCGCCATTTGATAACCTCGATGAATTATTGCGCCAATGCCACCTCCCAACACAGAGGCAGATGGGAGATTTGACTACGTTGGAAATCCTAGCGAAAACGCCCACGATGATTGTGGACACGTCCACCATCACGGAGGGCAATGCCGCGATTGATTGCTATCTCGCCGCTGACCTCAATGTTGCGAAGCTGCGACTTGGATACAAGGTCTTCCATAAGGACTCAGTGTCTAGAGAAAGTGTTAATGGTTCCAAGCTAGATTGGCGAGAAGAGGGAGATTTAAAGGTCGGCACTATTCGAGTGCCGGTCGGGGACGCCTCTTCGCTCCAAGCATTCGTCAGCTATTCTGGAATTTCGCACCATCAGTGGTGGATTACTGATCCACAAAAAACATTGAATCCGCGACACGCAATTCATCAGGTGTTTGATAGTGACTTAGAGATATTGAGGAAGTTACTGCTTAGTCCGGAAATCGATAAATCACAGATGTTTGAAACCAGTGTTTCCACGCTGTTTAGCTTATTGGGGTTTTCTGTTTGTAACTACGGGCGGGCGCCAAAACTACAAGAGGGGCCGGACATAATCGCAATTGCACCATCGGGAAACGTTGGTGTCGTTGAGTGTACCGTTGGACTCCTCGACAGAAATGACAAGCTTGCGAAGTTGGTGCAGCGGTCCATGCTGATAAGGCAAAAGCTCGATCACGCGAACTACAGTTATCTTCAGCTTCAGGCAGTAATAGTGACGCCACTCGCGCGTCAGGAGGTGGCTGCCAATCTAGAAATGGCAGGCAAGCATGAGATCGCGGTAATTTGTAAGGAAGAGATAGAAGAGATGCTTAGCCGGATAAGTTTGCTGCAAGACGCTGATAAAGCATTTCAGGATCTGAAAAGTCTGATTCCGAACGCGGGCCAAGCTTCGTTGTTTGGAAACACGCCATGAATAAAGGACCGGAGCGAGCTCTGTCGTGACGAATAAGGTCTAATATTTTTCATAGTCATAGAAGAAGTTGCAGAATTACGAATGTGTAGCCAGGAGACATCGCGTGGTAAGCAGCGACACTTTATTGATCGGGCACGACATCCGCATTTCCAATATGGCGTTGGGTGAGCTTGCGCGCCGATATAACATTCGCCGCCTCACCTTGTTCGGCTCTGCCGCGCGCGGTGAGTTGGGGCCGGAGAGTGATATCGACTTGATTGTGGAGTTTGAATCCGGCAAGGCGCCATCGTTGGGCGGCATGATTGATATTCAAGACGCGTTTTCCAAGCTTTTCGGTGGCCGAAAAGTGGATCTTGCAACGCTGGGAATTTTGAACAATCCGTATCGCCGCCGTGCGATTCAAAAAGATATGGAGGTTCTGTATGCAGCCTGAAGAGCGCGACGCGGCGTATTTGTGGGATATGTTGCAGGCTGCCAATGATATAAGGGTCAGACTCCAAATTCAGATATTAGGCAGAATATCCACAACACGGGCGGCGGCACTTCCCCGCCCGATTTACCGCAACCCGTCGAACACCTCGATTCCGAGGAGCAAATTGAACCGGCATTAGTGCATCGCCTGCTCGAAGAGCCCCCGAATGTTCTGACGCAAAAATCAGTTTTTGTGCCACTGTCGAGCAAGCGCCTGAAACGAACTGATATTAAAATGTCACATGGCATCGCCGCTAGGGCGTCGACAGCCAGAACCACCAGACGATGAACACAATAAGTGCAACGCCCAGCGCATTGATCAATAGCATGCTCATGCTGTGCCCTGGGCAGGCTGCGCGCGAAATGCCCGCAGACGGTTGGCGTTGGTTACCACCGTGACCGATGACATGGCCATCGCGGCGCCGGCGATCATCGGGTTCAGCAACACGCCGAACAGCGGGTACAAGATGCCGGCCGCCACTGGAATTCCCAGCAGGTTGTAGACAAACGCGCCA
>JANLTU010000081.1:0-21883 GCA_031363085.1 Gammaproteobacteria bacterium
TGGTGTCGGCGCCGAGCGATGATTCGGTTGCGTCGGGGCGCCGGCCCGGTCGTATCTGCTATGTCGACGATAGTCGTACGTCTGCGTACGTCACCAAGAAAATTCTCACTGAGTTCGGCTATCACGTCGATCATTATAATTCCGCAGAGCCGGCTATCGTGGCTTTGCTGGAAAGCGACTACGACTTATTGCTCACGGATTTATTGCTGTCGACCGGTGGAATGAACGGCGACGATCTGGTGCGTTTTTTGCGCATGAGCGGTCACCCTAAAAAGAAATTGTTACCTGTCATCGTGATCACGGGCTCGTCAGACAAAGACACTTTGCTGCGTATTTATGAAGCGGGCGCTAACGGTGTGCTGGTCAAACCGATCACCGGTGATGAACTGAATGAGCGCATTCGTGGGCTGATACCCGATCACGTGCCGGCACCTCCGCAGTCTGGCTATGCATTGGAGATTCATGATCAGCCCAATACGCCTCCGGTCGCTGCGGCTGCGCGCAAATTGCCGTCGGTTACGACTCCCCCAGTTGTAGCCGCAGAAAAAACTATCGGCGCGCGTAAAACGTCAGTGCCACCGATCACGTCGCGGGCTCCTGGGCCGATGTTCAAGCGTTCGAAGTCGGCGGATGAAAAAAATAGTCAAGCTCAGAGCGTTGCTGCGTTGCCGGCGACCGATCCGCCGCCTCAGGCAGTATCCAGGCCGGTCACAGCTTTCGGCGCCAAGAAACGCATGCCACCCGCCGCTGCGGGTCCGCTGCCGCGCGATGCCGCCGCAGTAATTGCCGAATTACGCGCCAGCGATCACCAGGACGAAGACATTCCGACGCTCACCATGGCGCTTGATGCCACGGTGGCTGAAGCGCCAGCACCGGCGACACCCAAGCCAGTAGTGCGCGACGAGGCGCAGCGCGTACCCAGGAATAAAACAGAAGCACGTCCGGCAAAGGCGGCGTCGGTAGCGAAGCCTGCCGCCGTCAACACCGCATCCGCGATATTCGATGCCTCGGACGCACGTGCGGCTATGTCCAAACGCCCACGCGAGCGGGTGCATGCACCAGAACCGCCACCCGAGCGCGTGCTAGTGAGCGCATCTAACGCGCAAGCGACAGTTGCGGAGAAGCGCCCTCGCGAACGTAAGCCCGTAGCGGAAAGCAAATCAGTAGCCGAAAAGCCGGCAGACGAAATCAAGCCAGTAGCCGAAAACAAACCGGTAGTCGAACGCACACCAGCCGCCGAAAGCAAGCCGGTTGCTGAGCCACCGCGCGAACGCGCCAATGCGCGGGAACCCGAACGTGTATTACCCAGCGACAGCAAAGCGATTGTGACTGCGTTAGACATTGCGCAAGACTTTCCGCAGATACAGGACGATTCATTTCAGCCCTCGATGGGGCGCACGGTGGTTGAAACCGTCAAGCGTTACAAAGTATTGAGTGTGTCGGCGTTGGCGTCACTGGTGATTATTGGTTGGAGTCTGTTTAATTTCATGAGCAGTGGCAGTGCCATTAACGTCGAGGTTGCGCGCGCCGAAATTGGCTCATTGCACCAGTCGGTGACAGTGCCGGGCAAAGTGGTGAGCAAGCTTAAGGTTGACGTGAATCCCAGTGCCGGCGGGCAAGTGAAGCAGTTATTTGTTAAAGAGGGCGACAAGGTACGCAAGGGGCAAAATATCGCGCAACTGGAAAGCGATGAAGTTTCAACTGAAGTAAAACGGGCCGAAGGTAATCTGCAAACCACCCGTGAAGAAAGCACAATGGCGGAAAAAACCGTCACCCGCATGCGTCGTGCGCTGGATTTAGGTGCCGTGTCGCGACAAGCAGTGGAAGAGGCTGAGGCGGCGTTAAAGCTGGTCAAGTTGAAAGAGGCGGCGGCCAAGGAGCAGGTGCGTTCCACGCGACAATTATTAGACAAGCTCATGGTGGTCGCGCCGTTCGAAGGCACGATCACGTCGCGGCCGGTGCAAGTGGGTCAATATGTGCGGTCGAACGAGCCTATCGTTTCGGTGGTGGATCTAGGGCAGCGCGAAATTGAAACCAAAGTTGATGCCGCCGACAGCGCCTCCATCAGCACCGGTCAAGACGTCGATGTGTCGTCCGACGCCTTTCCCGGGCGCAAGTGGCGCGAATTAGTCACGCGTGTCGCACCTGCGGCTAACCGCGAAGCCACGGTGAGCGTGTACGTCAGTTTGGGTAAAGAGGCGCCCCCCCTGAAAGTCGGTCAACAGGTGGATACGGACATTCGCATCGTATCGGCCGATCACGCTATCAAATTGCCGATCAGTGCCTTGCTTCAGCGTAACGGCAAAATGTGGGTTGCGATCAGCGAAGAAGGCCGCGTGCATTTCATACCGGTCACAACCGGTATGGAAGATGCCACGCATGTAGAAATCACCCAAGGAATCCGGCCCGGACAAGAAGTGGTCTTGCCCAAAGGCGCGGTGTTGCAAGAAGGTGATCGAGTCAATGTGGTGTCGTCCCGTTAAGTAGCCAATACCACGTCAGTAGCCATCAACACCACATGCTTTAATTGGCGCTCAATTGCGGTTTTAGGATCACTGCTTCCAGAGCATGAAGCCGGTTAATGTTCAATCAAACGGTATGTTGGTACCGGTGATTACCGCGATGTAACTGATCGGTGCTGCGCCCGTATAGCCGCTGGGAAAGCAACGGTTACGAATCTTCACCGGCCCGATGGGCGGGTAGATCCAAATTTCTCCCTCGTAATCAGCGCGTCCTACAGTGCCGGGTTTTAAGCACGATGTGCGGTAATCAAAAGATGAACCTGCTGAATCCTCCTGCTTAACAAACAACGTGCCCTTGTATCGAACATGGTAGGTTTCAAAATTCCCTAGCGGGGTTTCGACTGTTTGCTTGACGCTGGAAGTGATCTCAAACCCTGGGATAGAGATATCTTCGGGATTACTAGGTGGGTTGGGCGCGGTATAGGGAAGCGCTTTCATTGTCGCAAGGGATTTACACGCACTAACATCGCATTTACCCATGATGTCGAAATCAAGTGCGCCTTCTTTCGCACGCTCAATTGGTTGACCGTCACTTGTGAAGCTGTCTTTTATTGGCGACCAAAACACTTGCCTGGGTACTGGGGCGGGGTCACCGGCTTGAAGCACCCCATTAGAATCTAACCAATAGCTGTTGTTTGGTAAGCCCGCCGTCGCTGTGCCTATGCCTCCAAATCCATGTAGAAAAATTGACCCGCTTTCATTCTGGGTGATGTATTGGACGGTAGTTGCGCCTGCTTCCTCGAAAACAAAACGTAGCACCGGACGGATACTGGAGGTAAATGGCAAGGTGAGTAAGGTTTGGCCCCATTTCATATTGATGCCACCGGAGGGCGTGAGAAATGTCGCGCCGACCGCATATGACTCATAGGCCATCGAGATGTAGTGGCCGTCCGAATACGTCGGTAAATTAGTCGAGTCGGTCGTATGCGACTTGGATTTATTGCTGCCTACCAAGCATGACGCCAGCAACAGCACGCTGGCCGCACCGAGCGCGACCACACCGACTTTACTTTGCATCCATCCACGCATCGCGATCACCTGTAACAAAATAACAATACAACAATTATAGCGAGATTTGCCTGCGCGTGTAGCGCACGTACAATCAGAACCGATGTTCTTGCGGATAGATTGCATGAGTGACCACACGCTGTTCGACCCCGATTGTCGTCGTTGCGCACGACTGGCCGTATTTCTGGATCAAGTACAGGTCGATTATCCCACCTATCACGCGCGACCGGTGGCGCCGTTTGGTGTTGACGATGCGCGCTTGTTGATCGTAGGTCTAGCGCCGGGTATGCACGGTGCGAATGCGACTGGTCGGCCGTTCACCGGGGATTTTGCCGGTATTTTACTCTACGAAACGCTGTATGAATTTGGCCTGAGCACGGCGCCGCAGTCAGTCGCGCGTGATGATGGATTGCAGTTGCGCGCTTGCCGTATCACCAACGCGGTGAAATGTTTGCCACCGCAAAATAAACCGCTGCCGCTGGAAGTCGCCACCTGCAATATTTTTCTTGCGCGCGAATTGGCAACGCTACCGCAGGCTGCGGTGATTCTCGCGCTCGGCCAAGTGGCGCACATGGCGGTGTTGCGTGCGCTGGGTTTGAAGGCCAAAGAATTTCCGTTCGGCCACGCCACACACTACGCCTTGCCCGATGGGCGCCAGTTGTTGTCGTCATACCATTGCAGCCGCTACAACACTCAAACGCGCCGTCTGACGCGCGACATGTTTCGCGACGTGATGCGACGCGCGGTGGAGCGGATGCCGTGAGCAACCTGCCGCGCGCAGCCTTCGATGCCGGTGAGTTTGTAAAAACCCTGCCCAACAAGCCGGGCGTGTACCGCATGCTCGACGCCGGCGGCACCGTGCTGTACGTCGGCAAGGCACGTAATTTAAAAAAACGCGTGGCAAGTTATTTTCAGCGTCCGGCCGAGCATCCCAAAACTCAGGCGATGCTGGCGCAGGTGCTGGGTGTTGAAATCACCGTCACGCATAACGAGACCGAAGCGCTGCTGCTGGAAAATAACCTGATTAAAAGCCTGCGCCCGCGTTACAACATCACGCTGCGCGACGACAAAAGTTATCCTTACATCGTGGTGGTCATGGAGCATGAGTTCCCGCGCCTGGCGTTTTATCGCGGTGCACGTCGTGAACGCGGGCGCTATTTTGGTCCCTATCCCAGTGCATCGTCGGCGCGCGAGACCTTGCACTTGATGCAAAAGATTTTTCCGGTGCGCCAGTGTGAGGACGTGTTTTACCGCAACCGTTCGCGGCCCTGTCTGCAATATCAAATCAAACGCTGCACCGCGCCGTGTGTCGGCTTGGTGAGCAAGGAAACCTATGCGGAGGATGTGCGCCACGCGAGTTTGTTTTTGGAAGGCAAGAACACCCAGGTGGTCGACGCGTTGGTGACGCGCATGGAGCAAGCCGCGACCCAGTTGCAGTACGAGCAGGCGGCGCGCTATCGCGATCAGATCGCGAGCCTGAAGCGCATTCTGGACAAGCAGTACATGAGCGGCGAAGGCGGCGATCTTGATATTATCGCCAGCGTGGTGAAACACGGCCTCGGTTGCGTGCAGGTATTTTACGTGCGCGGCGGGCGCAATCTGGGCAATAAAACATTTTTTCCCAAAAGCGCAGCGGCGGCCGAGGCGCATGAAATTCTCGCTGCGTTCATCCCGCAGTATTACTTGGGCGATGCCGTGCATGGGCAGGCGAGCCGTGAGGTTCCGCCGCAGATTTTGCTGAATCATGAAGTTGAGGATGTGGACTTGCTAACCGACGCCCTGACCCAGCAAGCACAGCGCAAGGTGCAGATCATGCGACCCGAGCGCGGCGACAAAGTGCGCTGGGTGGAGCTGGCGCAAGCCAATGCGCAGCACGCCATCGACACGTTTCTGGCCGGCAAGGCCACCACGCTCGCGCGCTTCGATGCCTTGCAGGAAGCTTTGCAGCTCGACAGCGTGCCGCAACGGCTGGAATGTTTCGACATCAGCCACACCATGGGCGAAGCCACCGTCGCGTCATGCGTGGTGTTCGACACGCAAGGCCCAGCCAAAGCGGACTACCGGCGCTTCAACATCAAGGACATCACCCCCGGCGACGACTATGCCGCCATGCGTCAGGCACTGTTGCGGCGTTACACACGCCTGCAACAGGAAGAGGGCAAACTGCCGGATATCCTGTTCATCGACGGCGGCAAAGGCCAGTTGACCCAAGCCGAACAGGTGCTCGCCGAATTGCAGGTGGAAGGCGTAACCTTGATCGGGGTAGCCAAGGGGGTGGATCGCAAACCTGGGTTGGAGACGCTGTTCTTGTCCGGTCAGGAGCAGCCGCTTATACTGCCCGCCGACTCTCCTGCCTTACTGCTGGTCCAGCAGATCCGCGATGAAGCGCACCGCTTTGCCATCACCGGCCATCGCCAACGCCGTGCGAAAGCGCGCACCACGTCGGTGCTGGAAGGGATCAAAGGCTTAGGCGCCAAACGGCGACATTTATTATTGAAACAGTTCGGTGGCTTGCAGGAGCTGACCCGCGCCGGGGTTGAAGACTTGACCCGCGTGCATGGCATCAGCAGCGAGCTTGCCCAACGCATTTACGATGTATTGCACCCCGACTGAGTGTGTCACCACCATGATCCTTAATGTTCCCAATGGGCTGACGCTGTTTCGCATCGTGCTGATTCCGGTGTTTGTGGTCGTGTACGTGCTGCCGGTGCCGTGGGTCAACGCAGCCGCGACGCTGGTGTTTGCGCTCGCAGCATTAACCGACTGGCTCGACGGCTACTTCGCGCGTCGTTTGAATCAGATGTCGGCCTTCGGCGCGTTTTTGGACCCGGTGGCCGACAAGCTCATGGTCGCTGTGGCCTTGATCATGATCGTCAATCAAAACCCCAGCGGCTTGCCGGGCGTGTGGATCGCGATCCCCGCCGCGATTATCGTTGGCCGCGAAATCGCCGTGTCGGCGCTGCGTGAGTGGATGTCGGAGCTGGGCGCGCGCGCCAAAGTCGCCGTGTCGATGATCGGCAAAGTAAAAACCGGCACGCAGATTTTTTCGATCCTGTTCTTGCTGTACCAGTACCCGGTACTGGAGTTTCCGGTGGTGAATATTGGTGTGGGCTTGCTGTATTTGTCCGCACTGCTCACGCTCTGGTCAATGTTCATCTATTTACGCGCGGCTTGGCCATTGCTAAACGGTGCGCGGCCGGGTGGCGGCGCGTCATAAGGTCAATCGGCGCGGTTGCGAGCCCAGTCCTTGTCAGCCGCGCAACGCAGAAGTACCATGCGTTCTTCAATTTTCCCACGGAGAAGTCGCATGTTCCACGGCAGCATGGTGGCGTTAGTGACGCCGATGCACGACGACGGATCGCTAGATTACGAGAGCTTGCAGCGGCTGCTTGAGTTTCATGTCGAGAACAAAACCGATGCCATCGTCGCGGTAGGGACCAGCGGTGAATCCGCAACCTTAGACATGGAGGAACATTGCACGCTGTTGCGCCGTGTGGTGGAAATGGTGGCGGGGCGCATTCCGGTGATCGCGGGTAGCGGCGCGAATTCGACGACTGAGGCGGTTGAGCTGACCCAGTGCGCGCTCGACGCCGGTGCCGACGCGGCATTGTTGGTGACTCCGTATTACAACAAACCGACGCAGGAAGGTCTGTATCTGCACCACAAAAAAGTGGCCGAGTCGGTGGCCATTCCGCAAATCCTCTATAACGTGCCGGGTCGCACTGCCTGCGACATGTTGCCGCAGACCGTAGAGCGTTTGTCGCATATTTCGAATATCGTCGGCATCAAGGAAGCGACCGGTAATTTGCAACGCGGCAAAGAGATTCTGGACCGCTGCGGCGACCGCATCGACCTTTACAGTGGCGACGATGCGACCGCGATGGAGCTCATTTTGATGGGAGCGAAGGGCGACATTTCGGTGACCGCCAATGTCGCGCCACGCTTAATGCACGAGCTGTGCGCCGCCGCGCGCGCGGGTGAACGCAGCAAGGCAGACGCCATCAACCAAAAACTGCTCGGGCTGCACAAAGATCTATTTGTCGAAGCTAATCCAATCCCGGTGAAGTGGGCGCTCTACAAAATGGGGCTTATTCCGCGCGGCATACGCTTGCCATTAACGGAGTTGTCCGAGCACTATCACGCGACGGTTTTAACGGCGATGCGCCAGGCGGGTTTGAGTGTTTAAGTCTGAAATGAAATTAATATCAAGCCTAGTATGGGTGGTGCTCGTGGCGATCACCGCAGGTTGTAGCAATCCCACCAAACGTGTTTACGAAGAGAGCAGTTATGGCAAGCCGTTGGAGGTGCCGCCGGATCTAACCCTGCCAAATTTCGATGAAGGTTTAGAGGTTGCTGCGGGGAGTGTGCGTGCCGCTGTGTCGCCAGTGGCGGAGCCAGCCCCGCTGGTGGTGTTGCCCAGCCAGGACAATATAGTGCTGGCGCGCGATGGCGCACAACGCTGGTTGGTATTGAACGGCGAAGCGGCGCAGGTATGGCCTTGGGTGCGTAGTTTTTGGTTAAAGCGTGGCTTTGCGCTGAGTGTGGAAGACCCGACCACCGGCGTAATGGAAACCGAATGGACGCAGCGACAGTCCAATTTGCCCACCGATTCCGCCGTGCCCGCCAAAGAGGTCAAGATTTACGCGGTGCCGACGCGCGAGAAATTCCGCGTGCGTTTCGAGCGTGGCGATAAGCCTGGGTCCACCGAATTGTATTTGAGCCATCGTGGTGTGGAATTATCGCAGCAAGACAAAATGTTCGCGTGGCGTTTGCGGCCCACCGATCTGGAACTGGAAAACGAGTTGCTTAAACAGCTCATGGTGTACTTGGGCATCGCGCAGGAAAAGGCCGGCGGTATTTTAGCCGCGCCCAAGGAGATCATCAAACGTGCCACCGTGGGTGCGGATTCGCAGGGTATTGCCGTTGTCCACATCGATGAAGATTTTGCGCGCGTGTGGCGGCGGGTGGAGTTGGCACTGGACCGGCTGGATTACAACATCGAAGACCGTGATCGTTCCACCGGCGTATTTTTTGTAATTGCACAAAACTCGCCTGAGGAATTGGGCGAAGGTAAAAAGAAATCTTGGTTTGGACGATTGTTTAGCAGCGAAACGGATGCGCAGCGCCAGTACCGCATTGTGCTGAAAGATGAGGGCGAAGCGACCAACGTGTACATACGTGACAAGTCCGGCGACAAGCTGGACAATGCACTGGCCGAGCCCGTCCTTAAACAATTACAGACAAAACTTCAGTAATACTTCAAGGTTGCACATGCAAAAGAAGGATCAGCTTTATTCCGGTAAAGCGAAAACGGTGTATGCCACTGACGATGCACAGCGCTACGTCCTGCATTTTCGCAATGATACGTCAGCCTTCGATGGCCTTAAAAAAGAACAGTTGGATCGCAAAGGCGAGGTTAATAACAAGTTCAACGCGTTCATTATGACCAAGCTAGCACAGGCCGGCATCGCAACCCATTTTGAGCGGCTGCTGTCGAACGAGGAGTCGCTGGTCAAAAAGCTGGAGATGATCCCGGTTGAATGCGTGGTGCGTAATATCGCGGCCGGCAGCATTTGCAAGCGCTTAGGAATTGAAGAGGGGCGAGATTTGACTCTGCCAACCTTCGAATTTTTTTTGAAGAACGATGCACTACATGATCCCATGATTAACGACTATCACATTCGCTCGTTCGGTTGGGCCACCGACACCGAGGTCGCGCGCATGAAAGAGCTTACGTTCCAGGTGAACGGCGTGTTAAAGAAGTTATTTTTGGATGCCGGATTGTTACTGGTGGATTACAAGCTGGAATTTGGGCGCTTCGGTAGCCAAGTTATGTTGGGCGATGAGTTCACACCGGACGGTTGCCGTTTGTGGGATGCGCAGACCCGCAAGAAGCTGGATAAAGACCGGTTTCGCCAGGGCTTGGGCAGTGTGGTGGAAGCTTACGAAGAAGTGGCGCGCCGCCTTGGTGTGGATCTGTCGGAGGTTAAAAGCGCATAGCAGTGACGGGTTTGAAGTGCTGCAACACATCCATGTGTTGAGCGGGAGTTGGAAGCTGCGGGCACTTAACCGTGAAGCGCAATCTCTTCATTTTGAACTGCGGTATCGCTTTGTTTGTGCATGTAATTTTCAATTGCTGCTTTGATCGCGTCTTCCGCCAGCACGGAGCAGTGGATCTTGACGGGCGGCAATGCAAGTTCAGTTGCGATATCGGTGTTCTTGATCTGTTTGGCTTGTTCGAGCGTCTTGCCTTTGACCCACTCGGTCAGCAATGAACTGGATGCAATCGCAGAACCGCAGCCATAGGTTTTAAAGCGGGCGTCTTCAATAACGCCTTGCTCATTCACCTTGATTTGCAGTTTCATTACATCGCCGCATGCCGGCGCACCGACCATACCCGTGCCGATATTTAGATCAGCTTTGTCGAATGAGCCGACGTTGCGCGGGTTTTCGTAATGATCGATAACTTTGTCACTGTAAGACATAAACTTAATACCTCAGCTAATACATTGTTAATGATTCTATCAATATCCCGTGAAATTTCTCACGATTTCTGTGGGTCTTTAAACTGCCCACGACTGCTTGTTCGGCACGACTTTCAGGTGCGGCTGTCCAGTAGAAAATACCTTTGATTCGTCATGGTTACCCTTGAGCAAATCAGCGACAGTAACTTCTTTCAGGAGGGATTGAATGCGCTGGCTCAGCTCATCCCACATCGAATTGATTAAAACGCTGCGCGGATTTGCGTGGCCATTGCCGATCGGTTTCTGTACGCGCAATTGATCTTCAACTGCGATGACGATTTCTGCGATGCTGATGTCTTTTGGCTCGCGCGAGAGGCAGTACCCGCCGCCCGGTCCCCGGGTTCCTTTTACGATCTGGCTTTTGCGTAAGCGCGCAAAAATCTGCTCCAGATACGAGATTGAGATCCCTTGTTCCTCGGAAATCTCAGCGAGCGTAACCGGCTTGCTTTTTTCACCAATAGCTACGGCCATAATGGCGGTTACTGCATAACGGCCTTTAGTTGAGAGTTTCATAATGTGTCCCCGATTCCATTGACGTATTCGTCGCGTACCAAATAATAACCGAGTCTGTTAGTCAGAAATTATAGTAGTTGAGTGGAACTGTCAACTATATTTTAGGAGCCTAAAGTAGCTGCAGGAATCGTTCGACGAAGGGGCATTGAGAGCGCTTGGGCGGCTTATTGTCCCGAAGTTCGTGCGGCTTGATCGTAGATTTGTGCCATCGAAAAACGTGCCTGGGAAACGTAACGATTGATGCGTTCTTTTTGCGTGCTCAAGTGGGTTAGCGTCAAGCGTTTAATATATTTTTCCAGATCGCGCGAGGTATTGGAAATTTCTGTTTGGTGTTTTACCAGCCGTCCCATATAGGACTCGCGAAAACTGGGTGACACGTTCTTGGCTTTTTCCAGCGAGTTAATCCATTGCTGAATTTTCTTGCTCAATGTTTGCATGTCTTCGTAATTGCGGTGGGCTTCCTGAAATTCGTGACTCATGAGCAGAGGGGCAAGAAATTGCAGATCGGCGGGATCGGTGACTTTGCGGTATTCCTGTATGGCGGCGGGATTCGCCATCGGTCCCTGGGCTAAAATCACGGCGAGTGTTTTTCCACTACGTATCGATGTCATCAAGGCATCTAGTTTTTTGTCGGCTGCCACGAGGTCGTTGATGGATGATTCGTAGTGCTCGGCGGCTTGGCGAAATGCCTGTAGTTTGCTGTAGGCGTAGGGGATTGCCAGCGTCGCCTCCAGCGCCGCTGGGTCGCTGATGTCGCGCTTGCTCAGTTCAGACCATGCGGCGATCGAGAGTTTATATTTATCCAGGTTCGAATAAGCCGAGCCGAGTCCCGCCATCGCTTTGCCGTACAGCGTGCTGTTGGGCTGCACTTGTTCAAGGTAGTTTTTTGCTTGTGACGGGTCTTTATTTTTTAATAAAGAATAGCCGGCGGTGATGAGCGCCTGATCGCGCAAGGCGAGCAAATCTTTCTGTGAGGAACTCATCTCGCTGAGCAATTTGAGCTGCTCCATGGCTTCGCCGACGCGATTGAGTTTGAGCAACGCAATGGCCAAGTTGTAACGCACAAAAGCAGTGGAGGCCACATTGCCTTTAAGATCGATGACGTTGAGAACCTCAGCGGCTTGTTTTGGTTGCTTCTGCTGGATCAGTGCTAATGCGAAGAGCAAGCGTCGTTCGAGATCAGATTCGCGCGGCATTTTGCCGCGAATTTGCGCCAATGCGGTGTTGACGTCGGTATACTGGCCGCGCTGGTAACGCGCTTGTGCCAACTTTAGCCACAGCGCGTTCTGCACATCGAGTTTACTGTTTTTATCCAGTTCCTCAGAAAGCACTTCCTTGGCTTCATTCGGCATGTCATAGCCCAAATACAGTGCCGCCAGCAACAGGTTGACAAGCTCTTTGTCTGCGCCAGTGTCGATGAAATTACGACTAGCCACCAGTCGTAGGATGCCATCGAAATAATTGCCTTCATTCAAAACAAAGATGGCTTCACGCAAGCGCGGGTCTAGCCCTCGAACATCGCCCCAGACAATATCCATACCGGCAAATGCGGGTCGCATTAGCACGCAACACAGAACTAATGGAGTTAAAACAACGCCGCAGCAGGTTTTAAAGTTATATGTCCGCATGGCTAGTCCCACTGTAGTGCGTCGATATTCGGCAAAAATCGCTCACGTGCATTGGACACGCGCAGTTCAACGATTTTGGGCCGGTTTTCTTTTGAGAATGTGAGGACCACAGGAGTGCGGTATTCGCGTCCTTTGCCGACTTTGCCGATGATGGTTGCTTTGAGCTGGTAGTCGCCCTGCTGAATTTCTTTAAGGATAACCCGCTGCGCACCGCCACGTTGCAACGCGCTCAAAATGCTTGGCGTCATTTCAATGCGGGCAGTCAAGTTGCCGTTGAGCTCCACCTCCACCGCTTGCAGTTCAAAAATATCGTCGATATCGGTGGTCACGTACACCACCAACGGATTGCCGGAAAAAGACAGCATGCCTTTGTCCAGCATTGACAGGTCTTGCCCGAGCGCCAGCACACCGCTTTTAATGGTTTGGATGCGCTTGTCCAGCGATTGATATTCTTTCGCAAGCGGCAATTCGGCCGTCGCAGTCGCTGCATACAGAAGTAGCGCTAACAGTCCAATGTTGCGATTCAAGGTACCGTCCCAGCTTGTAAGTGGAGGATTGATGCGGGGGTATCTTACGACACTTTGCTTTAGGTTTTCTAACCCTGCGTCGTTGCCGCGTTCAATGTGTGATGGACGTAACCATAGCGGGAGATATTTTATACCGTTATCATGCGCCCCTTCGGTTATTTGGGCGGATTTAATCGTGGCGTTATTGGCGTGGATTATTGCGTTTTGCTTGGTCGGCGGCGCCTTGACGGTGTTGCTGGCGTCCGCGTTATTTTTGGTGCCGGACACGGTGCGTGTGCGGCTCGAACCGCACTTGGTGAGTTTCGCAACCGGCGTATTGCTGGGTGCTGCATTTCTGGGATTGTTGCCGCACGCGCTGGAAGCGCCCGGCGCGTCCGGTGTGCATGGCGTGTTAGCCGTGGTGCTGGTGGGCGTGCTGGTGTTTTTTCTGCTTGAAAAACTCTTGCTCTGGCGCCATTGCCATGCCGATCATTGTGAGATGCACGATGCTGATCATTTGCAGCGTCCGGCCGCGCCCGCCGGGTTGCTGATTCTGGTTGGCGACGGCGTGCATAGTTTTGTCGACGGCATTCTGATTGGCGCGGCGTTTTTATCCGATGTGCATCTGGGCATCATTACCGCCTTGGCGATTGCTTCGCATGAGGTGCCGCAGCAGGTAAGCAACATCGTGGTGTTGTTGCAAAGCGGCTACACGCGTGTGCAAGCCGTCACCTTCAGCGCGTTGACCAGCGGTAGCACCGTGTTGGGCGGTGTCGTCGCCTTTATTAGTTTGGATGCCTCAACGCGCGTGATGCCGTATGTGCTGGCTTTCGCTGCTGCCAGCTTTATTTATATTGCGGTGGCGGACTTGATTCCTGGCCTGCACAAACGCGTACAACCACGTGCGATGCTCGATCAGATCGTATTAATCGGCGCCGGTGCGATGCTGATTTATTTCAGCCACTCCGTGCTGCATTGAGGCAAACTTATCGCAGGAGGTCACGTAATGGCATCTTGGTTCATGTTGGCCTTAGTGGGGCGCGACCAACCCGGCATCGTCGCGAGCATTAGTCAGGCGTTGTATCAAGGGGGCGCTAATCTCGGCGAAGCCTCGATGCTGCGTCTGGGCGGCAATTTCGCGATGATGTTGATGGTGAGTCATGTGGGCGACGCGCGCGCCGTTGAGCAGTTGGTGGCACGCGACGCGCAGGAACTGGGCTTGACGGTGCACGTCGACGTGATCGCCGGGCAATTGCATCAGCACATGCAACCCAACGTGAGTGTGTCGGTGTACGGCGCCGACCGCAGTGGCATCGTTGCGCGCGTTACCGGTGCGCTCGCCAACGCTGGCTTCCATATCTTGAATTTAGAATCCGACGTCGGCGGCAGCGATCAACAGCCACTCTACATTATGCACATTGAAGGTCACTGCGCGCGTAGCGTCGAGCAATTACAAGCTGCGCTCGCAGAAGTAATCCACGACGGAATTCAGATTCATTTTGAAACCATCGAGTCCATGGTGGGCTGAGTCATGGCAGTGCTGCCGGTACTCGTTTTTCCAGATGCGCGCTTAAAACAGCGGGCGCTACCGGTCGAGTGTTTCGACTCCACGTTGCGCGATTTCATCAACGATTTGGAACAGACCCTGCGCGCCGGTCCCGGTGGTGTGGGCATCGCTGCGCCGCAAGTCGGTTGCTTGCAGCGCATCGTGATCGTTGATGTCTCCTGCAAGCCGAAGCTTGCGCATCATGGTCGCTTGATTCTGGTTAATCCCGAGATTATCCAGCACGACGGCAGCGTCAACGGGCGTGAAGGCTGTCTGTCGGTGCCGGATTTCACCGGCAATGTCCTGCGCGCAAAAAATATCAAGCTGTGCGCCCATAACGAGCGCGGTGCCGCGTTGGAGTTGGAATGCGAGGGCTATGAGGCGCGCGCTGTCCAGCATGAACTGGATCATTTGGAGGGCTTGCTGTTTCTCGACCGGCTGGTCAGCCGGCGTACCGATCTTTTTCCGCGCAAAAAATATTAACGCGTGCCGGATGCAGATTCCGGCAACAAGTCGGTTTGTTTCAGCCGTTCCAAAAACCAGCTTAGGGATCGGCCCGGTCGTCGCGCACGCCAAGCAATCGCCAGTGGCGCAATGGGCGCACCGCATTCGGTTTGCTTGGCAACGAGGCGACCCTGCGCCAAGTCGTCAGCCACCATGTAATGCGGCACATAACCCACGCCCAGCCCGAGCCGATGTGCTGCGCACTTGCTGTGCATATCGGGCAAGGTGAGCACTTCCTGTCCGGCAAGCAGGGCGGCGGTGCGCGGGGTTAATTGTCGAGAACTGTCAGCCGAGGCGATGGCACGGTAGCGTTGCACCTGCTCGCTGGTCAGCGGCTCAGGCAGAGTGGCCAGCGGATGCTGCGGCGCCACCGCAAACACGAAGGCGACCTTGCCCATCGGATAAATTTCAAAACCCGCGCCTTCTGGTTCGTCGCCGGCTGCGCCGATGGCGACGTCAGCACGGCCGGTGACTAATGCATCCCAGGTGCCGCCGAACACTTCCGCCAGCACGCGGATCTGCGTCAACGATGCGGTGCTGCGATAAAATTCGTCAACCAGCGGCAACACGCGTTGCATCGGAACGAGGTCGTCCACTGCAATGGTGAGTTCCGCTTCCCAGCCGGTAGCCAAATGCTGCACGCGTCGTTCGGTTTCCTGCGCGGCGCGCAGCAGGTGCCGCCCGTCCTGGAGCAGCAGCTTGCCGGCTGGCGTAAATTGCGCGCGGTGTCCGCTGCGGTCAAACAGCGTCAGGTTTAAGTCCTGTTCGAGTTTTTGCACCGAGTAAGTAATGGCCGAGGGCACGCGATGTAGTTCTTCGGCCGCTGCCGCAAAGCTGCCCTTGCGGTCAATCGCGTCGAGCATGAACAGTGCTTCCAGGGTCAGGCGCATTCGGTGACTTTCCAGGGTGGCTTGCGGGAGCAGGCATTTTAAACAATATTGTTGGCTGTCTGTAACGGTATCAAACGCAATGCGCATCACCCGTGTCTTTCAACCCGTCGCGTTGACCAGTGGCGCGAATCTTAAGCTCGACGAGCATGCCTCACATCACCTTGCGCACGTGTTACGCATAAAGGTCGGTGCGGCCTTAGTGTTGTTTAATGGTGATGGCAGCGAATACTCAGCGCAGGTGCAGAGCATCAGCAAGCAGGGTGTGGTGGTGGAGGTTGGCACACGCAGCGCTCCGTTACGCGAGTCAAAATTGGAGACAGTGCTCGCGCAAGGCGTATCGCGTGGCGAGCGCATGGATTACACGCTGCAAAAAGCCGTTGAGTTGGGTGTGTCGCGCATTGTACCGTTGCTGACCGAACACACCATGGTGAACGTGAGCGGTGAGCGCCGCGAGCGACGTGCGCAACATTGGCAGAGTATTGTGGTGAGCGCCTGCGAACAGTGCGGGCGCAATGTGGTTCCAAAGCTTGACACTCTCTGTGAGTTTGATACCTGGCTCAAAGAAGCGGCGGGCAGTTTAAAATTGGTGTTGCATCAAGACGGTGAAAAAAGCTTGTCTGAGTTGCCGCTGCCATTCGGTGCAGTGACCTTGTTGGTGGGCCCCGAAGGTGGGCTGTCGGACGCCGAGGTGGTGCGTGCACAAGCGGTTGGGTTTACGGTATTGCGTCTGGGTCCGCGTATTCTGCGTACCGAGACGGCCGGTGTCGCCGCGTTGGCGGCGTTGCAAGCGAGGTGGGGTGATCTGTGTTAACTGAAAAATTCGTAGCCAAGTTTGCGTTCGCGAACTTGTTGGTTGCCGTAGCGCTGGCGACTTCCGTATCTGCTTTGGGCGATGAAGTCATGGTCGGCCCCTTTTCAAAATCAACCCTGCAAGGCTGGGAAGAAAAAAGCTTTCGCGGCCATACCGAATACGTGCTCAAGAACGATGCTGGGCGCAGCGTGCTCGCGGCCAAAAGCAATTCCGCTGCGTCCGGGTTGTTCAAGAAAATCGATATTGATCTGGAAGTAACGCCGTACCTGAACTGGTCATGGAAAATTGATCACGTGCTGACCGCCGCCGACGAACACAGCAAAAAAGGCGACGACTATCCCGCCCGCGTGTACGTGGTGTTTTCCAGCGGACCGTTATTCTGGAAAACGCGCACGCTCAACTACGTGTGGTCGAGCAATCAGGCGGCGGATGCGGAATGGCCCAACGCCTTTACCGGTAGCGCGCACATGATCGCCGTTGAGGGCGGCCGCGAGCAGGTGGGGCAATGGCGCAGCTACCGCCGCAACGTGCGCGAAGACTTCAAGAAATATTTTGGCGAAGATCTGACTCAAGCCAACGCCGTCGCCATCATGACCGACACCGACAACACCGACCAGGAGGCCAGCGCCTACTACGGCGATATTTTCTTCACCAGTAAATAGCTCGGTGGGTACCCGGCGGCACGCCAGTCAGGTATCCTAGCGCCCGGTTTTACGGAGGTGTGCCAGAGCGGTTGAATGGATCAGTCTTGAAAACTGACGAGGGGGCAACTCCTCCGTGAGTTCGAATCTCACCGCCTCCGCCAATTATGAAAACGGCTCGCTGATCGGGCCGTTTTTATTTGTAGTTCTGCCTCAACCGAATTGGGCGGTTCGCGCCCGTCACTTCTTCCGTTTGAATGTTTTTCGTCCGCTGGTTTGCTCTTCGAAATGCTGTAAAAAACCAGGCGGCGGTACGGTCGTGCCTTGAATATATTTATTTCCCCAGCAAATCATTTCCTTGAGCAGAGGAAACAAATCGCTCCCCTTGGATGTCAGGCGATATTCATAGCGTAGCGGATTTTGCTGATAGGGATGCTTCTCCAGCACGCCCGCTGCTTCAAGACGCTTGAGACGATCCGCCAGGATGTTGGACGGAAAACCCTCCGGCGCTTGCATCAGCTCGCCATACAGGCGTTTCCCCAAAAACAAAACATCGCGCACGACCAGCAGTGTCCACTTGTCGCCGAGTAACTCCAGTGTATTCGCGATAGGACAGGCGGACCGTCCCAAATCATTGGCCGCACGGGCCTTGCCGCGTTTTTTCATACGTTAATGATAGCACCTTAGTCGAGTGACTTGCAATTTTGAAGTGACTTGCATTAAACTCCATATCGTCACTTTCTTTTTAAAAGTGACGGGGCGGCGCAAGATGTTGTCCAAGCACGAAACCGCCGCCAAGCTACTCCCATTATTCTTGTCAGAGGAGAACGACAGATGACGCAACTGGTTCATGAGATACACATCGCCGCCCCGCTCGATAAAGTGTGGGCGGTATTGGCCGACCTTGAAGCGGTACGGCACTACAATCCGGGCGTCAAGCATGCCGCATACACCACCACGGCGCGCGAAGGGGTCGGCGCCGGACGGCACTGCGATATACAACCGAAAGGCTGGGTCAAAGAACGCGTGATCGCTTGGGAACCGCAGAAAGCCATCACAATGGAACTGTATGAAAGCCAATGGCCGCTCAATTTTATGCGCTGGCGTACCACAGTCACCCGGGACGGTGCGGGAACTCGCGTCAGCCAGGCAATGGAATATCAAGTCAAATTCGGCCTGCTTGGCCGTTTTCTGGACAAGCTCGTCATGCGGCGCAAGCTCGATAAAACTCTCGCGGAAGTATTTGTCAATCTCAAGCAGTTTGTCGAAAAAGGGGGTTAGCGTGGTCACAAAACGCACAGGCAAAAAAGCTGCTACACCGCGCGCTGCGGCTATTGCCCCGACCGAAATGGACGCTGCGTTTTCTCCTATTGTTGAAGCATTCCGTAACGACGAGAAAGTTTCTCTCGCACGGATGTTCGGTTCGGATGGGCTCAAGATCAACGGCAAGGTGTTCGTGATGCTGGTCAAGGGCGATCTGGTGGCCGTCTTGATCAGTGCGCGCCTTGGTGAACACTTCGATCCCGGCCACGGCCGCGTGATGAAAGAGTGGATCGTGCTAAAACCGAAGGAGCGCGCCCACTGGTTAACGCTGGCTAAAGAGGCACAGCAGTTCGTGGATTCCACGTCTTGATAATTTAGCGTTGCGGGGTGCGGTGATGCTGCATGGCACTACGGTGCAGTGTGTGTTTCGTGCAAACCGCGTGGATCAAAGTTGATCTCTTGCAGATTCTTCATCGCCTTGCGCCACAGTTCTTCGAAGCCATCGGCCAAGCTCTTTGCCAAGTCACGGTCACGAATGAGCAGCGAAGCAAAGCGCCCTTCGGGAACAAACGGATGGTCGAGGGGCAGCACGACCATGTCTTCATCAATGACGTGAAACGGATGACCGAGTTCGCCGGAGTAGCGCACCCCGGTGAGGTGACGGATTTCTGCGGAATGTTTCTTCAGGAACCCAAGCAGTCGCGGTGCGGTTTGATAGGAGAAGCCGAACACCACTTGGTGGCGAACTTTTTTTTCGGTCGCATTGCGGGCGATGCGACGCAGGATCGGGAAACCACCATCGACTGCCTGATCAATGGCGTCGAGATCGCCGCGCTCCATGTACGACAGAATGCGTTTCTGTGCCGCCGCGAGGTGTGCGAGGTGTCGCTTCACGTGGCTTTCGGTGCCCAGCGCGAGATCGGTGAACAGGTATTTGCCACGCACGCGCCCCGGCAGTGAGCCCAGCAAGCTTCGGAGTTCACCGGCACTGGCGGCAAAGCGCTCGGCGCGTTCGCGCACAATCGTAACGACGCGGTCCGCTACCGCATCGGGTGGCAGCGCAGTGTACATTTTCGGCCGGGTAGGTTGTGCCAGAACTAGACCAAGCTGAGCCAGTTTTTCCATCGCCCGGTAGATTTTCGAGGTCGGTATCCCACCCTCGCGGCAAATCGCAGCAGCATCGGCGACACCAAAAATCATAAGTGTTACGAGGGCTTTCCGCTCGTAAAGCGTCAAACCAATTTCTTCCAGTAGTTCAGTATCGGGGATGCGCATGGCAGCCTTACTACTATCATGAGTAGTTGAGATATGCCAATACCCGGTGGCAGAGTAGCAGGACGTAAACAAACCCGCCCCAGCGCGAAAGGAGCACGTCATGAGCAAAGTCACACCGAAAGCCGTTATGCCCATTATCGCCGTCGAGTTGGTCGACGCGGTCCGCGACTTCTATGTCGATGTGCTCGGTTTCGACCACGTCATGGGCGTCGTCGGAAAAGACGGCAAGTTTGATTTTTGCACGGTGGTCAAGGACGGTGCGCGCATTATGTTTTCCCGTGCGCCGGGAAAAGCTTCCGGCGGTAAAGTCGCGCCTGCGCAGCAACCGGTCGCGATTTACCTTGAAGTGACCGATGTGGTTGCGTACCACGATCAACTCCAAAAAAAGCGCGGTGTAAAAATTACCGACCCTCTGGCACTTCAGTGGTGGGGCGATAAAACCTTCAAGGTGATGGATCCCTGTGGCTATGAAATTTGGTTTTATCAAACCGTCGGAGCAGTGATACCGCCCGATGGCGCGAAGATCGTTTGATTGTTCATGATCGTGGGTGCGCTTTGCACTATTCCTTAAGACACCGAGATCCTCCATATGCAGAGGCATGTATTGGCTATTGTTGCATTCGTCGTCGCGACGTTTATTGCACAAGCTCTTTCCCACTTCGTGGTGAACGCCGAGCACTACGCGACGATACCGCATATTCGCAAGGAACCGATTTTCCAGTTAGGTGTGCTTGCGATGCTCATTCAGGGCGGCATCCTATCAGTGCTCTTTAGCAAGGTATTCGACACTTATCGCACGGTCAAAAACGCTGTGGGGTTTTCTTGGTTGATGGGCAGTTTCCTGATCAGCTATATCGCATTCGCGGAAGCCGCCAAATACACCCTTCCGTCTATTCCTACGTGGGTCGGGATCGAGATAGCGGCAGGTTTCGTCCAATTTACGATTTTCGGGATGCTGTTAGGTTTGGTTTATCGTAATAGGTGACAGGGAAGGATGGGGTTGGTCGATCACGAGACGAAATCGAACTCAAAAGCGTGAAGACCTATCAGCCGTATTGGGCGGTTCGCGCCCACTTTCTACAACAACTTGGACGCGTGCGCGAAGCGTACGACGCCTTTGATCGGGCGATTGGTTTGGCCGAAGACGAGGCGGTGCGACAGTTCTTGCTCAAGCAACGGGGATGATCCTCTGGCAGTTTGGTTTAACAAAGTGTGTCCAAATATTTGTCGAAATCCGCCTCTCCCATTCGCCATCGGTTTAGAAATTGCCCTGGGCGCGTCGTCAAAAAAATCTTATCCAAACGATGATTGATCAATCCGGCTCAGCCATGACGACTTGGATCTATTTAAATTTCAGAACGCCGCCCGCTTCGAACCGATGCTTGGCCGAACCGTGGGAGATTCGTAATGGTTCCGGCGTCGGTCGTGAAAAAATTTCATAGGGTCATGGCATGACTTTAAATCTTTCGTTGACTGTCGTTTGCTACCCCTTTGCGTGTAACCAAACGATAGTTGACAGCGGGCGCGCGCGTTCTTTATAGTTCACCATATGGTTAACATTAGTGCTGCCAAATTAGACGTTATCTTTTCAGCCCTTTCAGACTCAACTCGGAGGGCGATGCTTCAGCGCCTCACAAAAGGGGAGATGTCGGTCATGGAGTTGGCGGAGCCCTTCGATATATCTAAACCTGCCATCACAAAACATTTAAAGGTTTTGGAAAACGCCGGATTGCTGCGCAGGCAGATCATGGGTCGGGTACACCGTTGTCGTCTCGTGCCACAGCCACTAAGCGATGCGGCGGAATGGATCGCCTTCTACGAGAATTTCTGGAACAAGAAGCTTGATGCGCTCGACAAGTATCTTAACGAGACATCAAAAAAGAGCGGAAAGAAAAGTGGCTAGGTCAGCGACATCCAGCGCTCACACAACACTGACGCTCCGGCGGGTCTTTAACGCTCCGATTGCGAGAGTTTTTGAAGCTTGGACAAAGGCCGAGGTACTGGCAAGTTGGTTTGGGCCGGTCGGGTTTACGGTTACCGCCTCTAACATTGATTTGCGAAGAGGCGGTGCATACCACATTGCTTTACGGTCCCCCGAAGGTATGGCGATTAAACACTTCGGTGAGTACGTCGAAGTCACTCCTCCCGAAAAACTGGTGTTCACTTGGCTACTCGAAGACCAAGCCTGTGGTGGCTGCAACAATCAACGCGCCGAAACTCTGGTAACTATCGATTTTAAGCGCGTCGACGAA